>CAJTKW010000042.1 GCA_910577035.1 uncultured Acetatifactor sp.
AGCTGTCCGGCATGTGCAGGACGGAGAAAGAGGAATATGATAAGTACTGGGATGACATCAGTCCCTTCATCAAATTCGGCTGCCTGAAGGATGATAAGTTCTGTGAGAAGATGAATGACTATATCCTCTTTAAGAATCTGGAAGGCAGGTATCTGACCCTGCCCGAGTGCCTTGAGACAAAGCCGATTGACGTGGAGGAAGGTAAAGACGGCAGTACCGGGGAAGAGGAGAGCAAGGCAGGAAGCGCCGTGGACGAGAACGGCAGTAAGGTGGAAGCAGAGATCGTGGACGACGGCAGCAAGGCTGGGGACGGAACGGAAGAGACGGCGGAAGACGGCGGAGAGCCGGAGGAAAAGAAGGAAAAGACCATATATTACGTCACTGACGAACAACAGCAGAGCCAGTATATCAATATGTTTAAGGCGGCGAAGATGGATGCCGTCATTCTGACCCATAACATTGACCAGCCCTTTATCTCACAGCTGGAGTCCAAAAATGAGGGCGTGAAGTTCCAGAGAATTGACGCGGATGTGACGGATGCCTTAAAGAGCAAGACTTCCAAGAAGGCGCAGGAGGAGTTTGAGGAGCAGGCCAAGGCTATTGCGGAGATCATGAAGAAGGCTTTGAAAAATGACAAGATCACCATAAAGGTGGAAAAGCTGAAGAACAAGAAGATTTCATCCGTGATCACATTGTCCGAGGAGAGCAGGCGCATGCAGGATATGATGAAGATGTATTCCATGCCCGGCATGGACATGGGAGCATTCGGCGGCGAGGGAGAGACCCTGATTCTGAATGCCGGCCATCCCCTGGTGCAGTATGTCACCGAACATCGGGACGGCGAAAATGTGGAGATGATCTGTGAGCAGCTTTATGATCTGGCAAAGATACAGCACGCGCCCCTGTCCCCCGAGGCCATGACAAGGTTTGTGGCCCGGAGCAACGATATTATGATGCTGCTGGCAAAGTAATGCTTTCAAGTGCGATGTTGTAAATACGCGGCCTGGAGAAATCAGGCAAAGAAAAACAGCTCGGTCCGGAGGGATCGGGCTGTTTTTGAGGGCGGATCCGGGGCGCAGGTTTGGCTGTGCCGGAGCGAGTACTGACAGGACATATCGGTTCAGGCAGGCAATGTTACGGCAAAACAGTGAGCATCGACACATATAGTACGAAAGTACTTGACACGGAGTGCCTGCGGATGTATTCTGTTACTATATAAATCATAGGCAATATGGAAAGGGGGCTTTATGCAGTACAGAGAGGACCGGTACCAAAAGCGGATTTCCATTCTCGGATACGGATGTATGCGCTTCACCAGGAAGGGCGGCGTCATAGACATAGACAAGGCGGAAAAGGAAGTGATGGCTGCCATAGACAGCGGTGTCAACTATCTGGATACCGCCTATATCTATCCCGGCAGTGAGGCGGCAGTGGGGGAAATCCTGAAGAGGAACGGCTGCCGTGACAGGGTCTGCATCGCCACGAAGCTGCCGCAGTATCTGATCAAATCGGAGAAGTCGCCGGATAAGTATTTTGAAGAACAGTTAAAGCGTCTGCAGACAGATCATATAGAGTATTATCTGATGCACATGCTGACGGACATTGCGGCATGGGAGAAGCTGTGCAGACTGGGAATAAGGGAATGGATCGGGAGAAAAAAGGCGGAGGGGAGTATCCGGAACATCGGTTTTTCCTTCCATGGCAATACGGACATGTTTCTGCAGATACTGCAGGCTTACGATTGGGATTTCTGCCAGATACAGTACAATTATATGGATGAGGACAGCCAGGCGGGCAGAGCGGGATTGAAGGCGGCGGCAGAAAAGGGGATTCCGGTTATTATCATGGAACCGCTGCGGGGAGGCAAGCTGGTGGATCTGCTGCCGGAGGAGGCAAAACGGCTGATCCGGGAGAATTCCCGGGGCTGGACACCGGCGGAATGGGCATTACGCTGGCTTTGGGACCAGCCCGGGGTCACCTGTGTGCTTTCCGGTATGAATTCACTGTCCATGGTGGTGGAGAACGTGGGCATTGCATCCCGGGTGCGGCCGGGGGAGCTGACGGCGGAGGATTTCGCCCTGATTGAAGCAGTGAAAGGGGAGATCAACGGCAGGATCCGGGTGGGCTGCACCGGCTGCGGCTACTGTATGCCCTGCCCTGAGGGAATTGATATTCCCACCACATTCCGCTGTTATAACCGTATGTATACGGAGAATGCCGGGGCCGGAAGGTTTGAATATATCCAGATTATTGCGCTGCAAAAGGAAATGAGCGATGTGAGTAAATGTATCGAGTGCGGGAAGTGCGAGAGTCATTGCCCGCAGCATCTGGAGATACGCAGGGAGTTAAAGACGGCAGGGAAAAAGCTCCAGCCCTGGTACTTCCGAATCGGAGTACGGCTGGCACGGCTGTTTAAGTTTTGGTAAAAAAAGCTACCCAATCCGGCACTGCGGGTGTATAATTTGTTATATAAAGTCTCACAGTACGCAGAGAAAGGGTATGGTTATGAAAAAAACGACAAGAAAAGGAAGTATCGGAGCGAAGGTTTTCGGCACAATGATGACGATGATCGTTATTATTGTATTGACGATTGTGGCTGACATCGGTGCGCTGGGGCGTATCGGGGAATATAACGGGGTGATCGGGGATACCTGTCTTGCCCTGGAGAGGCTTAACGGCCAGCTGGCGGCTTCCATAGAAGAAATGCAGATGTATTCGTACCTTCTCCGGTATGAGCAGGTAGGTGATACCGCTGCCTTTTACCGTTCCGTACTGGAGACGACTACCCGGGATGTGCAGACATACGGTGTCGGTCTTCGCGACCGCGCCCAGAACACAAAGGATGAGAAACTGATGGCTGTGACGGATCAGTATTTGCTGTCGGTTTCCGAGCTGGTTTCCTGTGCGGAGAGGTTAAAGGCCGCGTCGGAGGCTCTGGACAGGGACTCCTTTACTGCCGAGGCAACGATTTTGGAGGGATTTATCACCAGTATGAAGGACAGGGAGGCGGAATTTGCCGAAGCCATGGATACATACTGCCGGAATATTATGGAGACATCCTCTGTGAAAATATCCGGCACCTATACCTTTGACATGGTGATGTGCGGTGTCATCCTGGTAACGGCTGTGCTGGGCCTGGTGATCGTGTCAAAGACGGTATCCGGTCCCGCAAGGAAGTCCAGGAACCAGGTGGATGACATTGTGAGAAAGATCGAAAATGACGAGGGTGACCTGACAGAACGTATTACGGTTTCCTCCAACGACGAGATCGGCCAGATGGCAGTGGGTGTCAATAACTTTATCGAGCAGCTGCAGATCATTATGCAAAAGCTGAAAAAGGAGTCCGAGAACCTGAAGAATTCCGCGGCGGCTGTGAACGAGGAGGTGGGTACTTCCAATGAAAGTGCCGGCAGTGTGTCTGCGGCCATGGAAGAGATGTCGGCCAGTATGGAGGAAATTTCCGCCACCCTGGGGCAGATCGCTTCCGGCAGTGATGCGGTCATGACGGCAATCGAGCAGATGAACAGCCATGTGCAGGACGGTGTGCGCCTGGTGCGGGATATTACAAACCGGGCGGACGAGATGCACCATGATACCCTGGAAAGCAAGGAAGAGACGGCCGGCAATGTTGAGAGTATCCGGAAAGATTTAAAGACTGCCCTGGCAGACAGCCGCAGCGTGGAGAAGATCAACGGGCTGACCCAGGAGATTCTGGCTATTTCCAGTCAGACAAACCTCCTGTCCTTAAATGCGTCCATTGAGGCTGCAAGGGCGGGGGATGCGGGCAGAGGCTTTGCCGTGGTGGCCGATGAAATCAGGGGGCTGGCAGACAGCAGTGCCGCTACGGCCAGCAACATCCAGAGCATCAGTGCCACGGTTACCGAGGCGGTGGAGCGGCTGGCGAAGAACGCGGAAGGGATGCTGAAATTTGTTGACGACAAGGTTATGAGAGATTATGACACTTTTGTGGAGGTGGTGGACCAGTACCAGCAGGATGCGGAGAGCGTGCACGATATACTGAATGAATTTGCAGGCAATGCAGGTGACATCGCGGAGACAATGAAGGCTATGAACGCCGGTATCAGTGATATTTCCATCGCGGTGGACGAGAGCGCAAAGGGTGTGACCAGCGTGGCGGATAATGCGGTCAGCCTTGTGGATGCCATCAACCAGATACAGGCCGAATCGGAAAACAGCAAGAATATTTCCCAGATGCTTTCCGATGAGGTGGAGCGTTTTAAAAAGGTATGACCGTAACAGAATAAGGGAAGTGCAAATTGCAGCAAAGGGGCGGATAGCGGATTTTACGATGTCCGCCCCTTTGCAGGCGGTGCGCCTGGCGGTACACGTTTTAAGGGTTTATCCCGGCTCCGAGATTCTGGAGACTCCCACATAGATTTCGGAGATCTCATACCAGGTGGGATAATCCGTCACCCCGGTCTGGGGCAGGTTGAAGATACCCTGGAAGGTGCGGACTGCCTCCGCAGTCCCGGGGCCGTAGATACCGTCTGCGGCGATGGTGGGAATGGAGGGGTAATTGCGGGCAATGCGGTTCAGCTGGGTCTGGAGCTGGCGGACCTTATCACCGGAAGCGCCGATACCCAGGTCATAGCCGGGCCAGGACGAAGGTACGCCGGAGATGATGTCGGCCGTGTTGATATACATATCGTTTCCGTAATAGTAGCGGATGATCTCAATAGCGGAATATCCCTGGTCCCCCAGATATTTGGAGCCCCACTGGCTTAAGCCGTTGCAGGTCACCCTGTTGCCGTCGCAGTAGGAGGTAAATATGGGCTGCCTTACCCCGGGCCTGGACAGATAGTTGGCAAAGATGGTATCTACGAGATAGTCGATATTTTGGTAGATATTTCTGCCGTATACCCACTTCTGGTCATAGGCCGTGGAGGAAGTAATGGTAAAGTTGTAGCCCTGGTTCCGATACCACTCCGTGTACACCCGGTTCAGGGTGAAGGACTGGATGGCCAGGACATTGGCATAGATGGCGCTCTCGGGCCAGGTGGAGTAGATTTCGCAGGAAGCTACGTTCTTGATATAGTCCCGATAGCGGACCCAGTAGTTCGGGGCAGAGGTATCGCCGGGAGCGCCGTCATGAACAATGACATATTCCGGCACGACAACGCGGCTTAAGACGATTTCGCCGGTCTCTGCCATGGGTTTGATTTCGTCTTCCGGTATTTTCGGCGGATACTCTCCCCAGAGGGTATGGGCGGGGATGGTAACTACCTTTTCTTCTTCGTCCGTGGCGGCCAGAGGATTCATGCGGATAATCTGCAGGGACAGTTCGTTGGCCAGAATTTCGGAGCCGGATACATAGACCGGCTCATAGCCTTCCGCCGTGACGGATATATTGTATTCGGAATAGGGCTGCTGTGCCGCGTCGGGATTCAGGGACAGCTCAAGGGGGGGCGCAGCCAGTTCTGTCACGGGCGTCTGCCCGGAGCTGTCGGTGGTAAGTACCTGCAGGGGAGAATCCGGGTCTCCGGTGTAGGAGACGGCGACGGTGGCGTTTTCTACGGGGATCAGCCCTACGCTGGAAACGACGCTGATTTTCAGGGTTCCGGCATACCGGAAATCGGTGGCTCCGGCAGGGCCGGGGGAGGCAGCTCCTTCCGGCTGAGGGGGAACCGGTTCCGCAGGTTCCGGCAGATCCGTATTCGGCCGGTCAGGCGGCGACATGCCGGGTTCCGGCTCCTGGCAAGCCGTCAGCTCCGGGGCCGGGACAGCTTTTGAAAATATAGTATCTCTGGACATAATGGACCTCAAAGGGTTAGTTATGGTATTAATATGCGTTTATTCTGAAAAAGTGCAAAAAGTACTTGACGAAACCAGAGAGAAGGCGTATTATTGTATTATGAAGTTGATACAATAATACAGAAAGGAAGATGGAAATGGCATGGGACTTGGATACTGACAGACCGATTTACTCACAACTTGTCGAGCGGCTTCAGATGCAGATCGTATCGGGGCAATATCCGCCTGGCGGAAAGCTTCCCAGCGTCAGAGATCTTGCGGCAGTGGCGGCGGTGAATCCGAACACGATGCAGAAGGCTTTTACGGAGCTGGAGAGAAGCGGACTGATTGTGACCCAGCGCACCAACGGCAGAAATGTTATCGAGGATGTACAGCGGATACAGGGCATCAGGGCAAATCTGGCAAAGGAGCAGGTGGAAACCTTTTTTACCAGAATGAAAGAGCTTGGTTATGCGGAAGCAGAGACACTGGAACTGCTGAACGGGAAACATTGTATTTCGAATAATTATGAGGGAGAACAGGGATGAACGAACTGGTGGAATTAGTAGGGGTGACAAAGGCCTACGATGCAAAAAACGTGGCAGTGAACAATATCACGCTGACCCTTCCCAGAGGGAAAATCATCGGCCTTCTGGGACCTAACGGCAGCGGTAAGACAACGCTGATTAAAATGATGAACGGGCTGCTGACGCCCAGTCAGGGCAGTATCAAGATCAACGGGCAGTATGTGGGGACAGAGACAAAGGCACATGTGGCCTATCTTCCGGATCGTACTTATCTGTCCGGCGGAAAGAAAATCAGCCAGATCCTGGACTTTTTCGGTGATTTTTATGCCGATTTTTCCAAGGAAAAGGCACTGGAGATGCTTCACAGCCTTAACATTGATCCTTCCGTCAGGCTGAAGACCCTGTCCAAGGGCAACAAGGAAAAGGTACAGCTGATTCTGGTCATGAGCCGCAGCGCAGACCTGTATGTGCTGGATGAGCCCATTGCCGGTGTTGACCCTGCAGCCAGGGACTATATTTTGCGTACTATTATCAATAACTACAATCAGGATGCAACCGTTATTATCTCCACCCACCTGATCGGAGATATTGAGCAGGTGCTGGACGAGGTTATTTTTATGCGCTACGGTCATTTGGTACTCTATACCTCCGTAGACAATATCAGGGAGCAGCACGGCAAGTCTGTGGATGCTTATTTCAGGGAGGTGTTCGCATGTTAGGAAAATTGTTAAAGCATGAGTGGAAGAGTACTTACAGAACAGGCTGTTTAATGTTGATTGTGCTGGTGGGCATCACCTTTTTGGGCTGGCTTGCTTTCCGGTCGCCCATGTGGCAGACCCTGTACGGTGACAATGACTATTATCGGAATAATTTCGGAATCAATATTTTAAATCTGGTAAGTGTTTTTACATTGATCCTTTATTTTGTGATGCTGGTGGCGGTTCCCATCGGAACCATGGCATATCTGGGAGTACGTTTTTACAAGACGATGTATACGGATGAGGGATACCTGACCCATACGCTCCCGGTGAAGGAGGGCCAGCTGATGTTTTGCAAGACTTTGATCAGCAGCCTGTGGGTCCTGATTATTTCTGTGGGCGTCGTCCTGTCTGTGTTCGGCCTGATGCTGTTTTTGATCAGCGCCGTTTTGCCGCCGGATTATACCCTTGCCGAATTCTGGGAGGAATTTCGGCAGGTTTATGAGACGGAGATGCGGGAAGTTTTCGCCATGATTGAAAAGGAGCTGGGAATCAGCTTCCGCGGTTATTTTATCTATATGATTGTTTCCATGGTCCTCAGCGCGTTCGCCAGCATTATGACGCTGTTCGGCGCCATTTCCATGGGGCAGCTCTTTACGAAGCACAGGGTGCTGATGGCCATAGTGAGCTACATTCTGGTCAAGATTGTTTCGGGTATTATCGGCTCTGCCGTGGAAGGCATTATTACCGTCTCCTATGCGAAGAGCACCAGTGAGTCCATGACTGCAATTGGAAGCTATTTCAATACAAATATGATAGTTGTCCTTGTGCTGAACCTGATCTTTGCGGCATTGCTGTACCTGGTATCCTGGCTGGTAAATACGAGAAGGCTGAACCTGGAATGACCATTATATTATGAGGGGGTGTGTCAATGAAAAGCGTGTTGAAAAAGACCGGCTGGACTATAGTTTCCCTGTTGCCGATTGCTCTGTTCTTTGCAATTCAGCTGGGCTCCGCAACGGTGATTATGCTGGTAATGACATTGAGGGAAATGCTGAATACACCGGGAGAAATGAGACCGGATGCCCTGACGGTTACGGTGATGGAGAAATACATGGACAATATTGTCCCCATTCTGATCGTGAGCCAGTTGGCGGCGGCGCTGGTCTTTGGACTGTGGTACTATTTTGCCTGGGGCAGGAAGAAGAGACCGGAGGGCACGGAAAAGCCCGGGATCCGGCAGATCCTGCTGATTGTCCTGCTGGGGGTGGCTGCCCAGTTTGCCATCAGTGGTGTGCTTTCCCTGGTAGAAATGGTGGTACCCAGTGCATTGCAGGAGTATGAGGAGCTGATGGAAATGGCGGGGATTACGGAAGTTACGGTTCTGTCGCTGATTTCCACGGTAATTCTGGCTCCCTTAAGTGAGGAACTGGTATGCCGGGGGGTGATTTACCGGCTGGCAGGTAAGATCAGCCCCAGGTTCTGGGTGGCGAACGTCGTGCAGGCCATTGCTTTCGGTATCCTGCACGGCAACCTGGTACAGGGAGTATACGCCTTCGCGCTGGGACTTGTCCTGGGTCTGGTATACGGACGGTTTCAGAATATCTGGCTCTGCATGCTGCTGCACGCAGCCATGAACGGATCCAGTGTGCTGGTGGGTCCTGTTTACGCTCTGCTTCCCGAGAATACATCCCAGGGCGGGGTGGCAGCAGCCTTTGCGGTGTCCCTGGTTCTGGGGACGGCACTGGGGGGGCTCTGCCTGAAAGGAATCATCAGCAAGCCTGCTTCAGAGACCATTTAAAAAAAATTGCCCTGCGCCTGATTATTTGTTATAATATGGCGTAGGGCATTTTTTTTGGTGTGCGGAAAAGGGAAACAGAAAAGCAGGTGAGTACAAATGCAGAAGATGATGGATCGGATTATGGAGGAAAACTTTGAGTATGAAAACGGTTCCCTGGACTTTTCCTGCACAAAAATAGAGATTTCCCTGAAGGCGGGGGAAGTGTATGAAGGCGCCTTCCGCATTTATGCTGCCCAGGGGCAGTTTACCCAGGGAACGGTGATGTCCTCCGATCTGCGGATGGAATGCCTGACCCGGGAATTTACCGGCTGCGATGAGGAGATTCTGTACTGCTTCCACGGAGAGAGCCTGGAAGAGGGAGATGTGATAAAGGGTAACTTTTATATTATCAGCAGCCAGGGGGAATATTATCTTCCTTTTGTGGTGTCCGCTGAGCATGTGGTTATGGAGTCCTCCATAGGTGCCGTGAGAAATCTCTTTCATTTTGCCAACCTTGCCAAAACCAGCTGGCAGGAAGCAGTAAAGCTTTTTTATTCCCCCGGCTTTGCCGGCATCCTCACTGGAAGCGACGGGCAGTATGCGGATGCTTATCGCGCCCTGTCCGTGTACGAGGGCTCGGAGCAGAATATGGAGGAATTTCTGATCCGGGTGAACAAGAAGCAGAAGGCGGAATTCCTGATACAGGAGGAGCAGCTGGTTTTCGAGGCGGCAAGAAACTCCGGTGCTTACGCCGTGGCGGAAAGAGAGATTACCGTGGTGAGAAACGGCTGGGGGTACACCTGTCTTTATGTGGAGTGCAGCGGCGATTTCCTGTTCACGGAGAAGGAGGTGCTTACGGATGATGATTTTCTGGGAAACCGTTGTGCACTTCCTGTATTTATAGACGAAAACCTTTGCCGGGAGGGGAAGAATTACGGCCGGATATTTCTCTATAATGCGTTTGTTTCCCTGGAGATCCCGGTGACGGTCCGGGTGGGTGACGGCTCGCTCCGCAATTCTCAGGAGGTGACCAGGAAGCGCTGTACGGTGCAGATGATGGAATATTATCAGGCCTTTCGGGTGAAGAAGATCAGTACGGGCACCTGGCTGAAGGAGACGGGCAAGCTGGTGGACAAGCTGGTGGCCATGGACGAAAACGATGTGGCCGCGCGATTGTTTCAGGCGCAGATGCTGATTACGGAGGAAAGCTATAATGAGGCCGGCTGGATACTGGACCATGTGGCAGAGCTGCTGGAAAAGGGAGCAGGAAATGATACCCTGCGGGCCTACTACCTGTACCTGAGCACGCTGATTCACAGGGATCAGAAATATGTGGACCGGGTTACGGCGGAGGTGGAGCACATTTACCGTCAGGATAATTCCGACTGGAGGGTAGGCTGGCTGATTCTGTATTTGTCGGAAGAGTACCATAAGTCCGTCACGGGCAGGTGGGTCTTTCTGGAAAAACAGTTTATTGCAGGCTGCAGCAGTCCCATACTTTATATTGAGGCGTCGGCGCTTTTAAACGGCAATCCGGCACTGCTCAGGCGGCTGGGTTCCTTTGAACGGCAGGTACTCTGGTATGGAGCCAGAAAGGATCTGCTCAAGGCAGAGGTGGTGGGGCAGCTTCTTTATCTGACGGATAAGGTCAGGGAGTACTCGGATGTATTGTACAGAACCCTGGTGAAGCTGTATGAGAAAAAGGAGGATGTCCGCATTCTGCAGCAGATCTGTACGCTGCTGATTAAAGGAAACAAGACGGACTGCGGATATTTTGAGTGGTACAGGCTGGGTGTGGAAAACAATCTCCGCATCACAAATCTGTATGAATATTATATGACGGCGCTTGACCTGAGCGTGCCCCGGGAGATTCCCAAGGTGGTAGTGCTGTATTTCTCCTATCAGAACAGCCTGGACTATGAGCGCGCGGCGTATCTTTATGATTACATACTGCGGAACGAGGACAGGATGAAGGACGTAATGGACACCTACCGCATGCGTATGGAGCAGTTTTGTTTGGAACAGGTGGCAAAGGCTCACATTAACAGGCATCTTGCGGATCTGTACAATCGTCTGCTGAAGCCGGAAATGATAACGGAGCAGACCTGCGGGCCCCTGTCAAGGCTGTTGTTTGCCCATATGATCCGGGTGGAGGATGAACGGATCAGGAAGGTGTATGTGTACCAGCCGGGGAATCTGTATCCTGCGGAATATCAGGTGACCGGCGGCAGGGTTTGGATTTCCCTGTATGGCAGTGAGTATACTATTGTCTTTGAGGACGCGTGGAATAACCGGTTCTTAAAGAGTGTGGAGTATACCATGGAGAAGCTGATGATTCCCGGGAAATTCCTGAAAAGCTTAACAGCTTTTCCCGTTGACAATCCGGAGCTGGATCTTTACCTGTGCGGCAATGAAAAAGAGGGAGTCATCAGATCGGCGGAAAGCGCGGAGAGAGCCCGGCGGGCGGCGGAGTCTGACCGGACGGAGGAAAGGGTAAGGAGTGAGCTGTCCTTAAAGCTTCTGCAGTATTATTACGATACGGACGCGGTGGAAGAGCTGGACAAGTATTTGTGCCGTCTGGATCCGGCGGCGCTTACGGCAGAGGAGCGTGGGAGTGCGATCCGCTATATCGTGCTGCGGGGGGATCTGGAGCTGGCGAGACAGTGGCTCAATGCCTACGGGCCCTGGTTCATAGACGCCAAGCTCCTGGTCCGGCTCATCGGGCCGCTTATGGAAAAGGGTAATATGGCTGAGGATGACATTCTGACGGCCTCGGCGGTGTATGCTTTCGGCAAGGGGAAATACAACAGTACCATACTTCGCTATCTGACCATGTATTACCGGGGAATGACAAAGAGCCTCAGGGATGTGTGGAAGGCGGCCCGGTCCTTTGAAATGGACTGCTACAGGCTGTGTGAGAATATCCTGGTGCAGATGCTGTATACCGGTTCCTTCGTGGGAGAAAAAATGGACATCTTCCGCTATTATGTCTCCCAGGGGGCAAAGCTGGAGGTGGAGACAGCGTTTCTGGCTCAGTGCGCCTATGAATATTTTGTGCGGGAGAGGGTTACGGAAAGGGATGTTTTCGATGAGATCCAGCGCATGTATCTGCGGGGTGAGCCGGTGAAAAAGGTATGTAAGCTGGCATTTCTGAAATATTATGCGGAGAATCAGGACGAACTGGCGGAAAATACGGAGAGGCTGACGGAGGTCTTTCTGGAGGAGCTGCTGGAACAGCACATTCATCTGGAATTTTTCAGAGAATACCGGCGTAACGGGAATGTGATGCAGGAGATGGCGGACAAAACCATCATTGAATACCGCACGGATCCCGGAGTCAGGGTGCGGATCCATTACGTGCTTCTGCATGAGAACGGCGAATCGGATGAGTACCATTCCGAGTACATGCGGGAGGCTTATGCGGGAGTGCTGTTTAAGGAGTTTATCCTGTTCTTTGGCGAAAACCTTCAATACTATATTACGGAGGAGCGGGGCGGGGAGGAGCAGCTGACGGAAAGCGGCACCCTGCAGAAGAGCGACATCCGGGGAAGTGAGCCGGAGAGCCGTTATCATCTGGTCAACGACATTGTGATCAGCAAGGCCCTGGAGGACTTTGACACTATGGATCACCTTCTGGAGGAGTATTACAGGAAGGACTTTTTGAACGGCAGGCTGTTTGAACCGAAATAGAACGGGGGCTGAGGGCAGATGGGGTTATTGAATAACGGGAAGGTCATCATCGGATACGACCTGGGAAATGAGTTCTCACAGATCAGCTACGGCCGTTTTGATTCCGGGGAGGCGGAGACCCTTTCCCAGGTGGCAGGGACGGAGAATTACAATATTCCTACGGTCCTGTGTAAACGGGCCGGCGTGAACCAGTGGTTTTACGGGAAGGAGGCACTTCGATATGAGGCGGAACAGCAGGGGATTCTGGTGGATAACCTGCTGACACTGGCGTTGGACGGGGAGCCTGTGCTGATAGACGGGGAGAGCCTGGATCCGGTGGCATTGCTGACGCTGTTTGTCAAGCGCAGCCTGGGAATGCTGTCGCAGGTTGCCGCTTTCGACAAGATAGGGGCATTGATGGTTACCTGTAAGGAGCTGAACCCGCGTGTGCTGGAGGTGCTGGGCCGGATGGCGGCGGGGCTTCACCTGAAAACGGACAGGATTGCCTTTCAGAGCTATATGGAAGGGTATTATCATTATATGCTTTATCAGCCGGTGGAGCTGCTGGCCTGTCAATCGGTGCTTTTGACCCGGGGGGAGGACTGTATCAGAACATACCGGATGGAGTGCAATCGGCGAACCACGCCGGTAGTGGTATTTATCGAGGAAAATGAATTCCCCTTTCCGAAGCAGAACGGCGACGGCGGGGAGATAAACGAGGAAGAATCCGACAATGAGCTGCTGAGGATAGCACGGGAGCTTTGCGAAGGGCAGCAGGTGGGAAGTGCCTTTCTGATCGGCGACGGATTTGAACAGGAGTGGATGAAGGAGTCGCTCCGGTATTTCTGCCGGAAGTGCCGGGTGTTTCAGGGCAATAACCTTTTCAGCAAGGGAGCCGTCTTCGGGATGCGGGAGCGTCTGGGCGTCGGAGATGCGGGAAAGGAATATGTATTCCTGAGCAAGGACAAGCTGAAGGCAAATATCGGCATGGACATTCTGCGCCAGGGCGAGGAATCCTATCTGGCACTGCTGGATGCCGGCGTCAACTGGTACGAGGCGGCTGTGGAGACGGAATTTTACCTGCAGGATGGCAATGAGATACAGGTGACGATTACACCGCTGACCGGGCGAAACGGTAAGTGCGCGGGGATTGTCCTGGAGGATCTGCCGCCGGGAATTACAAGGCTTCTGGGGAGATTTTATATGGAAGCGGAAAATATTCTTGCCGTGCGGATAGAAGACGAAGGGTTTGGGGAAATCCGTCCGGCGACCGGAAAGGTCTGGCAGGAAACGATAGAAATATTCTAGGAGGCTGTTATGCGGGTAAGCATCTGCGTCGGAAACTATGCTTCAATTCCATATTGTGTGCCGGGCATTGAACTCAATGTTTACTCCATGGAGGAGCTGTGCTTTGTGCTGAAGGAGAACGCGTTTCTGCTGGATTTTGCCATTATGAATGACGAATTGACGGACTGGATCGACAGGGAATGCGGCTTAAAGGAGCTTGCCCGGGCACTCCACCCCATGATCCATAAGAAAGGCTCGCTCAGCCTCTTTGTGACCACAATCCTGAATTTTACAGGGCTTTATGACAGGCAGGCTGCGGTGGAGACGGAGCAGGTATTAAAGCAGGGAGCAGGCTTAAGCAGTATTGAAAAGAAAAAGCGGCAGATAGATTACATGGTAAAAAATAAAAAGTACCGTATGGCGGTAAAAGAGTATGAGCGCCTGATCGGGAAATGGCAGGAGAACGTGGAGGAGGGGGAGCCCCTTCCGGCGGCGGAATGTCTTGCCCTGATCTGGCATAACAAGGGTGTGGCCCTGGCAGGGCTCATGATATACGAGCAGGCGGCGGAGTGCTTTCTGAAGGCTTATGAGCTGGAGGCGAGGCCGGATTTTTACCGGGATTACCTGGCGGCTAAGAGACTGGTGCTGACGGAAAGCGAGTATGTTTCCCTGGCGGCGGAAAACCGGGCCGGATATGAGCTGACGCTGGAGCTGGAAAAGGACATGGAGCGGCTGACCGACGAATGGGAGCTGCAGCCGGAGTACCTGCAGCTTTATCACCATAGGGAGCTGCGCACAGGAGACCGGAAGCAGAAGTATTATGAGGAAAACGAAAGACTGACCCGGATATTGAAGGACAGCTATCGGAAGAGTGCCGCCGACTGAGGAAGGCGCGCCGGAGCGGACAGGGAGGCTGAATATGGGATTTTGGAGCAGATTATTCGGAAAGAAAAAGAAGGTACGGGAGCAGGTACAGGAGGACTGGGAAAACATTGTCTACGACAGGGATGACGTGAATTTTCAGGACGAAGAGCAGCGCAGCCGCTATATTACCAATTGCCTGGAGCAGATGGCGGAGGCTTCGAAGGAAATTAACCTGTTGACCGGGGAGTACGGGCTTGTGACTTCTTACCTGACGGATATGGAGGAGATAGAGGCGCTGCCGGAGGAGGAGCGGGAAGGCTTAAATAAGATTGCCAGACAGCTTCTGGCCCAGGAGCAGGAATGCGAGCGCTATCGGGGAAAAGAGAACCGCATGAGCGACAATGATTTCTATCAGATCCGCAAGCAGGAGGACGAGGTTCAGGAGGGTATCGGCAAGCTGAAGGAGTGTGAGGACTACGGAGCGTTGGTGAGGCAGGACCTGAAGCGTCTGGACAGGGAGCGCAGTGCTTACGAATATCGCCGGGCAGAGCTGGAAACCATGCTGAATAATTTCCGGGGCATGTCCGTTATCTTCATAACTGCCTTTACCGTTTGTATGGTGCTGCTGGTTATCCTGCAGTTTGCGCTGGAGATGGATACCCGGATGGGTTACCTGCTGGCGGTGGGGGCTGTGGTGGTGGCGGTGGCAATTCTGTTTCTCAAATACACGGACGGGGAAAGGGAGCTGGGCCGGGTGGAGAGGGCAATCAATAAGCTGATACTGCTTCAGAACAAGGTGAAGATCCGGTATGTGAACAACCGAAACCTGCAGGAATACCTGCGCATCAAGTACGACGCGGAAAGCGCCGCAGCCCTGGAAAAGCTCTGGAACCAGTATCTGCAGGAAAGGGAGGAGCGTAAGGAATTTGCCGAGGCCGAGGCACAGACCGAGTATTTCCAGAAGCTGATGGTGTCAAGGATGAAGAATTACCGGGTCAACAGTCCGGAGCGCTGGATCAGCCATCCCGAAGCCCTTCTGGATCCCAGAGAGATGGTGGAGGTACGCCATGGGCTGATTTTGAGGCGCCAGACGCTGCGCAAGCAGCTGGAATACAATAACGGCGTGGCGGATACGGCGAGGAAGGAAATCATGGATATTGTAGAAAAATATCCCGCTTATGCCGGGGAGATCCTGGCCATGATGGATAAATATGATGTGGAGTAACCGACGAAACTGTGACCAATCGTGCAGGAATGTATTGACTTCTTTTTTCGTGGGGACTATGATGAACTCATTGGAGGAAAGCTTCGTCCGGGGAGGACATCAGCGGAGAATTTGAGCGGCGGCTGCCGGATCGGAATGCTGAGAGCCGGGGAAGCCGTGGTATCGGCATCCCGGCAGATAGATTGACAGTCGGACAGGAAACAGAGTAGAGGAGGTTCTGATTTATGAGTACAGACAGATATGAGAGTCCTTTGACGGAGCGTTATGCCAGCAGGGAGATGCAGTACATTTTCTCACCGGATATGAAGTTTAAGACCTGGAGAAAGCTGTGGATCGCCCTGGCGGAGACGGAGAAGGAGCTGGGCCTGTCCCGGGACGGCAGCCCGGTGATTACCGATGAGCACATTGAGGAGCTGAAGGCTCATGCGGAGGACATTAATTATGATGTGGCAAAGGCCAGGGAAAAGGAAGTGCGCCATGATGTCATGAGCCATGTATACGCATACGGGCAGCAGTGTCCCAAGGCGGCGGGGATCATTCACCTGGGGGCTACGTCATGCTATGTGGGAGATAATACGGACATCATCATCATGACGGAGGCGCTGAAGCTGGTGAAGAAAAAGCTGGTCAATGTGCTTGCAAAGCTGGCGGACTTTGCGGAAAAGTATAAGAGCCAGCCTACCCTTGCCTTTACCCATTTCCAGCCGGCCCAGCCTACTACCGTGGGAAAGCGAGCCACTCTCTGGCTGCAGGAATTCTACCTTGATCTGGAGGATCTGGAGTATGTGCTGGGCACCATGAAGCTGCTGGGCTCCAAAGGTACCACAGGCACCCAGGCATCTTTTCTGGAGCTGTTTGACGGCGACCAGGAGACTATCGACAGGATCGATCCCATGATTGCGGAGAAAATGGGCTTTCAGGAATGTTTCCCCGTGTCCGGCCAGACCTATTCCAGAAAGGTGGATACCCGGGTGGCAAACGTGCTGGCAGGCATTGCGGCGTCAGCCCACAAGATGAGCAATGACATTCGTCTGCTCCAGCATTTGAAGGAGGTGGAGGAACCCTTTGAGAAGAGCCAGATCGGTTCCTCGGCCATGGCTTACAAAAGGAATCCCATGAGAAGTGAGAGGATTGCTTCCCTGTCCAGGTATGTGATGATTGACGCGCTGAATCCGGCCATAACGTCAGCTGCCCAGTGGTTTGAACGCACCCTGGATGATTCGGCGAATAAGCGTCTCTCCATTCCCGAGGGCTTTCTGGCTGCGGACGGGATCCTGGATCTGTGCCTGAACGTGGTGGACGGGCTGGTGGTGTACCCGAAAGTGATTGAAAAGCGGCTCATGAGTGAGCTGCCCTTTATGGCTACGGAGAATATCATGATGGATGCGGTGAAGGCCGGGGGCAACCGGCAGGAGCTCCATGAGCGTATCCGTGAGCTTTCCATGGAGGCAGGACGCAGCGTAAAGGTGGAAGGGAAAGATAATAACCTGCTGGAGCTGATTGCGGCGGATCCGGCTTTTAACATGTCATTGGAGGAGCTGCAGAAGACCATGGATCCCGGGAGATACGTGGGCCGCTCCGTGGAGCAGGTTGACGCCTTCCTGAAGCAGGTGATACGACCTCTTCTGGAGGAGAACCGTGAGCTGCTGGGGGTAAAGGCAGAGATAAATGTATAAGGAGAATGCAGTATGGGTGGTTTTTTTGGAGTGGCATCAAAAGAGGACTGTATGTTTGATCTGTTTTTCGGGACGGATTATCATTCCCACCTGGGAACCAGGCGGGCGGGCATGGCGGTCTACAGCAGAGAAGAAGGGTACAACAGAGCGATCCACAATATAGAGAATGCTCCTTTTCGAACGAAATTTGACAAAGATGTCAATGAAATGAAGGGCAGGCTGGGAATAGGCTGTATCTCCGACTATGAGCCGCAGCCTTTGATTGTCCGTTCCCATCATGGCACCTATGCCATTACTACGGTGGGGAAGATCAATAATTCCGCGGGCCTGATTAACGAACTGTTTTCCAAGGGGCATTCCCACTTCCTGGAGATGAGCGGCGGGGACATCAATGCCACGGAGCTGGTGGCTTCCATTGTAAACCAGAAGGATAATCTGGTGGAGGGAATCCGCTATGCCCAGGAGATTATAGACGGCTCCATGACGATTCTGGTTCTGACGCCCAAGGGGATTTATGCCGCCAGGGACAGGCTGGGCAGGACCCCCATATCCATCGGCAAAAAGGAAGGGGCGTACTGCGTATCTTTTGAGAGCTTTGCCTATCTGAACCTGGGATATACCCTTGACAGAGAGCTGGGGCCCGGGGAAATTGCGGTGGTGACGCCGGAGGGCGTGAAAACCCTGCTACAGCCCGGAAAGGATATGAAGATCTGTACCTTCCTGTGGATTTATTACGGCTACCCCTCTTCCTCTTATGAGGGGATCAGCGTGGAGCAGATGAGATACAACTGCGGGGCAAAGCTGGCGGAGAGAGACCATGTGCAGCCGGATATTGTGGCAGGGATACCGGATTCCGGTACGGCCCATGCCATCGGCTATGCCAACCGCTCAGGGATTCCTTTTTCCCGGCCTTTTATCAAATATACCCCCACCTGGCCCCGTTCCTTTATGCCTACCATCCAGACCCAGCGCAACCTGATAGCCAGGATGAAGCTGATCCCGGTCCATGATCTGATCGAGAAGAAGAGCCTGCTTCTGATTGACGATTCCATTGTCAGAGGCACCCAGCTGCGGGAGACTACGGAATTTCTCTATCAGAGCGGTGCAAAAGAGGTACATATCCGGCCTGCCTGCCCGCCGCTTCTTTTCGGGTGCAAATATCTGAATTTCTCCCGTTCTTCTTCGGAGATGGATCTGATTACCAGAAGGATCCTGAAGGAGATGGAGCAGGAGGAGAGAAAGATCGACCTGAAGTATTATGTAGATCCGGATACGGACGAATATGCCGAAATGGTGGAGCGTATCGGCAAAAAGCTTAATTTCACCAGCCTGCGCTTCCACAGGCTGGACGATATGATTGCCTCTGTGGGAATCGAACAGGAGAAGCTCTGCACTTACTGTTGGAACGGAATAGAATAAAAAACTGCTTACGGGGCCAGAATGACTTCAAACATCACTCTTCCGTGATCCAGGGTCTTTGTCCGGATCTGGCCCCGGTGGAGCTCTACGATGGATTTGGCTATGGAGAGCCCCAGGCCGTAGCCGCCGTCCGGGGTTCTGGCTCTGTCGGCCCGATAGAAACGTTCAAATACTTTATCCCCTTCACAGCCTTCCGGATCGGAGAAATCATTGATTACCTGCAGCCTGATCTGCCGTTCCCGGAATAGTCTTACAGTCACCTTCCCTTTTTCGTCGCAGTATTTTACGGCGTTGTCCATAAGGATGGACACTACCTGCCGCAGCTTTGCCTCTTCTCCGTCGTACCGTATGTTTTCCGCAATATCCAGGGTAATCAGTTTCCCCTGGGAATGCAGCAGCCCCTCAAAGGATTTTGCCGTGTCATAAACGGCGTCACTGAGATTAAAAGGGGAGAACACAGGTTTTTCCCCTTCGTCCATTTTTGCCAGGGTGATCAGGCTGCGCACCAGGCTGTTCAGTCTGTCTACCTGTCTGTCAATGCCGTCAAACCATTCACTGTCCCCATATAGCATTCTGGCCAGCTCATTGTCCGCCGAGATAACGGTGAGGGGTGTTTTCAGCTCATGTCCCGCGTCCGTGACAAATTGTTTCTGGCGGGCATAACTGTCTGCAATCGGCTTTATGGCATGTCCGGAAGCCAGTATAATGATAAAAAGGACCAGCAGGAAGCTGACGAGGCCGATTATCACCGAGATCAGCAGCATGGTAAAGAGCGCGTTAAGGTCAAAGGAAGCATTGAGCAGGCCGATCACGGTTTGGGATTCCCCGTCTGCATCGGGTAAGGAGGTAATACAGTATTTGAAATACTGATACCATCCCCGGGAGCGGTTCTTTTTCAGGAGGGCGGCGGCCACTGAAGCCAGCTCTTCCCGGGAATAATTTTGGGCCGCATCCTGGTGGATTTCCAGTATGTTTCCGTCTTGATCCAGGCTGATTACGCAGCCGTCGGCGTGAAGGCGCAGACGATTTTCAAAGCGGGGCAGCCCGTTTTGCGGTATGTCCCGGAGGCCGGGGGGTGCTCCCTCCTGTTCCCGGCTGCCGTGGGACAGGGCAGGCCCGTCCCCTGGCTGGCCAGGCTCCTTGTCCCCGGGCAGGTTAAGGGATTCCTCCTCATGCTGGCCGGGGAGCTGGCGAAACAGGGAGTCCAGACGTTGGTCCAGCTGTCGGTTGGTCTGAAAGAAAAATGTACCGTTGACGGCAGCCAGTACCAGCAGGATCATGGCAAACAGCGCCCCCGCGGTGATGGAAATAAATTTTCTTCTTAATTTTTTAATCATGGAATTTTTTCCCTATTTCCTTTCCAGACAGTAGCCGGCGCCGCGGATGGCCTTAATATTGACCGGCGCCGCCAGTTTATCGATTTTTTTCCTGAGATTGGAGATATAGACCCAGACGATGCTGACCTCAACATCCGAGTCCCAGCCCCAGATCCGTTCCATAAACTGATCCGTGGAGATGACGGCACCGGGGGACTCCATCAGCAGCTGCAGCATCTGAAATTCCCGGCTTACAAGCCGCAGAACCCGGCCCTGGAAGCCCAGCTCAAAGGTGGAGAGATTCAGGCTTAAGCCCTGGTATTCCAGGAGGTCATTCTGATAATTCTCCCTGCGGCGCAGCATGGCGCGGACTCTTGCCAGCAGCTCGCTGGCGGCAAAGGGTTTTGGCAGATAATCGTCTGCCCCGGCATCCAGCCCGTTTACCCGATCTTCAACTTCCCCCCTGGCTGTGAGTAACAGTACGGGGGTTCTGACTCCGGCATCCCGCAGGATCCGCAGCACCGCAAGGCCGTCCCTGCCGGGCATCATAATATCCAGGATGATGCCGTCATAATTCCCGCTTAAGGCGTAATCGCAGCCGTCGTTTCCGTTGTATACGGTATCAACGCTGTAGTGATTGTGCTCAAAGAGTGCAGTCAGGGCCCTGGCAATATCTCTGTCATCTTCCGCAATTAACAGGCGCATGGTATCCTCCGTTCCAATAGCTCTTTGCTACTATTCTATCAAAAACCTTCTCAAAACACAAATTGTTCACAATAGATTTAGGTTGGATTTAGGTTTGTCTGATAGAATGATACCTGTGATCGGGAGATACCGATGGAAATCCGCTGCCGCCGGGAAGCAGGGCAGGCACGGGGGCCGGCAGGAAATGACAGGAGGGCATAATGAATTCACAGGCAGTGTTTCAAAGATATGAAATCAAGTATTTACTGGACCGCGGTCAGAAGGAGGCGGTGCTGGCGGCCATGAAGCCGTACATGGAGCGGGATGCCTACGGCAGAAGCACTATCCGTAATATTTATTACGATACGGATAATTACAGGCTGGCCAGGCGTTCCGGGGAGCAGCCGGTGTATAAGGAAAAGCTCAGGGTCAGGAGCTATGGCCCGGCGGGTCCTGAGGATGAAGTGTTTGTGGAGCTGAAAAAGAAGTATCGGGGCGTGGTCTATAAGCGCCGGATACATATCCCGGAGCAGGCGGCCATGAGCTATCTGGCCGGAAAAGCGGGCGCGCCGGGCAGATCCCAGATTACGGAAGAGATCGATTATTTCCTCGGATTTTACCGGACGCTGGCGCCCAAGGTATTTCTTTCTTATGAGAGAGAAGCGTACTACACGATAGAACCGGGGGAGTTCAGAGTGACCTTTGACGAAAATATTCTCTGGCGGGAGACAGACCTGCGCCTGGGGAAGGGAATATACGGGGACTCCATACTGAAGCCGGGACAGACCCTGCTGGAAATCAAGACCCCGGGGGGGATCCCGCTGTGGATGGTAAAGGCTCTTTCGGAGGCGGGGATCAGAAAAACCTCGTTTTCAAAATACGGTAACGCATATGCGGAAATTTATAACAGAGTAAAAGGAGAATTGATTTATGCTTAACACGATATTCAAAGGGATTTTTGACACGCAGTACACGGAGCTTATATCCGTTTCGGAGTTTCTGGCCTGCCTGGGCGGGGCGCTGGTGATCGGGCTGGTCCTGGGCCTTTGCTACACCTACAGGAACCGCTATACCAAAAGCTTCCTGGCGACGCTGGCGCTGCTGCCTGCCATCGTCTGTGTGGTCATCATGATGGTAAACGGCAATGTGGGTGCAGGGGTAGCGGTGGCAGGAGCCTTCAGCCTGGTGCGTTTCCGCTCCGTTCCCGGTACAGCCAGGGAAATCGGGGCCATCTTCATGGCCATGTGCGCGGGGCTGATTACCGGCATGGGGTATCTGGGATATGCGGCATTGTTTACACTGGTGCTGTGCGGGGTGATGCTGCTCTACAGCAGGCTGGATTTTGGCAGCAGGAAAAACGCGGAAAAATATAAGGTGCTCCATATTACCGTGCCGGAGGACCTGGATTACCAGGGAGCCTTTGACGAGGTACTGCAGGAGTACACTTCCTCCCATGAGCTGGTGCAGGTAAAGACTACTAACATGGGCAGCCTGTTCCGGCTGACTTATGAGCTGGTATTAAACGGAGGAGAGGCGGAGAAGGAGCTGATTGACAAGCTGCGGTGCAGAAACGGCAATCTGGAGATCTCCATATCCCGCAGGGAAACTGCGGCATATGAGCTGTGAGATTCCGGGAAGCGGAATCATGGAGGGTAGCGTGATGAGAAAAAAGATAGTGGAAAAAGGTTGTGTCCTGTGGATGAGTTTCTGTCTGGCAGCGGGTATGCTGTCCGGCTGCGGCAGGGAAGAGAAGGAGCTGGTAATAGATTCCCTGGCAGCCGGAGGCAGGAGCCCGGCCGGGGGGGCATCAGCCTCGGGGACACCGGCTGCGGAGACGCAGGCAGCCGTGATTACTGCGGCGGATGTGGAGAATATGTTTACGGACAGGGATCTGAAGGGGGAATATGACGAAGCAGACGGCATCAGGGTGGAGCTGGATGACAGCGGCCTTACCATTACGGAAGAGGGGGTTTATATCCTAAGCGGCGTTTCCAGGGGGGGCATGATTACCGTGGATGTGGAGGAAAACGCCAAGGTCCAGCTGGTTCTGGACAATGCGGAGATTTCCGGCTGTGAAGGGGCAGCGATTTATATCAGGCAGGCGGATAAGGTATTTCTCACCCTGGCGGAGGGATCGGTAAATACCATGTCCGGCGGCACCAATTATACGAAGCTGGACGACAATAATATTGACGGAGTTATTTTTGCAAAGAGTGATCTGGTAATCAACGGATCTGGCAGTCTGAATATTACGGCAGCCACCGGGCATGGCATTGTCTCCAAGGACGATCTGAAGGTGACGGGGGGGAGTATCACCGTAACTGCACCCGGGCATGGACTGTCGGGAAAGGACAGTGTGCGTATCGCAGGAGGGACAGAAGCATCAGAAACATCAGGTTCTTCAGAGGAAGCAGGTTTCCGGATGCCAAGCCTTAATATCAGCTCCGGTAAGGACGGCATTCATTCCGAAAACGGGGAGCAGGCGGACAAAGGCTTTGTCTGTATTACCGGCGGCAGTATTACCATTGTGTCCGACGGGGACTGCATCAGTGCAGGGGCCTATCTGCAGATCGACGGGGGCATGTTTGACCTGACTGCAGGGAAGGGCAGTGCCAACAGGACTGTGGCCAGGGATGAGGACGGGGAGGAAGTCAGCGCCAAGGGTCTGAAGGCAGACGGCCAGGTCGTGATTAACAGCGGCAGCTTTCGGATTGACTCCCAGGACGATGCGCTGCACTCCCATAAGAGCCTGAGCATAAACGGTGGGGAGTTTGAGATTGCCACGGGAGATGACGGGATTCACGCAGAGGAGACGGCGCAGGTGACCGGAGGAACTATCGGGATTTCCACCTGTTATGAAGGAATCGAAGGGAAGGATGTGCTCATTTCAGGCGGATCCATAAGATTGTATGCCACAGATGACGGCCTGAATGCCGCAGGGGGCAGCGGTAACTCCCATTCGCTGTTGATTTCAGGGGGGATACTGTATGTCAATGCCGACGGGGACGGAATAGATTCCAACGGGAACATCACCGTGACCGGTGGAGAAGTATATGTTTCCGGGCCGGAATCCGGTGCAAACGGCGCCATTGATTATGACGGCAGTGCGCAGATCACAGGAGGCATAGTGGTGGCCGTGGGGGATTCTGCTATGGCCATGAACTTTGGAGAGACCTCTACCCAGGGCTCCGCATTGATTAACACCTCCAGATGCGAGGCAGGGACGGACATCAGCCTGGAGGACGAAGAAGGCAATGTGCTGGCAGCCTGCACGGCGGAGAGCGGCTTCAATTCCGTGGTAGTCAGCTGTCCCGGAATGGAAGAGGGAGGAAGCTATACGATTCATGCGGGAACGGAAGAATATCAGATAACGCTGGATAGCTTGATTTACGGAAACGGCTTCGGCGGCGGCAGAGGCGGATTTGGCGGCGGCAGAGGCGGATTCGGCGGCAGGCCGGGGAACGAAGGAGAAGTACCTGAGATGCCGGAGGAAGGCGGCCAATGGCCGGGCAGGCCGGGGAACGAAGGAGAAGTACCTGAGATGCCGGAAGGCGGCCAATGGCCGGGCAGGCCGGGGAACGAAGGAGAAGTACCTGAGGGCCAATGGCCGGGCAGGCCGGAGGAGCGGTGAGCCGCCCCATCAATCCTGCTTTGCAACAAAGGCTACCGCGATAGCCCCCGGTCCCACATGGGTTCCGATGGTGGCTCCCACACTGTTTACGGGCAGGCTGTTGGTTTCCTTTTCCCACAGTGCGGCATTGTCGGCAATATATTTTCGGATAAGGTCCTGGCTCAGGCCGGTATATCCGAGGAAGTAGGGCATGGAAAAATCAATGCCGCCTGCGGCGGAAATCTGCTCTACAATCAGGTTGTTGGCCTGTTTGGATCCTCTGGCCTTTCCCAGAATGGCTACCTCGCCGTTTTGTATGGCGATAACCGGCTTGATGGACAGGAGGCTGCCGGCCAGGGCAGCGGCGCCGGAAATGCGGCCGCCTTTTTTCAGATATTCCAGGGTGTCCAGAAGGGCAACCAGGCGGATCCGCTTTTTTAACCGGTTCAGCCTGTCCGTGATTTCTGCGGCACCCATGCCCTGATCCATCAGCCGGAAAGCATACTCCACCAGAATGTGTTCACCTACAGTGACATTTTCGCTGTCCACCACATAGACGGAACCGGGAAATTCCCCGGAGGCCGCCACGGCACTCTGCCAGGTACCGGAAAGCTTGCCGGACAGGGTGATGACAATGACTTCATCCCCTTTTGAAACGATCTTTTTCATGGCCTCCTCAAAATGAAAAGGCGGAATCTGGCTAGTGACAGGCAGGGCGTCACTTTCTATCAGCATTTCATAGAACTGTTTATGATCCAACGTAACACCGTCCTGGTATTCCACCTCTCCAAAGGTAATGGTCATAGGCAGGACCGTCAGGTTTTCTCTTGCGCAATCCGTAATGTCAGAAGCTGAATCGGTGATAATATGTATTCCCATGGTTGTTCTCCCTTTTTATATTTGTGATAGCGGCTTCCGCTTTTTCCTTTTTTATAAAGCCCTGCCCCACAGGATTCCTCCGCATAATGATGCCACACAATTACGAAAAGCAATTGTGTGGCGATAAAGAGAATTTCCTATGAATTCATGGCGTAATTGTAGATCTGCTGGAGATCATCCAACAGTCCCCGGGAATAATTTTCCGCATCCCGGCAGATCTGCTCCGCACGGGCGTAGCTGCCGCTGTTTAAAGCCTGAATCACGTCTGCGCCAAATTGATGGAACCGCCTGTGTTTGTCCCCCAGAGCCTCCCAAAGTGGAAGAACTCCCGGAATCTGCGGTGTGAGGGCATAATAGAAATGGCCGAATCCGCATTTCTGGGAATCAAGCTGCAACGGGGTAACCTCGCGGGCATTTGTCATTTTCTGCAGGGTGGCAAGCCATGTGCGGTGTGCGGAAATTGCATTTTTTACATATTGTGCAAATTCCGCATTTTCCAGATGATAAAAAGGATCCTTTGTCATACCGCCAATCTGTTTTACGGCGTCGTCAAGCTTTTGCTCGATTCCGGATACCGGCTTGACGGCATTTCCCAGATCAATGCTGACCTGCTTCATAAAATCGGTGCTGTCCCGCAGCTGGTTTTCCATTTCCGTCATGGAACTGCTGAGCTCTTCACTGATTGCCGCGATAGAGCTGATGGATTCGCTGACCTCCGAAACATGGGCCTGGTTTTGGCTGTTCAGATTCCAGACGTTGCCGATTCTTTCTGTCACACTTTCCAGGGCCTGCATCGTTTCCGCGGTGCTGTGTATGCTGGTGCGGGAGGCACTGCGGATGCCCTCCAGAAATTCATTCATATTGCCGGTCAGATTCTGGGTTTCACCGGCAAGATCCCGGATCTGTCCTGCCACCACTGCAAATCCGCGTCCTGCCTCGCCTGCCCGGGCTGCTTCTATGCTGGCGTTTATGGCCAGCAGATTTGTCTGCATGGAAATCGCGTCGATTCCTGATATGATTGCGCCTATGTTGTCAATGATCTGGGACAGGCCATTGATGTCCTGCTGCAGCCTTTTGGATATTTCGATCGTCTGATTGGAGAGATCTTTGATTGCGGTCAGTTCGTTCTGTCCCTCCTCGATCTTACGGTTTACATCGTCGGCTTTGGAGGCCACATCAATGATCGTGTTTGTCAGCTCTGTATGCTGGTTGTTTGCCTGGACCGCCGCGCCGGAATGGCCCGAGGATCCAAAGATCCTGTCCGAAGCCAGTTCGATCCTCTGGCCAATTTCCATGATCTTTTCCGTCTGGTACTGCATGGTGAGATCAAGAGAGCTGATCTGCATTACGGCCTGGATGTTCTTGTCAAACACCTCTGCCAGCTGCCTCCGGCCGCCCTGCAGCCTTTGGTAAATGTTCTGCAGTTCCGGAGATTCCGCATAATCCGCCGCCTTTAACTCCGAAACCGATCTGATAAGTTCCGATCTTTTTTTGATCTTCATTCACGTGCCATCCTTTCATCGTAGCTGTTTCATGTTTTGTATGTAGGTTCGCGATGGGAAAATAGCTCCTATAGTATAATAATAATAGATTTTGAATTTTTTGCAAGTCAAATATAAGTTTATCGGGAATTTAGAAATAGTTTACAGATTTGTTAGCACTCGCGTGTTGACAGTGCTGATAATGTGTGTTATATTACGTCTAGAACAAAGGAAACAAAGGTTTCCGGAAAGAAAAGGAGAGATGACTTATGTTGACACGTAATTATGGAGTACCGGCTGTTTTTGGAGAGGATCTGTTTGATCAGTGGATGGAAGGGGCTCTTTCAAGATTTGCGGATGTGGACAGACAACTGTACGGGAAGCACGCAAAGAATATGATGAAGACGGATGTGAAGGAGACAGAGGGCGGTTATCTGGTGGCGGTGGAGCTGCCTGGCTTTGATAAGAGCGAGATTTCCGTGGAGCTGGATAAGGGCTATTTGACCATTACCGCAGCCAAGGGCCTGGACAAGGACGAAAAGGATGAGGACGGCAAGTATATCCGCAGAGAGCGCTATGCGGGGAGTATGCAGAGAAGCTTCTATGTAGGGGAAAGCGTACAGCAGGAGGATATAAAGGCAAAATACGAGAATGGCGTGCTGACGCTGGGAGTTCCCAGGGAGGATACGCAGAAGATTCAGCAGAGCAGGTATATTGCCATTGAAGGGTAAGACGCCTGTAAACAGGAGATCTGTCCAAAGGGAGGGCCGTCGGCGGAAAGCCGGCGGCTTTTTCGCTTGCCATCCGGAGCGGAATTGCTTATAATCACGTTATCGCTATCAGTTGCTATTTATGAAAGGAAGCGGACGGGAGGAAATCGGGAATGCAGGTGGATTTGACGAAGGGCCCGGTCACGAAAAATATTTTAATTTTTGCGTTCCCCATGATCTGCGGGAATCTGCTGCAGCAGCTGTACAATGTGGTGGATACGCTGATTGTGGGGAAATTTCTGGGGGAGAGGGCGCTGGCTGCGGTAGGATCCTCCTATACGCTGCTCACGTTCATTACTTCCCTTTTCCTGGGAATGTGCATGGGCTGTGGTGCCGTATTTTCCATCCGGTACGGCGAAAAAGCCTGGGAGCATCTCCGGGAGAATGTGTTTACCGCCTTTGTAATGATCGGGATACTTTCCCTGTTGATTAACGGGGCGGTTTTTCTGCTGCTGGATCCCATTATGGGCCTGTTGTCCGTGCCGGAGGACGTCTATTGGATCATGCGGGAATACCTGCTGGTGATCTTCGCCGGTATTCTGGCAACCTTTCTCTATAATTTCTTTGCATCCCTTTTGCGGGCGGTGGGAAATTCCGTGACGCCGCTGGTATTTCTGGGGATCTCTGCCGTAATAAACATTGTTCTGGACCTGATATTTGTCCTGGTCTGCAGGTGGGGGGTACAAGGGGCGGCGGCAGCTACGGTAATCGCCCAGTGGCTTTCCGGTGTGGGCAGCATGGTTTACACCTGGCGGAAATGCCCTGAGCTTCGTCCGGCCCGTCCGCAGATGCGGATACGGAAAGCAGGCATCAGAGAGCTTGCCGGGGCTTCGGTTCTGACCTGTATGCAGCAGTCGGTTATGAATCTGGGAATCCTGATGGTGCAGGGGCTGGTAAACAGCTTCGGTTCCGTGGTCATGGCAGCCTTTGCGGCAGCCACCAAGATTGATTCCTTTGCCTATATGCCGCTGCAGGATTTCGGCAATGCCTTTTCCACCTTTGTGGCGCAAAACTATGGGGCGGGGGAGACGGAGCGTATCCGCAGGGGAATCCGGGCGTCGCTTGCCATGATGCTGGTGTTCGCAGTGTCCGTCTCCACAGTGGTATTCCTGTCTGCCAGGCCGCTTCTTCTGCTGTTCATTCACGCGGAGGAGACGGAGATCCTTTCCGTGGGTATGACATATCTGCGCATTGTAGGGGTCTTTTACTTTGGAATCGGCGGTTTGTTTATGCTGTACGGCTTGTACCGGGCCCTGAACCGGCCGGGCATGTCCCTGGTGCTTACCTTTTTTTCTCTGGGAACCAGGGTGGCGCTGGCGTATGTGTTGTCTGCCATTCCGGCAATCGGGGTGCCGGGAATCTGGTGGTCGGTTCCCATCGGGTGGCTGCTGGCGGATCTGGTGGGGGTTTCTTACTATTTCTGCCGGCGGAGGCTCTTAAGGAAGCGATGATTTCATCGGCGCTTCCTTAGAAAGGTGTCTGCAGGCAATCGGCCGGATTACAGCTAAGCAAGAAATGTTAAGCAGGAATCCATGCGTGTGGTATAGTAGGAATCACAGTTGCAGCTGCAAAATTCCGGGGAGTGAAGGCAGATGAATCATTTTAATAAAATCGGTAAGGCAATCAGGTATATTGATGACCATCTTGATGATACGTTATCAGTGAAGACGATTGCGGAATGCTTCGCTTTTTCTCCCTATTATTTTCACAGACTATTTACAGCGATTGTCGGTAAATCCATGATTGCTTATGTCCGCGACAGACGGATTGCTTATGCGTGCAGAATGTTACATGAGACAGACCGTAAAGTGTTGGACATTGCGCTTGATTTCGGCTTTGATTCCGCACAGAGCTTTTCCAGGACCTTTAAATCCGTTACAGGAATGTCTCCCACGGAGTACCGGGGCAGAAATATAGCGCCGGACATTGTTCCCGCGTCAGAGCTTGTAAAACGGTTTACCAACAGACTAAAAGGAGGTATTTTGATGAATCCGGGTATGATAAAGAGGGATAACATGATTTTGGCAGGAGTATCGGGAGCCGGCACGGAAACGGCGGAGATTTGGAAACGATTTATGAAGCTTTACAGGGAAGCCCCGCCTGCTGACGAGGTATCCGACGACGGATATGAAGTCCGCATTTTTGACACTACGACGGCAAAGGAAACGGTCTTTGTGGGTTGTGAAGTAAGCGGCAGCTGTGAAAGAAGCAGGGGCGGCGACGGATACGAAGTCTTTCGGATTCCCGCTTCCGAATATGCTTGCTTTGAGGTGTATGTGAAGGAGGGGTACGAAAGCGAAAACAGTGCAATGGAAGAGTGGCTGAAATCCAATGAAAAAGGATATGTCCGGGGTCTGCTGGAGGGAAAGTTTTATTGCGTGGAACATTATGATGCACGATTTCACGGTGACAGTGACGAATCCATTGTGGAAATCTGGCTGCCTGTCACGTTAGCCTGATTTGAGAAGGATCCAGGTTCCTTATACCGGTCCAAACGTGCGTTGCGTTTGGACCGGGTTGTAAAATTGTTACAAAAGATGTCGGGAAGCGGGGACAAAATCTGCATATGGGATTGCGGAGATAACCGGGGCGTCGTATAATGAGGAAAACAGGGACGAGAGGAGACCAGGAATTATGGACAAAAACAAATTTGCACTGACTCCCCCCATGGGGTGGAACAGCTACGACTATTACGACACTACGGTCAACGAGGCGCAGGTGAGGGCCAATGCCGACTATATGGCAGCCAATCTGAAGGAGTTTGGCTGGCAGTATGTGGTGATTGACATTGAGTGGTTTGCTCATGGCGCCGGAAGCCAGAGGGATACCTATCAGTATATTCCCTTTAATGAGCTGGAGATGGATGAGTATGGCAGGCTGCTGCCGGATCCGGAGCGGTTTCCCTCCGCCGCAGGCGGAGCGGGTTTTCGGCCCCTGGCGGATTATATCCATTCCCTTGGATTAAAATTCGGCATCCATATCATGCGGGGAATTCCCAGGATTGCGGCACATAAGCATATGCCGGTCAAGGGCAGCGGGACCACGGCCAACGTTGTGGCGGATCCCTCCTCCATATGCGGCTGGAATCCGGATATGTACGGCGTCAGGAACATGCCGGGGGGACAGGCTTATTATGATTCGATTCTGGAGCTGTATGCCGGATGGGGTGTGGACTTTATCAAATGCGACGACATCTGTAACACCAATATATACCCTCATAATCCGTACTCTGCCCGCCATGAAATAGAGATGCTGGCGAAAGCAATCCAGCGGTGCGGAAGGGAAATCGTGCTTTCCCTGTCTCCGGGGCCGGCTTTGATCGATAAGGCCTGGCATTATGAGACATATGCCAATATGTGGCGCATCACCGACGATTTCTGGGATAACTGGCGGCTGTTAAAGGATATGTTTCGTCGCTGCGAGCTGTGGCAGAATCACGTTTCGGAAGGGTGCTTCCCGGACTGTGATATGCTGCCCATAGGGCATCTGGGCAAGGGATTCGGACATGAGCGCACTACCAACTTTACCCTGGCGGAGGAGCGTACCATGATGACGCTCTGGTGTCTTTTCGGCTCTCCTTTGATGATCGGGGCGGAGCTGACCAAGCTGGATCAGGAGACGCTTTCTCTGCTGACCAACAGGAGGGTGCTGGCCATGCTGACGCCTGAGTGCAGGCCCAGGCAGATCTGCCTGGACGATGGGAAGGCTGTCTGGAAAGCGGCAAATGAAAAGACAGGAGGCAAATATGTGGCTCTGTTTAACCTGAGTGAGGAAGAAGGGGAGATTTCCGTGGACACCGGGTTGGCCGGCGTGGGAGATGGCATGGAGCTGACGGAGCTTTGGACCGGGGAGAAGGCAGAGATTTCCGGCGGAGCTGTGAAATGCAGGCTGGCGCCTCATGCCTGCGTGGTATACGGAAACCTGTAAGCGGGAGCCGGACGGAAAGTCCGGCTCTTTTACTGCAGGTTCAGATTAATATACAGACCAGAACCGTGACACTGTATTTTTTCAGGCAGAGCGGCAGGTTTTCAGTGCCGTCAGGACAGATTCCGGGCAGGACGTCTTCCACGGGAGATACCCTGCGGGGATCGGCGTGGGAATTTACGTCCTCAAGCCCTGCGGCCAGAGTAAAACGGCGGCAGGCGCTGACGGGGCGGTCGGTCTTAAGGGTTACCTCCAGCTCCCGGTCCGCCAGATTGACCAGCTTGACATACAGGGTTTTCCCGTCCCCGGACAGGGTGGAAGCGGCCTGGACGGCCCCGCCTGCCAGCGCCGCCGGGCACGGGGAGTCTGCCGGGGAAGGGGATGCCGCCGGGCGCGGGGAGCCCGCCGGGGAAGGGGATGCCGCCGGGGACGTAGGATCCGCCGGCCGCCCTGGTGCCGCCGGGGCTTCCGCCAGGCACGTCTCCACCAGGGAAGCGCCCAGATGATTGCCGAATAGCAGCTGCACGTAGTAGCTGGGAGTGCCGTATACGCTTTCACTGTCAAACCAGATCAGGTCCGGCTGCCATTGCTGGTGGCCGGTACGCCCCAGCAGGGGAGCATAGCATGACATGGCTACATGGTCGGAATTCCTTTCCACACCGATGAGGAAGGCGGCTTCACAGAGGGCGGCATACCAGTTGCAAACGCGCTTCGAGGTGTCCCCGTGGGTGTGGGCTGCGTATTCTCCGGCAAAAACCTTCGGCAGGCTGCGGTCATAGCTGTCGTAGCGGCGGATATTTTCCAGGAACCATTCCGGGGATTTGTAAAAATGCTCGTCCACGGCATAGGCTTTGTTTTTATTGGCTTCCATCCAGCGGTAAGCAGTGTCGAAGTCTTCCCCCTCCGCCGTCCATCCGGCGCAGGTGATCAGCTTGATTTCCGGGTGTTTTTCGGAAAGTATTTTCTCAAAGGCTTCATAGCGTTCATAATAGACCTGTCCCCACTGTTCGTTGCCGATGCCGATGTATTCCAGGCCGAAGGGGGCGGGATGTCCCATTTCCGCACGTTTGCGGCCCCAGGGGCTGTCCTTACTGCCGTTGGCAAATTCGATCAGATCCAGTATGTCCTGAATCCATCTGTCCAGCTGGTCCATGTCCGCCAGCAGGGCCTCGTGCCACTGGCAGGTCATGCCGGCATTCATGACAGGAACAGGCTTTGCGCCTATATCCTCACAGAAAAGGAAGTATTCATAATATCCCAGCCCGTAAGACTGGAAATAATCGGCGGAGCTTCTGCCGTCAAGCTGATATTCCTCCATCTGCCAGCGGTTCCAGTTGGTGGGGCGTTCCGAAAGCGGGCCCACGGTGTCCTTCCAGCGGTACATATTTTCAAAGCTGCGTCCTTCCACAATGCAGCCGCCGGGAAAGCGCATGAAAGCGGGATGAAGCGCCTGCAGCATCTCGGCAATATCCCGGCGCATGCCGTTTTCCCGGTTCCGGAAGGTATCCTGGGGAAAGAGGGAGATCAGGTCCAGATCCAACGTCCCTTCTGACTCCAGAAGGATTTCCGGGTATACCTGACGGCAGCTTGCGGCGGCAGTGAGGGTAAGCCGGTATTTTGACCAGCCGTGCCCGCACCTTACCAGGGAAAAGGACTTACTTCCATAGAGGGTACCGTTCTTGTCTGTAAATCTTACGGTCAGCTTCATGGGCAGCGGATTCCTGGCGTAACAGGAAAAGCGGAAGACCTGTCCCTCACGTACGGCAAGCCCTTCCCCGCAGAAGCCCAGATTGCGCAGCCCGCTTCCGGCTTTTCCTGACAGATGGGCGTAATGGCAGTGAGCCTTGCTCAAAGGAAAGCGCTTTGCGATGGTAAAATGACAGCCGTTGAGAGCCTCCCAGCCCATGGCATGGATTTGGGAAGCGTCTTCGGAACGGGCCGGGGGATTTACCTCCCGCTCATAATATTCGAAGGAGCGGTTGGCGATCAGCTCTGCGTACAGGCCTCCGTCTCCGCCGTAGTTGATGTCCTCAAAGAAGATGCCGTAGAGCATGGGACTTACAGGATGCAGTGTTTTGGATGTATTTACGACAATATCAGTCATGGGAAATCTCCTTTATAATGAAGTTTATATTTTCTTCCACGGGTCTGGTGCCGTCCGCCCGGATTACGGGGCAGCTTAGCGTCTGTGCCCATGCTTCCACGAAGTTCTCGGCCCGGGCTGCCGCAAACGCAAAGAAACGCTCCTCCCTGTCATACAGGTCGCCTCCGGGGGCAATCCGGCCGCCGAACCTGTGAAAGGAACGGTCTCTGATCCGCTGTAACCGAAGCTCCCTGGGTACATGGAGTAACACGGCATACCCCAGACAGGAAGAAAGAATTTCGTAATCGCCCCTGACGGAGGTAAAAACGAAATTGCCATGGGCCGTTATTTCCTGTAAAAGGAGGCCTTCCACCTCCTTGCGGGAACGGGGGGAGGCATAGGGGTCCCGGGGATTTTCCCTGGGGAAATACAAGTCTTCGTTATCTATGAAATAATACTGCAGTTTCTCTGCAAGAGCCTTTCCGAGGGTGCTCTTTCCTGCGCCGTTTAAGCCGCATAGTAAAATGCCGTTTCCCATGATACGTTTTACCTTCTTATAAAGTTATCAATCTGTATCAGTACCGCCGGGTCATCCTGACAGGAGAAATCCGTGGCATCAATGACCAGAGCCTTTCCCGGAACCTTCTCCGTGCGGATAAATTCCGCGTTCTTTAAGAAGTCCTCCTTTTGGTCCAATGTGGTGCTCAGATGGACGGGATGCCTGTTTTCCTCCTTCATACGGTGAATATATCTTTGGTATAAAACCTCTGCGTCGCCCTGCAGTACAAGAGTCAGCACATCATATTGATTCCTGCGGGCAAGGGAATGCAGGGCTTCCAGTTCCTTTTCGTGGAAATTTGCCTCCAGGATCATATCGGCCTCCGTTGCCGCGTTCCGGGAGAAAACATGGCACATGATTTCGATGGCCGCATCGGAAAGGGCTTTGTTTTCTTCGCGGTTATGCCAGGTGACCCGTTCTCCCAGGATTTCCTTGACGGTGTCTTTCTGCAGCGTAAAAATATTGTACCTTGCGGATAATTTTCCGGAAAACGTGGATTTACCCGCAGCTATATCGCCTGTAATCAGCAGCAGCTTTTTCATGAGATTGCCTCCGTCTGTTGAAAGGTGTCATAATAAATGTTCTGGGTGTTATTTGTCAAAGTATACAGCTTTTCATTGGCAGCCCACAAATGTTCCAGCTGTTCCATATTCCGGTCCGGTTCTGCCAGCAGCTCTGCCAGATGGTCAAGCTCACACAATTCGTCTTCCTTTAGTGCCTTTATCCCGCCGCGAAGATACAAGGGCTGGTAAGAATAGAAGATTTCATTATTCATCAGAGCATGGAAATCCATCATCAGGTATTCGCAGACACCCTCCAGAGGATCAGGCGAAAACAGATCCAGCTTTTTCTGCAGTGTATTCTTCCTTAATCCAAGCCAGGCCTCGGAAGCGGTTACGAACTTCCGGCGGGGCAGATCGAACTGGCTGTAGCCGAAACGCTGTTCATACTCGTAATAGCCGTCCACATCTGCCAAAATCCATCTGTTCTCCTTAAAATCCCAGTATTCATTGACCCAATGCTCCATATAGCTGTCTCCTGCATCGCCAAAGTCCATAAATCCGGCCCTGGAACGGCAGGGAATTCCCTTTGCCTTTAAAATGGCGCTGAATAAGATTGACGCCTGTCTGCAGGAGACGGTAATTCTTTTCGTTACGTCTCTGTGCTTTGTAAATCCCGACTCATCCAGACGTAAAATGCCGGCAATCATTGCAACGGCGGTGATATACAGCTCGTCTTCGTTTTTAAAACGGTGTTTCGGATAGGAAGCAAATTTACCGAAATAGGTATCCTCCAGATAGGAGGAGGGCTCTGTAAAATACATGGAGGGATGGGTAATCTGATCACAGACCAGCATTCCTATGGAAGGAATATCGTCCGGCAGGGATACTACAAAGTCTTTATACATCCCGACATAAGTATAAACACTGGTGTCCAGATAACGCGTATAGTTTTTACTATTCATGAGATTTTCTTATCCTTTCTACTGTTATCAGTAACAGCCGTCCGCTCTGACTCCATGGTATCAAAATAAAAAAAATACGTCAACGAGAAACTTCCGGGAGTTCTTACTTCTTGTGGGAATGGGACGAATGTGCTATAATAACAGGGAAAGACGTGTAGCACAAGCTGCGGCGGAAGCTTGAAAAAGGGGGATACAGGAGGCGGAGCATGAATATTAAAGAATTTACCGACATGAAGAAGTTTGAGGATATTATGGCAAACTGGGCGGCGGCAACGGGGCTTGCAACGGTAGCCGTGGGAGAGGACGGAAAGTATATTTCCCAGTGCTACAATTTTACGGATTTTTGCATCAAGCTTACCCGGGGAAGCAGTGAGGGCTGCGCCAGATGCGAAAAGTGTGACAGGGAAGGCCGGGGAGTTTACCGTTGTCATGCCGGCCTGATCGACTTTGGCATTCCCCTGGAGGTGGAAGGACATAAGGTTGGATCCGTTATCGGCGGCCAGGTATTGCCGGCAGAGCCTGACGAGGAGCAGTTCCGCCGGGTGGCCAGGGAGATCGGGGTAAATGAGGATCAGTACATAGAAGCCCTGCGCAAGGTCAACGTGCGTACAGAAAGAGCGATCACTGCGTCTGCCAACCTGTTGGGTGAGGTGCTGAATCATTTCATCAACGCCGAGTATGCGAAGAAGAAAAACGCTTCGATTTATGATAAGCTGGCAAAGGGGGTGGACACTACCCACGAGCTGGTAGAACAGATTACCATGAAGACCACCGAGCTGAAGGAGCTGCAGAATAAGCAGAAGATACTGGCACTGAACGCCAGCATTGAGGCGGCGCGGGCAGGCAGTACGGGAGACGGCTTTGCCGTGGTGGCAAAGGAAGTGGGCAAGCTGTCCGGGCGCAGCAGCACGGTAAATAAGGAGATTGAAGAGATTGTGCAGAATATCAATTCTGCCGTGGAAGCCATGAGAGAATAGTGTGAAAGGAATGAAGATTTTCTAAGCGGTCAAGAGGGGCATG
>CAJTKW010000043.1:0-12977 GCA_910577035.1 uncultured Acetatifactor sp.
TATCCATCGCCCGCTGGCTGCTCTGCCCTCCCACTCCCGCCACTCTCTGCATCTTAGTGTAGCTGTAATTATTTTTATAGGCATGGGCCTCGTCCACAAACAGGTTATCCACTCCCAATTCCTCAAAGGAAATGATGTTGTCCTTTTTTTCCGCATTATAGAGCCGGTCAAAACGCTCCTGCAGATTATGCTGGAAAATCTTCATCTGTTTCAGCGTCCAGCTTTTCCCGGAGAGAGCCTTCATCTCGTTTATTTCTTCCGTGATCTGGTCCAGCTCATCTCTTATGGCGGATAACTGCCGCTCTCTTGACAGGGCAATCAGTTCAAAGGAGCTGTGCCCCATAATAATACAGTCATAATCCCCGGTAGCGATACGGCTCACAAATCTCCTGCGGCGCGCCTTCTCAAAATCCTTGTTTGTGGCCACCAGAATGTTGGCATTGGGATAAAGCCGCATGAACTCTGTGGCCCACTGCTCCAGCGTGTGGTTCGGCACGGCGATCAGAGGCTTGTTGCACACCCCCAGCCGCTTTCTCTCATAGGCAATGGCGCAGGCCGTCATGGTCTTTCCCGCCCCTACCTCATGGGCCACCAGCAGATTGCCGTCGCCGTAGATTCCCATAGCCACCGTATCCCGCTGGTGCTTGCGCAGAGTGATGGCCTCGTTCATATCCGGCAGCATCAGATCGTCTCCGTTGTAGGTTCTGGGGCGGAGATTGTTAAAACGGTCATTATATAGGGAAGTCAGCGCCGCCCCTCTCTCCGGTTCCGCAAACAGCCAGGATTCAAATTCCATCTTGATCTGCGCCTGTTTCTCCCTGGCGAGCAGAGTTTCCTTTCTGTTCAGCACATACCGCACCTTTTCCTCACCGGTCTGGGGATCTTCATATTCCTGCCGGTCACTAACCTCCACTGTCTTCAGGTTCAGGGTGTTCTCCATAATCTCATAGGCGTTCATTCGCTCTGTCCCATAAGTGCTGTTCACGGCAACGGAATATTTCTCTGCATTCTTATGGGTAATGAAATAGGCTCCCGTACATTCGGCAAATTCTATCTGAATAAAATTCTCCCGGTTATATTCACTGGTTCCAAACTTCTCATACATGAAATTCTGGTAATACTCCACCGGTATCCATGTGGAGCCAAGCACAAAACTGATGTCCTCCGGCTTTAAGGGCTCCGGCTGCACCTGTTTTAAGGCATCCACATTCCTGCCAAACCGCTCCGGGAACTCTTCCGCTGCAAGTATGGCCTGCGCCAGCTTATCCCTGACATGTCCGCTTAAATATTCTTCCGCCAGTACCCAGCCGGATGCAGCGTCACCGTCCAGGCATCTGGCGGGATCCTGATAGACCCGCTCCCCCAGTTCCTCCAGTATGGCCTCCTTGCTGCACATAGCGCCGTCCCGCCGATAAAGGTACTGCATATAGTCCAGATCAAACTTTCCTCTGGTGTTCAGGGTGATCCGCAGAGCCTCTTCCACACTGTCCGCCGTTTTGGGCATACTCTTGGGCCGGATGGTGGCCTTAAAGAATACCGCCGTCTTTTTATATTGACCCTTTATCTTCTTCCCATGCTCATCCTCCACTTCCGCCTCAATAGACCGCAGAAGGGGCGCATCCGCATCCCTGGAGAACGCCGTGACATTTCCCTGCGCATTCAGATAGCCGTACTTTTTTATGTATCCGTCATACTCCCGGTTTAAATCTCCCAGCAGGCCGGCCAGCTTTTCTTCATATTCCACGGTTGGCAGTTCCCATCCCTGTTCAGGATCCCCGTAAAGCTGGAAGTCCATCAGCTCCCGCAGAGCGCTACGAATACGCAGCATTCCATCCAGCCTCTCCGCTTTTTTGCCGGTCAGCTCCTGCCGGTACATCCGGGAATTTTCCCGGTAATAAAAGTTGTCGCCCACTTTGCTATAACTGTAATTCTTCACATCCGACGCTGCAGGCAGCCACTCCTTCACAACCGTGTCCTTATCCTCCGCAAGTTCGCTGGCCGGCTCTTCATACTGCCCGTGGAGTCTGCCCACTGCCTGCTCCAGCAAATCTTCCAGCTCCTGATCAGGGTATGGCTCACAAGTCACAAAATCATGGCTCCCATACATACCGGTTTTCTGCACCATTGTCCCCAGCACCATCTCCGGGTGGTCGATAAAATAACTGTTATAAGGAATCCCATTTTCATCCTTCTCCACAGAAAGCCAGGGCGTATTCCTTTCATCCGGCAGGATCTCCTGCTCCCGCTTTTTCAGAAAGAGAATATCCGTAGTGACCTCCGTTCCCGCCACCTGCTTAAAGGTATTCTCCGGGAGCCGTATAGCGCCGATCAGTTCTGCCCGCTGAGCAATATACTTCCGCACAGTCGGATTCTCCTTATCCATGGTGAACTTCGTGGTGATGACGGCCATGATACCCCCTGCCCGCAGTTTATCCAGACTTTTTGCCAGAAAATAATCGTGTATCTTAAAGTTATGGCGGTCATATCTCCTGTCACTGACTTTGATGTTATGAAACGGCACATTTCCCACCACCACATCGAAAAAGCTGTCCGAAAATTCTGTGTCCTCAAATCCTTTGACCAAAATGTCGGCCTGGGGGTACAGCTTTCTGGCAATACCTCCCGCAATAGGCTCCAGCTCCACCCCATATAGCTTTGATCCCCCCATGCTCTCCGGCAGCATCGAGAAAAAATTGCCCGTCCCCAGCGCCGGATCCAGAATGTTCCCTGTGCGGAAACCAAAGTTGTGCAGAGCCTGATAAATATGCCCGATCACCTTCTGATCCGTATAATAGGAAGTCAGGGTGGATGCCTCCGCCGACTGCATTTCTTCCTCCGTCAGCAGCTCCGTTATCTCGTCATATTCCTTTTCCCAGCCTTCCTTTCCGGGTGTCAAAGCATTTGCCAGCCCGCCCCAGCCCACAAAGCGAGCCAGAATGACCTGTTCCTCCATGGTTGCAATCCTGTTCTCCCGCTGCAAAAGCTTAAGCAGCCGGATCGCCTCCACATTGTTCCGAAATTTTGCCTTGGGGCCGCCCTCATACAGACGGTGCTCCGGCCGATAGTGATAATTCAGTGTTCCGTCCTGAAAACGCTGTTCTGCCTCCTTTGCCAGTTCCAGGGCATATTTCTCATTTGCCTGCCCGATACGGGCCATGTCAGCTACCTGCTGTTTTGCCTCTTCCGCAGGATCCCCGCTCTCTACCGCCTGAATAACCGCCTGAGACAATTCCGCCTCTGTATAAAAAGATTTCAGCAATTCTGCCTTTTCGATCAGAGCCACCGGCAGTCTTTCCCGGATCTTATAGCGGTCAGGTCCCTGCATCTGTTCAATGTCCCCCAGCTCCGCCGTATGGTTGCCATCCAGATAACCCAGCACCTCAAAGATTCGGCTGTCATAAGCAATCCGGCTCCCCACCAGGAACGGCATATATCCCGGCATTTCTTCTCCTTCCGTTACATCCGAAAGAATCTGGTCGCCGTCCTCTACTCTCTCCTGATCAGAATTAAGATATAGTTCAAACAGGCTGAGCTGCCCTCCGCTGTCTCTTCTGCCTGTATCTGCCGGCGCATCTTCCGCCCCACCCGAAACAGGCTCTTCCGGTATCGGCTCATCTGAATCCCTTTCATCCGGAATGTCAAAATCACCTATGGCATCCTCTTCCTCCCGGTATGGAAGATATTCGCCATCCCGCACAAGGCCGCCTATTACATGAGCGATCACATCCCATGACAGGCGCACGAAACCGTCCTTTCCGAAAAAGAAATCCGCTGCATCCCTTCCCGGCACAATTCCCCTCGTCCCGTCCCCGCTCTTCCGAAAACCGTAATCCCCATAAATATCCCTGACCGCATCCCGCTTTACCGACACGGCATCCGTCTGCCGGAACACCTGGTTGATCCGGTCATACAAATCCTGGGGATATACATCGGTATCCGTCAAAAGCCTCTGTATCTCATCCCAATCCTCAAGTTCCCTGACATTCTCCTTTGTTGCGGATTCCTCCAGACGGAAAAAGGAACCCTGGGCGGTATTCTCCACCTTGGGTTCCCCAACATTCCTTTTCTCAGGATCCGGCCCTGCCGTTTCCTCTTCCCTGCCTTTTGTATTCCTTTCCGTTTCTATCGGAACCGGTAAGCCACTTCCTGCAGTACGATTTCTTCCGCCTGCCTGGTTATCATCTCCATGTGGCCGGCCCTCTCCAGCGTGTCCTCGGTCTCCGGCATGGGCTGTACCTTCAAAAGCTGCTGTATCAGCGCCTCCTTCTTTTCCTCCGCCTCTGCGTCCACCTTGTCCATCATCTCGTTGATCTGCCCCAGGGCGATCAGTTCCGACAGCCTCTGAGGGTGTTTCGACTGCATGTAGTCCTTCCACCTTGTGCCGAACATCCCTGCCGGCCTCCGGTCGTGTTCCCCGTTCTCTGATATTCGGAGATTCGGGTACAGCATCCCGTCCTCCCCTTTCCTGTATTCCAGTTTTGCTAACGGCTCTCTGCTCATATCTCCGGCTCCTTTCTTCCTTGATTTCCTCAATCTGCCTGTGTATCTCTGAGAGCACCGGCCTCGCTATGGCGCAGGCATAATATCCAAGCCCCATAAACAGCTCCAGACTCCCGAAATGGCTGATATTCTCAAAAGCTCCCGTTTCCTCAAAAATTTCCGTCCCGATTCCGCACTTTTTAAATATGATATAGGCGGCGCTGTCCGATACCAGTTTTGCGAACTCTTCCTGCACTGCCTCCGTGGGCAGCCCGTACAGCACACTATCCTCATCCCTGACCTCCACACGGGAAAGATACTTTTCCAAAAATAAGTCTGCCTGCATACTGGCAAGCTGGCACAGACAATTTTCTATGTTATCGCTGTCCGTCCCAAACCTGTCATGAAACCTGCGCAGGACTTCCGGCTGATACTGCCGCTCCAACGACCACACAGCGCTCATGGCTTTGCGGAATCCCTCATAGCTGCCACGGGTATCTGCAAGGTCAAAATAATAGGTAAGCGTGGCTTTCGGGGCATTCATGTCCACAACGCCGATCCCCTTGGAACCTGCTTTCAAATACCGCCCCGTCTGCCTCTCCCAGCCCGCTTTTGTGGCAAGAAGTCCTGCGTCCGGCCTCTGCACATAGATCAACACGTTCTTGTCAAAGGACATTTTATAATACTTTGACACGCTGGACAAAAGCCCCATCCACTCTGTCCTGTTCCGTGTCAATGCCTGCACCGATTGACGGTACAGGTCTGCCAGATAAGTCTCCCTACCCAATCTGCCGCCCTGTATTTTCGCCACTCTGGGCGAAATAGAACTCCAGCGCCTTTATGATCGTTTCCTCGATTTCCTTCCTGCTCTGCTGATTGTCAAAAAACCTGTTGATAACAGTCTCTTTTATCCTGATGGGCTGTAAACTGCTCTTCGGTTTCCTGGACTTTTCCTCCGTAATGATCTGCCGGATCCGTTCCTCGGTCAGCTTTCCTTTTCTGGCATAATCATGCAGAAGGGCGGATTTTTTGGTATCTATGCGGTAATTGTCCCTGACGATCAGTTCTGCGATCAATGGCTGCTGCTCCGCTTTCACAAAAGAAATATCATAAGCCGCCTCAAATCCCAGTGCCTTTGCGTCCAGACAGTCCAGCAGCGGCGGGATAAGCGTCGCTATCTTAAGATACCGGGCGATACGGTCCCTGCTCAGCCCGTATTCCCCGCTGACTTCCGCTCCTGCATCCAACTTCTTTGGGTTTCCCAATGAAGTCTCGTTTTCCCCGTTTTCATGCGGGTTTAAGAGCTCTTCAAGCTCCTTTAAAAGGTCATTTCTCCTGCCCTGGCTCTTGATGGCGTCATAGTGCTGTTTCAGGCAGTACGCCTTTTCAGAGGGACTTAAATCGTCAAAAGAACGCTGACGCAGGTTCGTCTCCGTCACGATCAGAACGGCGTCCTCATAGGTCAGATCCTCCCGGATCACAACGGGACCCTTGGTAAGCCCTGCCAGCTTTGCCGCATTGACACGGTTGTGCCCGCTCAGTATGGTATACCTGTCCTCCTGTCTCCAGAGGATGATGGGCTCCAGAATTCCAAGCTCCCGGATGCTCTCCACCATGTCATTCAGCCTCTGGCCGGTATACAGCTTAAACTTATGGTCAGGGAACGGCTCCATACGGTCAAATTCCATTTCCGCCAGTCCCGCCCCGGTCCCTCCCTGCCCCGGCTGTGATGCCTGCTCCTTGGTCTGAAAGTCAAACAAATCGTCCATTCCGTCCAGACTGGAATTAAGCAATGTGTTCACTGGTGCTTTCGATGCCCTTGCCGGTATTTTTGGTGTCTTTGTCGCCATTTCCCATCAACTCCTTTACAAATTTTTCATAGGCTTTCGCCGCCGGGTTGTCCGGCTCATACTCGCAGATCGTCATGCCGTATTCCACGGCCTCCGGCACCTTGATCGAGCGGGGAATGCTGTTGGTGAAGATGCGCACCCTCTCCCCCAGCGCCTGCTGTAACTGCGCCTTCACCCGCTTAGATACCCTTGTCCGCTCGTTATCCATGGTGATCAGGATGCCCTCGATCTCCAATCCTGCGTTGGCGTGGCTCTTGATCCTGTGGAATGCCCGCAGGAACTCCGCCATTCCCTCCACCGCCAGCGTCTCCGACTGCACCGGAATGAGCAGGCTGTCACAGCATATCATCACATTTATCATGGCCGTCCCCATCTTCGGCATCCCGTCGATAAGGATGTAATCGTACTGCTCTTTAATGGTATCTACGAATTCCTTCAGCTTGTACTCCGCAAAATCGGTATCGCACATCAGCTTGTCAAAGTTGTCCAGCTTATTGTTCGCCGGGATCAGGTCTACCCCGGTCTCCGTCCTTATCATGTAATCCTCACTGTCCGGCAGTTTTTCGTTCATCACGATACATTTCAGAATGTCATAGATCGTCACGGTCAACTGCTCCGGCGCCGCCACCCCGCATAACTTGGTCGTGTGCCTCTGCCCGTCAAAGTCAATCAATGCCACCCTGCACCCTTCCTTAGACAGCAGATATGACAGGGTCGTGGCGGTCGTGGTCTTACCTACGCCACCCTTTCTGTTTACGATTCCTAAAACCTTGCCCATTTGCCTGTTTCCTCTCTGTTGTTAAATCTGTTATCTGGTTACATTGAATCTGGATAAAAACAGAACCTTACATCTACCTCCTTTGCTCCTGTGTGGTGGCTAAATCAGCCTCTTACCAGCATTATCCTTTTCCGGCCTTTTTCCGGGCGAAAAAAAGCGGGACTAAAGGAGCCTGCACGAAAGAAAGCTAATTTAGTCCCACCTAAATCATTATTCAGTTGTAATGGGCACATAAGTACCCTGCCAGATGCCGATAGTCAATCTGCCTTGTGTTAAATAACTGCAAATATTCTTTTTGATTGCTGGAGCGGGCCCGTCCTCACTCAAAAATGACCACCTATCCGGCACTTTTTCGTAGGACTAAATCAGCGGAACCTCCTGATTTTACTGAGGTTTTGCTAACCTGACAATAGAATAACACGCTCCCCACTGTCCAGTACCGCCACCAGCACCCCTCTTCCTGTCAAAGACAGATCCTGCCCGGATAACTGCCGTATGCAGGAATCCGTAACAGGATCTGTCACCTCATAGAAAAAGCGCTTGGGCTTTTCCACATATTCAATTTCCTCCAGCTCCGCCACCCGCTCCACCAGACCATCCGGCACAGTCAATATGGCGTATCCGGCAATCAGATATTCAACCTGTACGTTCAGGGCCTCCAGCACATCCAGGCTGCCGTGATATTTTACGATCAACTCCCAGCTCCGGGTAATATCGTTAAACCCTACATTCAGCTCCTCTGTCCTTTCCCTTGTCTCCTCCGATGTCTGCAGCGCCAGCTGCAAAAGGTCTTCCAGCTTCTGATTCATCTGCTGTACTCCCCCGCCTTCCGCCGCGGGCAGTCCGGCACATTCGCCCTCCCGCGGCGTTTCTTTTATAATAGTGTATGCGGAGAAATACCTGCCTGATGCTCCATATCACCAACGCCGCTCTGATATGCCGCTGCCCTCTATACAGAAGCTTCTGCTTTATCCATACCGCAGTCTGCCGCCGTTTCCACCAGGCGCCGGTCATTCATCACCGCATCATAAAGCCGGAAACCGCCGGAAAAATTGTATGCCGTAAATCCGCTTCCCTCCAGAATGCGAACGGCAATATAGCTGCGCAGGCCGCTTTGGCAGATAACGTATACCGGCTTGTCGGAGTCGATTTCCTCCAGACGCTCCCGCAGTTCGTCTACCGGAATATTTCGAAATCCCTCCATATGCCCACCGGCATATTCCCCGGCTGTTCTGACGTCTAAAAGCGTCACGCTGCCGTCCCGGGGAAGCTTTGCCTCGTCCTGCAGATGCCACTGCTTCAGCATGCCTTCCGCAATATTATCAATCATAAAGCCGGCCATATTTACCGGATCCTTCGCAGAAGAATAAGGCGGGGCATACGCAAGGTCCAGGTCTTTCAGCTCTGTGGCCTTCATCCCCGCATGGATGGCGGCCGCCAGCACGTCAATGCGTTTGTCCACTCCCTCATACCCCACGATCTGTGCTCCCAGCAGGCGGTAAGTTTCTTTTTCAAATACCACCTTCATTGTCATCACCCTGCCGCCGGGGTAATAACCCGCATGGCTCATTGGTGACAAAATGACAGTATCCGTCTTAAGCCCGGCCTTGCCGGCATTTGTCTCGTTAATACCGGTAACCGCTGCCGTCATATCAAACACCTTAATCACCGAGCTGCCCTGACTTCCCAAATATCGGCTGTCGCCGCCGCAGATATTGTCGGCTATGATACGTCCCTGTTTATTGGCAGGGCCTGCCAGAGAAATCAACGTGTCCGCCCCGGTAACAAAGTGCTTTACCTGCACCGCATCACCGGCGGCATAAATATCGGGGACGGAAGTCTCCATCCGGTCATTTACAACAATGCTGCCTTTGATCCCCAGCTCAAGGCCGGCTTCTTTGGCCAGACGGGTATCCGGAACCACACCGATTGCCAGAATCACCATATCTCCATGAAGGGGCGGCTCCCCCTTCAGAAGAACATCCACACCGTTACCCTTTTCTTCAAATCCCTCCACAGTATATCCCAGCATCAGCTTAACGCCGTGCCTGCGCATTGTACCGTGGATAAATGACGCCATATCCCTGTCAAAGGGATTCATCAGCTGCCCCGGACGCTGGACGATAGTCACCTCCATGCCAAGTTCCCGCAGATTCTCCGCCAGTTCCAGACCGATGAAGCCCCCGCCTGCAATAACGGCAGATCGGGGATGATTTCGGTTGATATATTCCTTGATGCGGAAAGTATCCTCCACAGTCCGCAGGGTAAACAGCTTATCTACATCCGTGCCTGGAAGCCTGGGCTGTGCAGGCTTTGCACCGGGAGAAAGGATCAGCTTATCATAGCTTTCCTCAAATTCCTTTCCTGTCACCAGATCTCTAACCGAGACAGTCTTTTTATCAGGGCGGATCGCGGTGACTTCATGATGCACCTTCATATCCACCCGGAACCGCCGGAAAAAGTTCTCCGGAGTCTGAAGTGTCAGCTCTTCCGGATCCGTAATCACATCCCCTATATAATAGGGCAGGCCGCAATTGGCATAGGAGATATATCCCGAACGTTCAAACACCACAATTTGAGCCTGTTCATCCAATCTGCGTATTCTGGCGGCGGCAGTGGCTCCGCCAGCCACACCGCCTATAATCACAACCTTCACATTCTTATTCCCCTTTCACACTTTCCGACATGCCGCCGGAGGCGGCAGTGCCGTCAAAGACGGCACAAACAATCCGTGAAATCGAGCAGGAAGAATCGCCGTTCTTGCGATTCTTCGAGGAATGACTTAGATTTTCTTAGGCTGGGTACTTTCCAGCCTTAGAAAATCTTCATTCCTTTCACACTTCCAGACATGCCGGCGCAGCCGGCACAAACAATCTGTGAAGAACGCTGCTCAAAGCGAGCTTGCTCGCTTGCGTTCTTCGGTGTGAAGCTTTAGAATTTCTTAGTCCGCGTACCTTGCGGGCTTAGAAATTCTCTTCACACTTTAATACCCCTCATTCACTACCTTCCACTTTCCATCTTCCCGCCGCAGGGTTATACTGCGGTCCGGCTCCTGGATCACGCCCCCCTTCGACACCCGGACACTGAAAACAATCTCCTCCGCCGTCTGTTCCTTCACTTCCAGAGACACGACCCCAAAAACGGTGCCTGTATAGTAATCTTTTGCGGCCGCTTCCGCCGCCATCAGGCTGTCCCCGTCTACGGCATCCTCTCCATGCCATACGTTCTCTCCCTGCACTTCCTCCTGTGCCACCGCCCTTATTTCTCCCTGCACCTCAAGTTCATAAAGCCGGTACTCTCCATCCACCCTGACAATAATGTCTTCCCCGTACTGATAAACCTCCGCCCCTACAATCGGATGATTCGCCTGGAAATCTTCTTCCGGCACCTCGTTTTCAACCCATATCCCCGTACCGTCAGCGTCTCTTTCTTCTCCGTCAGCGCCCATTTCCGTTCCGGCAGAGCTCCCGCCGTCAGTAACATTGCTTGCGATCTTCCCCAGATAGACAAGCTCCTCTTCCTTCGCCGTATAAGATTCTTCCAGACCTGCAGACCGTTTATATAATCTGCCTCCCACACGAATCATTTCCGGTGCGTCTGCAGAGCTTCCGGTCGTCACTTCGCCGGCCCCTTCCGCTGCACGGTCTCCCTGGGCATACAGAATGTCTCTGGGAATTGCCTGGCTGTCAGGCCGCCGCACAAAAGCATCCGCCTCGCCGATCCTGTAATCCTCCAAAGCCGCAAAAAACGTCCCGTCCTCCAGCAGAGAAACAGTAATTGCCTTCGTGGCAGTCTTCCCGTTTTCAAAGGTGATCTCCATTACAATTATATCACTGCGCATTTCCTCCGGCAAGCCGGCAATGGTGCTGTCCCCACTATCTGTCAATTCCCGGATGAGGGTATTCGGAATCCAGTCAACCGTCAGGTAGTAATATTCTCTTTCGTCCTCCCCGTAAAAAACGGTAAAATTCTGCGCGTTTCCATATTCTTCCCGCTGCTCCGTCCAGTCCATGAAAGAAATCTGTTCCCTTTTACAGGAAAAACGAACGGATGCAATGTCCTCCCCGGAAAGATAAAACATCAGCGGATGCCCTTTCATCTCCCCACTGTCGCTGATACTGCCGGTATGCAGGACTGCCCCTGCTGCCGTAATCTCTTCTCCCGTCTCCCGGGCATAGACGATTATCCTGCCTTTACGGGAAGAGCTGAAAAAGGCGATACCGCTTACGACAAAGCACAGAACAACCCCGGCCGCCACAGATACCGCAAAAATTCCGGGAATCCCTCTTTTCCGGGAAGCGGTTTTACCGGAATCCTTAATTTCGACAACGCCTTTACCGAAATCCTTTTTCCTGTATGTTCCCTTTCCTGCCGCCTTCTCCTTGAAAGCGCCTTCACCGGAATCATATTCCGCCGCTTCCTGTATATACCCGGCATCAATATTGCCCAGCGCCTGAGAAATAATTTCCCGATTCATAAATCCACCTCCCCTTGTGCTGTGGTAGTGTCTTCTCCAAAGTGCAGATATTTCCACCCTCATAGATCATACCCTTCCCTTTTCAGATAGCCCTTAAGCTTCCTGCGGATTCTGGAAAGGCGGGCAGACACACTGTTGCTGCTCATGTGAAATGCTGCCCCGATCTCCGAAACAGGGTCGGAATACCAGTAACGCCGCACAAACAGGATTCGGTTTTCTCTGTCAAGAGTTCCCAGAAACCGATCCAGCAGCGCAGAAAGCTCCCGGGCATCCATCACCGACTCCACAGTCACTGCCGACGGAAGGCATTCCTCCAGCTCATCCAGCGCAGCGTCATAAAAGCTGTTCCGTTTCACAGCAGTATTGGCGTGGTATCTGGTAATGGAAAGATTTCGTACAATCCGGCAGATATAGGTAAGCAGCGGATCCGGCCTCCTGGGCGGTATCGTATTCCATGCTCCTAAGTATGCGTCATTGACGCATTCCTCCGCATCCAAGTCATTCCGTAAAATATTCCCTGCCACCCTGCGGCACACAGTTCCGTATTTATTTGATAATTCCGTAATTGCCTGTTCCGAGCGCTCGAAGAACAAGTCAATAATTTTGCCGTCTTCCAATTCCGTCACCTCCTTATCCATCCGTAAAGAATGCCTCTCACACTTCCCGACATGCCGGCGCAGCCGGCAGTGCAGCTGATGGCGGCACAAACAATCCATGAAACCGCGCAGGAAGAATCGCCGTTCTTGCGATTCTTCAGGGAATGACTTAGAAAATCTTCATTCCCTTCACACTTCCCGACATGCCGGCGCAGCCGGCAGTGCCGTCGGAGACGGCACAAACAATCCATGAAACCGCACAGGAAGAATCGCCGCTCTTGCGATTCTTCAGGGAATGACTTAGATTTTCTTTGTCTGCGTCTTAAAGAGGTGGGCTTGCCCCCTCTTGCAGACTTAGAAAATCTTCATTCCCTTCACACTATTACTAAGGATTGGAGGCAATATATGACGCATATAAAATCATTTTTCGCCGGCCGGCATCAACCCCCGCCGCAGGCAACGGGGTATCAAGCTTGCAACGCTGCCGGTATAAAATTTTTGCTCCAGAACCTGTTACCCGCCAGATACCTTCCGGGCAGATTTGTCAGATAAAATTAAATCAATCCTCCATCACTGATTCTCCTGCACATACATCTGTACCCGGCTCTGAATCACCGCCGCCACGTCCTCTGCCTTCTTTTGTCCGGAAAAATAGCTTCCCATTTCTTCCCTGATGATGTTCAGCACATTTTCATCTTCAAAGGGAATTGTGGTCACGGACTCCACATAGGCGATCAGCTCATCCAGCTGCTCTTTCGAAAACGGCTCCACAGTAATCTCCTTTCCGTCCAGCCACA
>CAJTKW010000043.1:12987-34950 GCA_910577035.1 uncultured Acetatifactor sp.
GGTCAGATCATACTCTGTCTTTTTCCCGTTTTCATCCATGTAGTATGAGCGGCGGGTTTCCTCCAGAGCCCATTCCTCAAAAATCTGCCTGTTGACCGGCAGGCTGCTCTCCAGGCTCCTCTGATACTCCTCCGTCAGATAATATCTTGCAAAATCCCAGGCTCCCTCCTGATTTTCAGAAAGGGCGGAAAGAGCCATCAGATTATGTCCCCGGATCAAAGCGCCCGAGCCGGCGGTCTCCTTGCCAACGACATCCTTGCCGCCAGTGTCCGTGCCATTGGCATCCGAACCATTGACAGCCGAGCCGGCGGCACCGTTACCGCTTTCTGCCGCATTTCCTGCGCTTCCGGGAAAACCGACAAAGGTATACTCCCCACCCAGATACCCGTTTAACTGATAGAAAAGTCTCTCATCCACATTCTGGATGAAGGTCCAGATGCTCAGCTCCTTCAGCAGCGTTCTGTCCTTCAGATACTGCAGCTCGTATAAGTCTTCCCCGCTTTCCGACGCGTAGTGCCTCTCCTCCGGCAACGTACCGGCAAATTTCATGATCTCGATGAACTCCGGGGAATCAAAGGCACATTTCCCCGTTTTCAGATCAATAAAGTCATTCCCCCGGTACTCCAGCAGCTTTTCCATAAAGGTCTCCCTGTCCAGTCCGTCCAGAAGCCTGGCACGGGAGCCCATTGCCTCCAGCACCTCCCGCATTCTTTCCATGGACCAGCCGCTTCCGTCCCCTACATGGGAGGCCCTGGCCGCCATGGTAAGCACCGTAAAGGAAGGTACCACATACATCAGCCTTCCGTCCACGGAATAGGCTTCAAATACGTTTGTCAGGAAATCCGTCCCGGACAGCCCGGCATCTGCTTCTATCAGCTTTCCCACATCCGCGATCATCCCCTTTGCAATATAGCTTTCCATGGGAATGGGGTCCCCCTCCGGAAGCCTCTCCGTCACCAGAATATCCGGCATCCTGCCGGCAATGATCTCCAGGTTTAAATCAGCGGCCGAGGGATACTCCTTTAATACCACTCTGTAGCGCTCGCTTTCCCTGTTGTACTGAACTGCCCGCTGCTTAATCCCGCCGTTTACGGTAAGCCCGCCCAACAGGACCACCGTCTTGTCCGGAATATCCTCCGGCCTCACATACTCGAAAATTCCCGCCTTCAGTTCACGGCCGTAATCCTCCCTGAAAAACATGCAAAAATGGGTTTCATCCAGCTCCAGAAAGGAACCGACCTCCGTAATCATCCTGTCAGAATTGACATAGTCCATCTTCAGGCTGCCCTGCAAATCTCCCATTTCCCAGGAAAAAACTCCGTTTCTGTCGGCATAAATCAGGCTGCGGCTCTTCCCCGCCGCGAAAACAGTACTGCTCGAAGCACCTGCGGTAAGGTCGTCCGGCAGTCTGACACTCTCCCCCAAGGTGTCTGTCCGGGTATCATATTCCGTCAGGCCAAGGGAACCGTCCGCATTTCTGCACAGCAGCAGGCAGGTGCCGTCCTCCCTCCGCAGCAGTCTCCGGCAGGTTTCCAGCGCCTTACCGGTGGCGTCGGACAGTCTTTCCGGCTCTGTCTCTGACAAAACGCCTCCTTCCCCTATAGACAGCCTGTACGCATTTTCCCCGGTCAAAAGCAGCTCCAGAGAGCCGTCCGCCGCCGGAAAAATCGCCCACACGCTTAACGTTTCCACGCTGTCTCCACAAGGCTCCGACTGCCATAAAAGACTACCCTCCCCATCCCAGCAGCACACATACTGGTGCTGTTCCTCAAGAGACTGCCCTGTAAGCTGATTGATATAGGAATACTTATATTGGCGCAGTCCATAGGTTCTCCCGTCCGCCCCGGTCACAAAATCGCTGTACCGTATTTCTTCCCGCTCCCACACGTTTGGATCAGGCTCCGGCGCAGTTTTTGACTGCCCTTCGCCACCACCGGGCGCATCCGAACCGCCATCGCCGGGCTGACCGGATTCACCGTCACCGGACTGGCCGGAGGCACCATTGCCAGCCTGGCCGGAGCCGCCATCGCCGGACAACTCCGGCTCTGCATCTTCCGGCTTCTCCAGTAAGGCCGTCTTTAACACATTCCCGTCCTCATCCGTGGTAAACCGATAATATTTATGTCCGTTATCAAAGTCATATATTTCCATAACAGCGCAGATTCCGCCATCCAGGCGCGTCAGGCTTTTCACGCTGATCCTGTCGGCCTCAGCCAGCTTCGGAATCTCAATCTCTCTGACCCGGTAGACATTCTCCTTCGCCAGCACGGAATTGGCATTGCCGGGGACACCGGTACCTCCCTCCCCGGCGGCGCCTGCACTGCCCGCACCTGCAGCATTTCCGGTGCTGCCGCCAGGCCTTGCACTGCTCTCATCCACATCCGCCTCCGAATCCACAGGCAGAGAGCCATTTCCTTCCCCTCCTGCGCCTCCATTCTCCCCGCTGCCCCCACAGGCACACAATCCCGCAGCCAGCGCCAGCGCAAGTCCCATACTGAGAATTCTTTGCATCCATGATTTTTCCCTGCCTGCATTACCGTTTCTTTTCATAGGTACCTCCGTAATATTGCCGATCAACATTCTGCCGCTCCCCGAAAACTCTTCTCTCACTATTATCACCGAAGCCACACATATTTTCAATCCTTTTCCGCAGACCCCTTGCCCGTCTTCCCCGCGATTAACAGCAATCCTCCTGTGGGACATCCACAGGGATGCGTAATTGCATTTGACGTAGGACTCTTTTTGCCATATAATGAAATCATAGCATTCCTTCATAACATTTAAACATATTTTTCAAACGAAAGGAGAATTCACAGATGAAGAAACTCAAAACAATTGTAGCATTAGGCTTAGTAGTTTGCGGACTTGCAAACTATTCTACGCCTGTTATGGCCGGGGCAAATGCTTGTGCTCCTGATCACCTAAATAGGTACACGAAAAGCGTTATTACTCTCCAAAATTGGACCACAACCCATGTATACGGGAATAACCAGACATGTACCATGTATTGTACCGGAAACAAAGAATACCGTTACTGTCGTGACTGCGAGCAGTGCGTTGAAATTCTTTATTTTGAAAAGCAGAAACATGTCAATTGCGGATTGGGTATCCAAACACTCTATCAATAATTTCACTTCACGTAATCCTTATAAAGGAGAATACCAACTATGAAAAGACTCTCTCTCTTCTGTTTGATCCTTCTGGGTATCCTCAGCCTGCTGACAGGGTGTCAGGAGCCCCGCGACAGCCAATCCATAAACGGTTCCGGGCAGGGCGGCGGCTCCCGGGACGTCAATGATCCGGGACAGGCCGACGTCCCCGTGCCCGCAGACTGGCAGAAGGACTTTCTGGCAGGACCGCCGCAGAAGGGAGAGAGCTTTTATGCTGTGGAATACCTGAATCTGAAACACGGAGCCCCGGAAGACGCAACGGCCCTGTATACCCTGGCACGCAGGGTAAGCGGGGACCGTTTCTATACCCTCTGTGAATACGATGCGGAACAGGGCGGCGGCTATTATCTGGATGTGCACGCCCCGGGAAAAGGCGAGCCTGAGCAGACCATAGAGCTTGCCCCACAGCAATGGGAGCTGCCGGAGGGTTCTGTCATCAGCTTCGACACGGCAGGGGAAGGGTATGTCTTCCTGCTGAAGACGTGGGATACGGATGCAGAGGGGGCGCCCCGTCCCCTCAGCCTGCAGATGGTATCTGCGGACAGCCAGGGGCACTTCCGGTCCCGGACGGACTTGACGGTCCTGCTGCCTGCGGAGCAGTCGGAAAGCATTCTGGAGGGGCGTATCGAGTATTACCGGGACGGTGAGGGGTACTCCTACCTTTGCGCAGCATCGGATACTTTACTGCTGGTGCTGGACGAAGAAGGAAATCTTGTCACCAGGTATAGCTGCCCTGCCAGTAATCCCAACCAGCTTGCAGGCAACAGCCTCCAGCCGCCGGCCAGGGACCGCAGCGGGAGGCTTGTCTTCCCCGTCCTGCTGGGAGGGGAGAAGGCCGTGCGCCTCCTTGGGCGGGAAGGAAACGCCTTCCGGGAGCTGGCCGTCCTGGATGAATATTTCCTGGGAAAATGGTGCGGCATGTACGGAAACAGGCTGTATTATACAGCCAATTATAATAACACTCTTTCCCTTATGTGCTGGGATGTGGCCACAGGATTGCGCGAGAGCGTATTGGATCTGGATACGCTCGGCATAACAAGCTGGCTGAATGTGGACCTGATTCCGGAAGGGGAACAGAAGCTCCGCCTGCGGAGCTGGTCCGGAAATGAGGACTATGTCATAACGCTTTCGGACCAGAAGCCGGATTACAAAGACGCAGTCACGGTGGCAGCACTCTATACCATCTATGACGGCGAGTTCCTCAACAGCACAATAGCCCGGTTCACCAGGGAAAATCCCCTCTCTTCGTATACGCTGGAACTGGACCAGGAGAACCCGGAAGCATATCGGACCCGGGTCATGGCGGACATCATGGCAGGGGGAGGGCCTGATATTCTGAGCGTCTCCCGGGAAGATATGGCCCTGTTGGCGGATAAAGGCGCCCTGCTCCCCATTGACCGGCTTGTGTCTCAGGAAACCCTGGATACGCTGCTGCCCGGTATCCTCCAGGAGGGGACCCTGGGGCAGGATCTGATGGGGATCGCTGTGGAAGCATCCGTGAATACCCTGATTACCTCGGCAAATACCTGGCCGGAGGAGAACTGGACACTGGATGATTTTCTGGCCCTGGCCAAGGAAAAGGAAGGGCTGGAAGGGCTTATAACCGGCACCTTTGGTATAGGTGATTATTATTCGCTGTCCTGGCTGGTGGGATCGAATCTGAAGGACAGCCGGTTCCTGGACATGGAGAACGGCGTAAGCCGTTTTGAACAGGAAAATTTCATGGAGGTATTGGAGATCATAAAACGTTTTTCAGGGGCAAGTACGTCTCTGGAAAAACAATACGAGGATTTCGAACTCTCTCAGATGATGAGGAAAAAAGTGAAGGAAGGAGCCTTTCTGGCACAAAGTTACTCTATATTTAATCCCGGTAGGTTCCCTGATGAGGCGGGTGTTTCCGCCGGCTGGAGCAATGCGGTTGGTTTTCCCTGTGAGTCAGGTTCCGGCAGCTATATTAACGGATACTATATAATGGCGGTAAATGCAAATACAAAGCATCCGGAGGAAGCAGCGGCATTTCTGGAGTACCTGCTGTCCTTTGAGAATCAGGCAGCCCTGATGAAAACCCTGAGTGTGCGCGGGGATATGGCTGAGAAATTAGTTTTCTATGACGAGTATAATGACTGTGTCGCATGGAAAACACCGGATGGCAGCTTTATCTTACCGAACTGGCGGGATGTAACCGGATTTAAAGAGGCCTACAATGCCTTCATGCAAGGCTGTGTACCCCTGGAGAAAGTTGATCGCATCTTTGACATAGTATGGGACGAGGCCCAATATTTCTTTTCCGGGGAGAAGGATGCCCTCACCGTGACCAGGCTCATTGACAACAGAGTGCAGAATTATCTGGATGAGTAAGGCCGGCACAACTTCACACTAACCTCCATGATTCCCCTCCGCGGAACCACAAATCCTGGCGAAAACGCCGCCTTTCAGAAGTTAATGAGAGCGTTTCCCGCAAGCCAATTTATTAGCTTGCGGGATTCTGCGCTGCCAGTGTAAACTGCCGAAGGAAGTCAGGAGTCCTTCCCACGTTTTATATCTCATTTTCACTCTGCCGCCAACGGATCAACAGCTTCTCCATTCACCGTTACCGCAAATGACAGATTGGGACCTGTGGCCGTTCCGCTCCGGCCAAGGGTGGCAATCACCTGCCCCTGCGTAATCTCCTCCCCCTCGGATACCCTGATCTCCTTTAAATGTCCGTATTTCACCGTCACTCCATCCCCCAGATCCACCACGATCACGTTTCCCAGGGTGCCTTCAAGGCCCGCCTTTACCACCACGCCGTCTGCGACCCCGTATACCTCTTCTCCGGTTTCCCCGGCAATATTGATGTGGTCTGAAAAAGTCCCGTTGTCCCGGGTGCCGTAAGGCGCTGACACTTCCTGGCTGACGGCAGGCCAGACCCAGTCCTGAAATGCAAGACTGCCCGCACCACAGCGCTGTTCCGCTGCTTCCTGCCTTTCCGCCTCCTGTCTCTCTGCTTCCCGCGTCTCCCGTTCCTTCATTTGCTCCTGCAGGCGGGCTTCCACCTCCTCTGTCTGCTCCACCTCAAAGTCAAAAAAGCACATCCAGTCCTGTCCGAAGGCAAAATAATGATTTGTGAGGACAAAATAGTAAGTATCCCCCTGGGACAGGCTTTCCTCCATCGCCTTCACATCATACCCTGCCGACAAATCAATGGAAACAATTCCCCGGGAGTGGGGTGCTATTGGTGAAACCTCCATTTTGATCTCTCCCGGATTCCCTTCTACCTCGCTGGCCGTGGACCACTGCATGACTTTCACCTGGTCCTGAAGCTTCAACTCCCGATCCGAATGGTTGGCCACAATAATTTCAAACCTGCCGTTCCCCTGATACACCGCGGCAAACCCTGCGTCATCCCCGTCCAGACCGGAAAATTCCCCATAGGCAAAGGCCCCCAGTATGACAAGACAAAACAGGCTGCAGGTTAAAAGCACCGCTTTTCTGACTCCTCCTCCGCCAAATCCCTTTTCCGCAGCCACAGCCGCTCCTGTTTCCTTTTGTACCATAGCCTGTATGTTTTTAAGATGTTTCCTGTTAAATTCCTCCATATGACCGGTCTCCCTCCTTACTTTCCATCATTTTCTTCAGCTTCTGCCTTACATAGTACAATCGGTTTTCCACCTGCTTCTTTGGAAGATTCAAGACCACGGCAATCTCCGCCGGCTTCTGCTCATAATAATACCGTCTCAGGATCAGCTCCTTTTCCGTTTCCGCCAGCCTGCCAATGCAGGACCGCAGCCTTTCCTTCTCCTCATCTGCCGCAGCCTCCTCTCCATACCCCAGGCTTAGAGCCGCGGCCTCCTCCAGCGGCAGCTCCCGCTTTCCGATAATCCGGCGGTATCTGTCCACCGCCCGGGATCTTGCCACCAGGGAAAGCCAGGAGGACAGCTTTGCCCTGCCGGAATCATATTTCTCCGGATTCTGCCACAGATAAATAAAGACATCCGCTACACATTCCTCCACATCCTGTGCGGAAGCCGCATTACTTAAAACCGAGGCAGCAATTTTCCAAAGAAGCCCGGAATATTTCCGGATGGCAAAAGCAAAGATCTGCTCATCCCCCCGGAGGATCCCGGCTATTATCTTATCATCATTCAAGGCGGCACCTCTCTTCCAAACAGTATCTTTTATTGACCGGTCATATATAATACGGATAAAAAATCGAAAACACTGACATGTCACTGGTTTTCCTGCACATACATCTGCACACGGCTCTGAATAATCGCCGCTGCGTCCTCTGCCCTTTTCTGTCCGGTGAAATAGCTTTCCAGCTCCTCATTGATGATATTCAGTACCTGCCTGTCCTCAAACGGAACTGCCGTCACGGACTCCATACAGGCGATCAGCTCATCCAGCTGCTCTTTCGAAAACGGCGGAACTGCCACCCACTCTCCGTTCTGCCTCATGATCGGGTCATACTCCTCCTTTTGCCCGTTTTCGTCCATGTAGTACGGACGGTGGGTTTGCTCCAAAGCACATTCCCCGAATATCTGTCTGTTGACCGGCAGGCTGCTCACCAGGCTCTTCTGATACTCCTCCGTCAAATAATTCCTTACAAAGTCCCAGGCTCCTGCCAGGTCTTCCGACAGGGCGGAAAGAGCCATCATATTTTCTCCCCGGATCAGAGCGCGCGAGCCTCCGGGGAACCCCACAAAGGTGTAATCCCCGCCCATATACCCATTTAGCTGATAATAAAGCATCTCCTCAGCATCCTGACTGAAGGTCCGGATATGCAGCTCATTCAGCAGCGTCAAGTCCAGCAGGTATTGCATTTCATATCCGTCCTCCATGATTTCCGCCGCATAATGCCTTTCCTCCGGCAACGTATATGCGAACTCCATTGCCTCAATAAAGGCCGGGGAATCAAAAGCACATTTTCCCGCTTTCAAATCAATAAAGTCATTTCCCCGATACTGCAGCAGCTTATTCATAAAGGTATTCCTGTCCAATCCGTCCATAAGCCGGGTATCGCCGCCCATATCCCCCAGCACCTCCTGCATTTTTTTCAGGGACCAGCCGCTCCCGTCCCCCACATGAGAAGCCTTTGCCACCATAATGGACAGCGTAAAGGAAGGGACCACATACATCAGCCTGCCGTCCACGGAATAAGCGTCAAACACATTTGTGAGGAAATCCGTCCCGGACAGCTCCTCATCCTCCTCTATCAGCTTTCCCACATCTGCAATCAATCCCTTGTCTATATAGCTTCTCATGGGAATCGATTCCTCATAGGCCAGCCTCTCCAGCAGCAGAATATCCGGCATCCTGCCGGCAATAATCTCCAGATTTAAATCCTCCACTGACGGGTACTCCTTCAGTACCACCCTATACCGTGCGCTTTCCCTGTTGTACCGGATCACCCGCGTCCTGATGTCTCCATACAGATCCAGCCCGCCCAGCAGGACCACCTTCTTATCGGGAATATCCTCCGGCCTCACATACTCGAAGATTCCTGCTTTCAGCTCCCGGCCGTAATCCTCCCTGTAAAACAGAAAGAAATGTGTCCCGTCCAGCTCCACAAGAAAGCGTGCCTCCGCAATGATACTGGCAGAATTCACATAGTCCATTTTCAGGCTGGCCCGGGAATCTCCCACCTTGTAAGTATAGACTCCTTTAGTGCCGGCATAAATCAGGTCACTGTCCCTGCCCGCCGCAAAAGCGGCAACATTTATGGTAGAAGCCGGTATCTCTTCCGGCAGTCTGACGCCCTCCCCCGGGACATCCCCGGAAAAATCACAGCTTATCAGATTTAAACCGTTATCCTCATCCCTGCACAGCAACAGACAGGAGCTGCCCTCCTTCCGCAGCAATTTACGGCAGTTTGCCAGTGCCTTGCCCGTGGCATCAGACAGCTCCTCCATTCCCGTCTCAGACGGGACGCCGTCTGCTCCCAAAGAAAGCCTGCAGGCCCTCTCTCCGGTCAGAAGCAGCACCAGCGTACCGTCCGCCTTTGGGAAAATCGCCCACGGGATTAAATCCGGACTGTCTCCACAGGGTTCTGACTGCCATAAAAGGTACCCCTCCTCATCCCAGCAGCACACATACTGGTGCTGTTCTTCAAGAAGCTGTTCCGTAAGAGTATTTTCACAGGAATAGCTGTACCGGCACAGAGCGTATGTCCTCCCGTCCGCCCCGGTTACAAAATCACTGTACCGTATATCTTCCCGCTCCCTGATATTAGGATCCGTCTCCGCCCCGAAACCCCCGTTCTCCGGCAGCTTCAGAATAGCCGACTTCAGGACCTTCCCGCCCTCGTCCACGGAAAACATGCAGTACTGTGGATCTTCTCCCAATTTCGTTCTTTTAATGACTGCGTAGATTCTGCCATCCAGATAAACCGCATTTTCCACATTGACAGTGCCGCCGTCGGCCGGCATCGGAACCTCAACCTCCCTGGCCCGGTAAACCTTCTCCTTAGCCAGAGCGGAATTGGCATTGCCCACGGCTTCATTACCGCCGGCCTGCGCATTGTCATATATCCCATCCGTCCCCGGGCCTGCAGACCACAAACCGCTTTCCTCCCCGCCTGCGCCTCCTTTCTCCCCGCCGCAGGCGCATAATCCCATCGCCAGTGCCAAAGCCAGGCCCAGGCTGAACATCCTTTTCAGCCATTGTCTTTCCCTGCCTGAATTGTTTACTCTTTTCATGATAAATATCCTCCCTCCAGACATACCGCCAAGAGTCCCCTCTTGGAGTACAGAAAACCATAAATCATTGCTATATCCCGTATCAATGCCTGCCATTTACCTGACAAATCGGAATCCGGGTGGAAATCTTCCATCTTCCCCTTTTATAAAGAGTTCGGCGACGGCATACTACAATCTGTAGACTAACAGGAGGAGGAAACTATGCGGGAATTGCGAATGGGAACTGCAGAGGCCAGGTTTGCGGACATGATCTGGGAAAGGGAGCCCGTTTCTTCAGGTGATCTGGTGAAACTTGCCTATACGGAATTTCAGTGGAAAAAGACTACTGCCTTTACCGTATGAAAGAGGCTGTGCGAACGGGGCCTTTTCCAAAATCAAAACGGAACCGTTACTTCCCTGATCCCCAGAAAGGAATTCTACGCGCGCCACAGCGAGCTCTATGTGGAGGAAACCTTTGGCGGTTCCCTGCCTGCCTTTTTAACCGCATTCGGAACCGGAAAAAAGCTTTCGGATCAGGAAATTGCAGAAATTCAGAAAATTATTGATACCATGAGGGGGTAGCCATATGCCGGAACCGTGAGGACGTCAAAGCATAAAAGTATTTTGGGAATCCGGAATATCTATTCCCCGTAAAACACCTGAAACGCCCTCACCGCATATCCGGTATCCTTCACGCCTGCGGTCTCCACCGCCGAGTGCATGGCAAGCTGGGGCAGCCCGATGTCAACGCTGGACACGGACACATGGGCCGTGGATATATTGCCCAGGGTGGAGCCTCCGGGTATATCCGAACGGTTTGCATAGGACTGGAAGGGCACCCCTGCCTTGCGGCACAGCTCCTTCATTCTTGCCGCGGACAGCGCATCCGTGGCATACTTCTGACTGCCGTGGTATTTGATGACAATACCGCCGTTCAGATAAGGCCTGTTGGTGGGATCCGCCTTCTCCGGGTGATTCGGATGCACTGCGTGGGCATTGTCTGCAGAAATCAGGAAACTTCCTGCAATCCACTGCAGATACTTGCTTCTGTCGGCCTTCAGACTTTCGCTGATCCTGAAAAGAGTATCCTCCAGAAAAGTGGAATCCGCCCCCTGTCTGGTGCCGCTGCCCACCTCTTCATTGTCAAACACTGCGCAGACATTAATATACTGCGCCGGTATGCTTTCAGAAAAAGCCTTCACCGCGGCATACACGCACTGCAGGTCGTCCAGCCTGGGAGACAGCACAAACTCTCCGTTCTCTCCCAGAATACGCCCCTTTTCCCTGGTATACAAATACAGGTCATGGCTCAGGATTTCCTCCTGCTTAACTCCTGCTGCCTTGGCCACACGCTTCATCAGGACATTCTTCTTATTCCCCTGGCTGCAGTCCGCAAACAGGGGCAGCATATCTACCTGAGGATTATACTCCATCCCTTTGTTCATATCCCGGTTCATATGTATCGCCACATTGGGGATTACCAGCAAATCCTTATCGACATTGACCAATTTGGTCACTATGCGGTCCTTTCCCTGTACTGCCACCCTCCCGGCTACGGATAAAGCCCGGTCCAGCCAGGTGGAAAGAATCATGCCCCCGTATTTCTCCGTATTCAGACGCACATAATGACTCTCTACGGTGCTTTCCGGAGACTCCTTGACCTTAAAGGAAGGGGAATCGCTGTGAGCCGCCACCATATGGAATCCGGCTACCTTCCCCCTGTCCATGGCACTGTCTGCGGCATCGCTTCCCGGAGTAACATTCCCGGGCAGGCGAAAGGCTATGATCGAGGAATCGTTTCTGGTAACATAGTACCCTCTGCCGGCCTCCACCGCCCACTCCCGGGCTTCCTCCAGCTCCGTAAAGTCCAGCTCCTCCAGGATCCTCTTCACATTTGCCACTGCATGGAAACAGCTGGGACTCCTATCTATAAAATCCAACATCTCTTTGGCTGCTTTCTGATCTTCCTTCATCCTGATACCCCGTCTTCCTTCAAATCCCCATCATATTTCACCTTATCCTCCACGGAAATCCCCCTGCCAAGCTGCACCTCAATAAGCTGCAGCTCCGTATCCGCATATATTGTATGCCTGCAGCCGGCCGGCATAGACACCACGTCCCCGGGAAACACCTGCCGCTTTACCCCGTCAAGGAGTGCGGTGCCCGTTCCCTTCGCCACTGTCCATACCTCATCCCGGTGTTCATGGCTATGGTAGTGAAGACTGTTTCCCTCCTTCAGCACCACCCGGATAGTCATACTTTCCTCCTGCACATCCAGTACGGTAAAGCTGCCCCAGGACTTCTCCGCATATCTGACCTGGCCGGTCATTTCCTCCACAAAGGGCTTGATATAGCTGCTCTGCTCCTTGTCCGAGACCAAAATACCGTCTCCGCTGGCTGCAACAATCATGTTCTTACAACCCATACACAGCACCGGAATATTGAGTTCGTTGACCACATGAGTATTCACACAGGTTTCGTTCATGGTGACGCGTCCCATTGCCTCCCTGTCCATGGTCTCCGCAAATGTATTCCAGGTTCCGATGTCCTTCCATGTACCCTGATACCGAAGGACACAAATGCTCTTCTCCCTCTCTGCCACAGCATAGTCAAAGCTGATGCGCTCCAGCGCCTCATATCTCTCATACAGGCTCCGGTAATCGGAAAAGCCGATTCGTTCTCTGGATTTTCCCAGCAGATACCCTAACCTGCAGGCAAAGACACCCCCGTTCCAGAGGGCTCCCTGCTGCAGATACTTTCTGGCCGTCTCCAGGTCCGGCTTCTCCCGAAAGGTTTCCACTCCGCTGACGGCTTCCCGGCAGGAAGGAATGATATATCCGTACTTTTCGCTGGGGTAGGTAGGCTCCATGCCCAGCAATACCAGATCCGCCGTCCCGCTCACTGCCAGTTCCGCCATCTCCTGCAGCGCCAGAAAATATGTCTGTTCCACATAAGGATCCACGGGGCAGACCACCACTGCCTCGTCTTCCGATATTCCCTGCTCATCCCGCAGGAAGCCTGCCGCCAGGCAGATGGCCGGGAAGGTATCCCGCCTGTCCGGCTCCACGCATATGTTTACCTTGCCGCCTAACTGATTCCTGATCCCGCTGACCTGCTTTTTCCCGGTGGCAATGGTCACCTCCGCCCTGCCGTCCACGGCCCTGATCTGCCGATATACCCGCATGAGCATGGATTCCGGCTCCCCGTCCTCTCCCGGCAGCATTTTTAAAAACTGCTTGGAGCGGACGTCGTTGGACAAAGGCCAGAGCCTCTTTCCGCTTCCCCCGGATAAAATGATATACTGCATCCTGCTTCCCCCTGTTTACATGTTTAGGTTCACACATCCCGTTATGCCGACGCTGCCTTGAAAAATCTTCATTTCTTTCGCACTTCCGGACATGCCGCCAACGGCGGCAATGCCGTCAAAAACGGCAGTGCCGGCTTCCCCGGCACAAACAATCCGTGAAATCCAGCAGGAAGAATCGCCGCTCTTGCGATTCTTCGAGGCGAAACATGGAATTTCTTAGGCGGCGTACTAAAGAGGTGTGCTTTGCACCCTCTTGACGCCTTAGAAATTCTTTTCGCCTTTCACAATTAGCGCTCCGTCCGCACAGGATTCTCCAGAAAGTCCCTATAAGCCAGCCGGATGCCATCCTCCAGTTCCGTGGTATAATGATACCCCAGAGACTCCAGCTTGCTCACATCCAGAAGCTTTCTGGGCATACCGTCTGGTTTTGCAGGATCCCATCTGATCATTCCGGTATACCCGACTACCTGCGCCACCAGCTCCGCAAGCTCCCTGATTGTCAGTTCTTTGCCGGTGCCCAGATTCACGGTCTCATTGCCGCTGTAGGTGTTCATCAGATAGACACAGGCATCCGCCATGTCATCCACGTACAGGAATTCCCTGAGTGCCTGTCCCGTCCCCCAGCAGACCACCTCCTCTGCCCCGGACACCTTTGCCTCATGGAAGCGGCGGATCAGGGCCGGCAGCACATGACTGTGGGTCGGATGATAATTGTCATTGGGCCCGTACAGATTGGTGGGCATAACGCTGATATAATCCGTTCCATATTGCCTGTTCAGATATTCACAGTATTTCAGTCCGGAAATCTTTGCCAGGGCATAAGCCTCGTTTGTTTCTTCCAGCCCGGAGGTCAGAAGGCAGCTCTCCTTCATGGGCTGCGGCGCCATCCTGGGATAGATGCAGCTGCTGCCCAGAAACAGCAGCTTCCGGCATTCATTCTGCCATGCGGAGTGAATCACGTTCATCTCCAGAATCATGTTATCATACATAAAATCCGCAGGAGCCTGGCTGTTGGCCAGAATCCCTCCCACCTTAGCCGCCGCCAGGAATACATAATCCGGCCTTTCCTGCCGGAAAAAGGCCTCCACCTCCTCCTGCCTGCACAGATTCAGCTCCTTATGGGTCTTTGTAATAATATTGGTATATCCGTTTCTCCCCAGGGCTCGGCAGATGGCGCTTCCCACCATGCCTCCGTGTCCTGCCACATAGATCTTCCCGTCTTTTTCCATCATAACGTTTGTCCTTTTCCTGCGAAAGCCCTAAGCCCCGCCCTTTCTCACGGCCTCTTCCCTGCCTGCGTAAGCCTTAAGCCCCCGCCCTTTCTCACGGCCTCTTCCCTGCCTGCGAAAGCTTTAGCCCCGCAGCCTTTTCTCCCTTCTGGCAAGCTCCAGATCGTGCTCCGCCATAATGCGGCACAGCTCCTCATAGCTTGTCTTCTGAGGATTCCAGCCCAGCACTGTTTTTGCCCTGGTGGGATCCCCCCAGAGATTAATCACGTCGGTAGGCCGGTAAAATTCCCTGCTGACCTCTACCAGTACACGCCCGTCAGCTTTGTCGATTCCCCTCTCTTCCAGGCCGCTGCCCTGCCATTCCAGTTCGATTCCCACATAGTGGAAGGCGAGGGTGGTAAACTCTCTCACTGTATGCTGCACCCCCGTGGCAATCACAAAGTCATCCGGCTCCTCCGCCTGCAGCATCAGCCACATACATTCCACATAGTCCTTTGCATAGCCCCAATCCCTGAGCGCGTCCAGATTCCCCAGGTACAGCTTCTCCTGCAGGCCGCAGGCAATCCGGCCGGCCGCCAGGGTAATCTTGCGGGTGACGAAATTCTCTCCCCTGCGCTCGGACTCATGGTTAAACAGGATGCCGTTCACCGCAAACATGCCGTACGCATCCCGGTACTCCTTTACGATCCAGTAACCGTACTGCTTTGCCACCGCATAGGGGCTGTAAGGATGAAAGGGCGTGTTCTCATTCTGGGGCACCTCCTCCACCTTTCCGTACAGCTCGGAGGTGGATGCCTGATAAATCCGGCAGCTGTCGGTAAGCTTCGTGATCCGGACTGCCTCCAGAATCCGCAGCACTCCCAGCGCGTCCACATCCCCCGAATATTCCGGTGCGTCAAAGCTGATATGCACATGGCTCTGCGCCGCAAGATTATATATCTCATCCGGCCTTACTTCCCCCGTAATGCGGATAATGCTGGAGGAATCCGTCAGATCCCCTTCATGCAGCCTGATCTTATTGCCTGCAATCAAATGGTCAATGCGGGCGGTATTGCTGACGGATGACCGGCGGACGATGCCATGCACCTCATATCCCTTCTCCAGCAGAAACTCCGCCAGGTAAGATCCGTCCTGCCCGGTAATACCTGTAATCAATGCTTTTTTCATATTTACACCCCCTGCGCGTCTGCGCGCCTGCCAAATCATATCAGAAATACTTTTTACCTGTAAACAATTGCCTCTGCCATCTCCACGGCCTTCTCTTCTCCGCAGAAAATGCCCAGGATGGCAAGTCCGAATTCAATGGCCGTTCCCATGCCTCTGGAGGTAATGACATTGCCGGCAGCCTCCACCGGCCCCGACGTCACCTCCGCCCCCTCCAGATGACTCTCAAAGGAAGGGTAACTGCACGCACGCTTTCCCCGGAGGATCCCTCTGTGTCCGAAAATGCTGGGCGCGGCACAGATTGCACCAATGTACTTTCCCTTCGAATAAAATTCGTCCACCTTTGCCATCAGGCCGGAATGGGCCTCCAGGTTCCGGGTTCCGGGCATACCCCCGGGAAGTACCAACATAGCATAGTCCTCAAAAGCAAGCTCCTCAAACACTTTATCCGTCTTCACACAGATCCCGTGGGAGCCGGTTACTTCCCTCTCTCCGGTCACAGACACCATGTCCGTCTCCACACCCCCTCTGCGGCAAATGTCAACCACGGTCAGCGCTTCTATCTCTTCGTAACCCTGTGCAAAAAAAACAGCCAGTTTCTTCATATTCCTTCCTCCTGTTTTCTGGTATAAACATAACTAATCACAGTATACACATTTTTAGAAAAATTTTCAATTTATTTACAGGGATTTCATAGCAAATGATCCTGAAAAGTGATATAATAAGCCAGAAAAATATGTTACAAAGATATAGAGGAATCAGAGACATGGAAATCGAACGCAAATTTACAATAAAGCAGCTTCCGGCGAATCTGGAGGAATATCCGTCCCATCATATAGAGCAGGCTTATATCTGCACCGCTCCCGTACTGCGCGTACGCAGGGAGGATGACGATTATATCCTGACCTACAAGGGCAGCGGTATGCTGGAACGGGAAGAGCATAATTTTGCATTAAATAAAGAGGCATACCAGCATCTTCTCGCCAAAGCGGACGGAAATATTATTTCTAAAAAACGTTATCTCATTCCCCTGGCCAATCCCATGTTTCAGAAGGGTTTCCCTGCTCCTCCTGCGGATTACCAGCTGACAATTGAGCTGGATGTGTTTTCCCCTCCGTTTGCGCCCCTGGTCATGGCAGAAGTTGAGTTTGGCAGCAGAGAAGCGGCGGAAGCGTTCATTCCCCCTGCATGGTTTGACGAAGATGTGACATTTCGCCAGGAATATCACAATTCTTACATGGCATTGCAGTCCTGATGCTTCATGCTGAACTTTTTCTCATACATCATCTTATCCGCGCGGCGAAGTGTGTCATTGATGTCGTAATCGATCCGGCGGTCAAAGACCTCGTACCCACAGGCTATCCCGATATGGATGTCCTCGTGGGTCTTATTATATTCCGCCGCCAGCTTTCCCACACGCTCCAGCCGCTTTTTGCACTCCCCCAGGGAACAGCCCTGTACCAGCGCGCAGAATTCGTCTCCGCCCATACGGTAGCAGGGGCCCAGGTCAGCAAAGCATTCGCTGATAATCCTTGCACTTTGACAAATATAACGATCCCCGATTTCGTGTCCGTAGGTATCATTGCACCGCTTCAGATTGTTCAGGTCAAACATAACCACCACACACTTTTCCGGCTCAAAATCCTCGGCATGGATAAGGTCAGCAAATGCCGTCCTGTTGTTCAATCCGGTAAGCTGGTCATGGAAGGCCTTGTTTTCCAGCTTTTTTGCCTGCATGCCGATAGCCATCAAAGCCTTTGCCTCTCTGATGGTATACAGCCCCAGCACAACATTATACGTGGTAAATCCCAGCAGCCCCAGCGCAGTCTGCGCTTTACCCATGCTGACATAGTATACGCACATATCCAGAATCAGACCGGCAAAGCACAATACGATACAGCTCACATTGATTTTAACCCGCCGGCTCCATCCCCTTGTCCTGATTTCCTTAATAATCAAAAACATATCATCCGCACACAGGACGAAGAGTGAAATGTGGGTCAGCCAGAGCATCTCCCGCAAATCGGCAATTCCGGCCAGCTGCAGCGGCAGCTGTATCGCCGCGCTGCCTATGGAGAAGAGACAGGGAATGTACCATGCCGGCGTTCTGGACGCACTATGCAGGCTTTTGATAAAAAGGCTGAAAGGAATGGCTATGAGCATCAGTGTAAAATAGGGCACATAGGAGACGACAATGCTCCCCGGCAGCAGTATATGGATGGCATCCGCATCCGTAATCTTCCAGAGCCCTACCTGGACGGAAAAGAGCCCCAGCATCAGCAGGCTCCTGTCTACCTCCGTATTTTTTCTGTTGTAAACTATGTATATCACATAGATCAGTCCCAGGCAGACGGCAATTGTACCCAGAACCAGCGACGGCAGGTCCCTGATTATTTTATCTCTGTATATATCGTACTTGCTCCCCAGCAGGAAATCCGGAACCACCTTTACCGCATCCTTATAAACCGGCTCCAGAATGACCTCTGCCGTCTTTCCCAGGTCTTCATTCCTGACGGCCACATGATTCCACACACATCCCGGCGTCCTGCCGAAAGGATTGCCGTCGTTGGTCCGCATCCCATAGACGGTCTCCCCGCCGATTTTGACCTCCGCATACTGATGATAGGTGAAAAAAGCCAGCACCCTGTCAACCGTATCCGATTCGTCCAGCGTAAAGGTGTAGCGCTGCAACAGTCCCTGCTCCGCCGTGCTGTCCGGCACGGATTCCACGTTAAAATCCGTTATCGCTGCGTAACCGGAAGCATCCCCGCGGCTGCTGACGTCCAGCCGGCATGTAATCAGCATAACGAGAAACAATATCATAAGAACTGCGCTGCATACCATATAACTGATCTTGACGAATCGGCTCATCGGCCCCTCCTATGCAACAAACGACGATACCACATATCCTACATAAACCGCCAGCAGTATACCGCCCTGCACCCGGTAGGAGCGCTGCTTTATCATCAGCGGCACCGTCAGTACTGCCATCACTATGACCCCCAGAACCGCATCTATCCTGACTGTGCTGGGATTTAAACTGATTCCGGTAATCGTCGCAGGTATCCCCATCACCAGCAGCAGATTCAGAAGGTTGGCCCCCACAATATTGCCCAGGCCCACATTGCCGTAACCCTTGATGATGGAAGCAAGGGACGTTACCAGCTCCGGCAGGGAGGTTCCCAGGGCAATAAAGGTCACGGCGATAACCCGTTCAGGCACCCCCAGGGCTCCCGCCAGGATAATGCCGTTATCCACCAGAAGGTTGGCACCGAAATACAAAAGCACCGCGCACACCGCCAGGGTGAGAAGCTGCACTGCCAGAGGCCCCTGCTTGTCCTCTTCCTTTTTCTTCTCCTCCTCATCACCGCCCGGAAATTTTACATTCGCGACGGCATAGATACAGAATACAAAAAGGAGTGCGATACCGGTCACACGATTGAACTGCCCGGTAAAAAGGCCCACTGCAATCAAAGCCAGCGAGACACCGAAAAACATGGCCGCCCGCCAGGTGATGGACGAACGCGCCACCTTTTTAGAGGGAGCAATCAGCTGCGTCAGCCCGGCAATCAACGCCGTATTGCAGATTATGGAGCCAAAGGCATTTCCTGCACTGATGTCGGCCGCCCCCGGCGTACCCTGCAGTGCCGCAGTGGTAGACACCAGGATCTCCGGCAGAGTGGTTCCCAGACTGACAATGGTGGCACCCACCACAATCTCCGGAATCTTCAGACGCTTGGCAATGGCCACCGCCGCATCCACCAGACGATCCCCTCCGAGGCAGATCAATATCAGCCCCAACACGAACAACGCTACTACCTTAACCATAACAAACTCCTTTCTTCTTCACACGGAAATTTTAACGAGAGTTTCCGTCCGAAAAAAAAGACTCCCGGCACATGTGTGCCAAAAGTCTCGTTCTTTCTGGACCAGAAAGCGTGCACACACGGTGCTTTGTACCGGGATATGTTGCCTGCACGTTGTAACTACTCCCTTTTAACTTAAGAAAAAGTTACCACTTTCTACAAAAAATGTCAAGTTCTTTCAAATTTTTATACTGTTTCTGTATAATATTTATAACAGTTCGATGCCCTGTCCCAACTGCTACCATTATTTCCGCCGCTTCCAAAATTCATTCATCAGACTTCAGCAATTCATACAGTTTCTCCACTGCTTCTCCCCCCTCACAGGGATAATCGGGAAACACATAGTCCGCCGGATTGTTTTCATCTGCGCGATACCATTTTTTCGTGGAAATCTGCACAAACAATCCCGTGTTTGGCAGATAAAAGGCCGCCACCTCCCCATAGCCGCTGACGCTGTTGGCAGGTGCCTCCCCCAGGATCTCCCCCAGATCATTGTCCTGGATCAGCATTGCAAAATCCTTTGCCGCGGAAAAGGAATTCCTGTCGGTCAGCACATACACATTTCCTTCAAAGGTCAGATCCTCATAGCGCCTGTTCGTTATTGAACTGCCGTCCCAATGAACCAGGAAAGGCCCCCACCGCCAGTCATAGGAACCGTCCCCATAGCTGTCCACCGGCAGATATTTTACAAATTCGTTTCCCACCATGGAGCTGCCCCCGCCGTTTCCCCGAAGGTCCACCGCCACATTCCCAATGCCCTGCTGCTTTACCCGGGTAAACATTTCCCGCACACAGTCAATATAGGCCTGATTATATTTGCACTGGGTAAGGGTCAGTATTGCCAGGCTTCGCTCCTCGTCGATCTCACAGGAAACAAACTCCCCGGGAGTCTCCGCCCCGGAATACTGCTCATATATTTCCAGATATTCTTCCCAGCTCACGAAATCCGTCTCCGTACAGCTTTCCGTGATGATTTCCCCCTCCCTGGACCACTCATAAGTAAAGGGCGCCGAAAATCCGTAAAACTCCAGGGACGCCAGACTCCCCAGGTCAATGCTTATCCCTTCTTCCGCCTCATAGCAATAATATGGTTTCGCTTCCTCTATAATCTGCTTTACGGCTTTCCCGTTGACCGACCGGATACCGTAGCCCGCGCAGCTCTTAGGCGGTGCAGTCTTTAAATATTTATCTCCGGGATAGTTATTGTAAGTGGTGGTGTGGGCATCCCCCAGGGGATGCAGCACCGTCTGAATTTCCCTCCTGAATTCATTGACCGTGATCTGCTCCGTCTTTTCCAGCCGTTCCAGGGCCTGCTCATAAGCCGTTTTGACTTCATCGGTCAGTCCGTTTTGAAACCTGGGGTGCAGCTTTTGAAGATAATATCGTAACGTCTTCAGGTCATCTGCAGCCTGTCTGCCGGAAAGTATTTCGTCGTAATTTAAGATTTTGCCGTGATACTCCTTAAACGTATAGGAATTCCAATAGGGAAGCAGAGAAGGCGCAAGAACACAGACCAGGGAAACCCCTCCAAAGATTACAGGCAGTACTGTTTTTGCCGCCCTGCCGGTGCGAAAGCGCAAAAAATATGCGGCCAGGCCGCAGCATAACAGAATCCCCAACACACCCATAACCCACCCGGGGAAATTCATCAGAAACATATTGACCGGAATCAGTAAAATCTCCAGCACCAGTATCCCGCATAAGACTGCCATGCAAATAGCTTTCGCAGCTTTTCCCGCTCCCATGCCCCCTGCCTTTACGTCTCTTCCTGTTCTCATACCCCTGCCTTTACGTCTCTTCCCGCTCCCATGTCCCCGTGTCTTTCACTGCCGCCCCGCCTCCTGTTCTGCCTCGGGTTTGTTTCCCTCATCCCATAAGACCCTTCTGCCAACGTTTTGGGGCATACCCACGTTTTTGGGCATGTCCACATTTTGGGGCATGCCCGAATTTTTGGCATGCCCGCGTTTTTGGCATGCATGAATTTTTGGCATTATACTCCGATGCCGGAGCGCCTTGAATGCGGAATGAGGGATTTGAACCCTCACGGTTGCCCACAGGAACCTAAATCCTGCATGTCTGCCAATTCCATCAATTCCGCATATGTGATATGGGCAGGAACCTGATTCCGGCACATCTGCCGGCTCCGCCCATCCCGGAGAAATCCAGTAGGAAAATGACCTTCTCCGATACGCTTCACGCGACCCCCGCGCCGCCTTAGCAGCATGTTTCAAGCGCCGCAGTGCTTTGTACAAGAGCCTGCGCATAAAAACCGTCCAAGCCCCATTACGGTTTGAACGGTCCCTCGTGAGACATAGGAGACTCGAACTCCCGACACCTTGATTAAAAGTCAAGTGCTCTACCAGCTGAGCTAATGTCCCAAAATATTACAAAGAAGCAGGGCTAGCTGGATTCGAACCAGCGAATGCAGCAGTCAAAGTGCTGTGCCTTACCGCTTGGCGATAGCCCTGTATATGACACCAAACGTACTAAAACAACGGAATATTACATTCTCTTTCGGGTGGATAAAGGGATTCGAACCCTTGGCCTCCAGAGCCACAATCTGGCGCGCTA
>CAJTKW010000044.1:0-9141 GCA_910577035.1 uncultured Acetatifactor sp.
TTGGAAGAATCGCCGCTCTTGCGATTCTTCGAGGAATGACTTAGATTTTCTTAGGCTGGGTACTTTCCAGCCTTAGAAAATCTTCATTCCTTTCATACTGTGCCCATAAAGGAACTGCAGGAGCGTTCCAGCAGCTCAAGGGTCTCCACATCGGTCAGGTCATAGTCCCCCGTCAGGGACATGCAGGCTGCCCCGTGTATAAAGATCCACATCCGCATAAACAGGCCGCCGGGATCCTTGCAGCCTGCGGATCTCGCAAGGTTTATTTCATATACCACGTTTCCTTCCCCGCCGTTTAAGATCTCATACATGCTTTTTCTCCCGGGCGCGCTGTTTACAAACAATAACTCAAACAGGTGTTTTTCTTCCCTTGCAAACGCTATGTACGCCATACCGAGATTGGTAAAGGGTGCCTTGCCCATCCGGGGATACAGACTGTAATAATCCTGAAAATACTGGGCCGCCCTCCTGTATACCGCGTCCCACAGCTCGTCCATATTCTTATATACCCTGAAGATCGGCTGTGTGGAGCATCCGGCCTTTGCCGCCACCTTTCTGGCAGTCACATTGGAAAAGCCCTCCTCCCTGGTCATCGCAAACGCGGTATCTGAAATCATCTGTAATGTTATCGTTTCCTTTCGTGCCATGGCACTCTCCCCCTTTTGTCAGGCATCCCCCATGTGCCTGTGGAAAGCCTTTCGTTGGTAACATCTGTTATGTTACATAATTTTTCCCCGTCTGTCAAGTTTTAAAAAGGGCATTCCCTCAGGAATGCCCTGCTCCGAATCCTTTACTCCTCCAGCACCGTGGAATTGTATTGTATGGAAGTCACCGTGTCATTCTCCACCAGGATGCAAAGCCTCATACCCTCCTTATGATACACCAGCATACTGCCCTGCTCCGTGTAGTCCGTCCCGTAGGCATTGGTCACGCTTTCCCGGGAAGAGCCTATGGAAATATTCTCCGCCGTGGATACGGTGTCATCCTTCAGAATGATTGTTGACACACAATCCTTCTCCCCCTGAGGATAGGTCACGATTTCAAAGCTTCCGTAGGTATACGTCTTATCCAGCCCCTCAAAGGCACAGCTGGCCGCCTCAAAATAATTAACCGGCTCCCCCAGTCCTTCCAGAACCGGCGCCATGTCCCCGTCCACAGATACGGTCACTCCGTTATACAGGAACACATAGCCCTTACCGGAAACCTGCCCTGTGGTGTTGCCGCTGCCGCCTGCCGTCTGTTCGGGACTGCCGGGGGCGTTTGACACGTCCCCTCCGATAACCTTCTCGTCGTTTCCGCAGCCTGACATTGCCAATATCATACCTGCCGCCAGTAACATTGTAATAAATTTTTTCATAAGTTTGCTCCTCCTGTCAATTTACTCCGTACTGCATATACTGCCTTTGCTTTTCCTCTTCGTATGCGGCCAGCTTCTCCGCCCAGGCCGCTGCCAGCTCCGCCTCCCCCCGTCTGTCCCTCACCGCCGTCTCCTCCGTAAGGATTCGCCCGAAATAATTGCTGAGCTTCTCCGCCCCCGACAGATTCAGGTGCAGCCCGCCGTCATAGGTATCCGTCTGAAAGTCCAGCCCCGCCTCCTCCACGCACTCCAGGAAGTTCAGGTAAAGCAGCCCATGCTCCTTTGCATAGTCTTCCATCTGGACCTCCCACTGGTCATACCAGTGGGGATACAGGCTGGGGGCCTTGATGAGGATCAGCTGAATTCCCTTCTCCTGACAGAGCCGTGTTATTTTATCCAGGTAAAGATACGCATTGCTGCCAAACTGATACTCTGCAAGGGGCACGGGATCAGGGATCCTGCCGGCTGCCTTCACATCCACCCTCATATAATAGCCGTTATGGGAAACCTTCGGCACCCGGAACAGATTCTCCAGATCACTGGTTTTCAGGTCGCTCCACCGGGAATGATACCTGAGAATGGGAAACAGATACTCCTCAAAATTTTCCTTTGAGGTCATGGAGGCGTAAATGGATTTCACCTTGGAAGCCGACCATCCCATTCCCTCCAGGGTCATGCGGTTATAAGCTTCCTTCTGGGGCTTGTCATACTGCATGGACAGCACGTTAAAGACTACCACCCTGGGAGTTTCATAGCGCAGGGTATCCTCCAGCAGATAATAGGACTGCCAGATCAGCTGCTGGGCACTTCCCCGGATATAACTGTTAATCCCGTATTCCTCCCACAGGACTGCCGGCGAAAAATTCTCATATACCTCACAGTCTCCGATGAAAATAACGTCGTGATCCTTTTCTTCCTCATAATATTCCGCTATCAGTGCTCCTTCGATTATACCGTCCGTATACTTTGGTGTCAACAATCTTTGCAGCAGGGCCAGGCTGCACACCACAATGCCTGCGGCAGCAACGGCCCTGCCGATCTTTCTCCCTTTCATCCTGACCTCCATACTTCCGCGTGAAACTTAGTACTTCTCCGCGAAACAGCCTATGCTGTGAGCGATTAGGAGTACTTTTCACGTTAGAACTGATTGTAGATAAACTGGCTGGAGTCATAGCCCACGCCGTAAGCGCCAAACAACAGCACCGCCAGAAACAATCCGTACCAGAGCGCGAACCTCCCCCAGAAAGGCAGCCCTGCAATTTTTTCCCGCACGCTTCCCTTACGCTGCAGCAGACTGACCGTGATAAGCAGTACCAGACCCATCAGCAGCACCAGATAATCCGTTGCCGACAGCCCGATCCCAAGCAGCTCCCCGTTTAAGAAAATATTCCAGTTCCCCCTGCGGAACATGCTGCCGAACATGCGAAAGGTCAGGGGCACGTCCCGATAACAGTCAAACAAACGCAGGCAACTCATCAGAAGCACCGTGCGCACCACCTGGAACAGCCGAAAGCCAAATTTCCCCCTGACAGCAAACCTGTCGTGAAATCTTTTATACAAAGGGTCAAACTCCTGGGATACCATGATTACCAGCCAGTTTCCCAGACCCCAGACAATAAAATTCCAGCTTGCGCCATGCCAGATCCCGGTGGCAAACCAGACCACAAAGGAAGACAGGTATACCGGTACCCGTTTACCGATGATTTCCCCGAAATGGTTCCTGGAAAATTTCGACAGCTTTAACATAGGCTTGCACACGGATATGGGATAGAAAATATAATCCGTGAACCAGGACCCCATGGTGATATGCCACCTTCTCCAGTATTCTTTGATATTCTTGGAAAAATACGGCCTGTTAAAGTTCTCCGTCACCTGGATTCCCAGCGTCTGGGCAATCCCGATGGTAATGTCAATACCGCCGGTAAAATCCGCATACAGCTCCAGGGCGTAAAACAGCATTCCCACAAACACCCAGGCGCCGTCATAGAGCTCCGGATTGTGAATCAGCGTATTCACCCCCGCCAGAATCCGGTCCGCTACCACCAGCTTTTTGAAGAACCCCCACAGAATCCGCTGAAGTCCCCGGCTCACGGTCCTGCCGTCAAAGGGATGGGCTGCAAAGAGGGTCTTTTTCAGATCTCCGAACCTGCTGATGGGCCCCTGAATCAGCTGGGGGAAAAAGGATACGAACAGGGCAAAACGAAAAAGACTCTTCTCCGCCTCCACCGTCCCCCGGTATACGTCAATAATATAGCCCATGCTCTGAAAGGTATAAAACGAAATTCCCAAAGGCACAATCATATTCAGAAAGTCCAGGGGCTTCCCCCTTCCCATGGCCTCCAGCACGCCGTTGAGATTGGATATTACAAAATTGGTATACTTGACTACCGCCAGAATCCCCAGGTTCAGAAGCAGGCAGCACAGCGTCAGGATCCAGGTTTTATGCTTTACTGCCGCCTTATAGCTCTTCTTTTCCTCCTTGCTTAAAGCCTCCTTATGCTCCTGCAGCCAGCCGTCCCTTTTTACACGTGCCGCCTCTATTCTGCGCCCCGTGAACCAGGTAGTCAGAATTGTCACCCCCATGTAAACACAGTACACCGGGCCCGCGCAAAAATAGAACAGAAAGCCGGCCCCCAGCAGGAGCTTCCACTGCCATCCTGCCGGGAGAAGATAATAGAGCAGGAAAAGAAGAAGCAGGAATTCCAGAAATTCATAGGATGTAAACAGCATTTCAGTCCTCATCCTCCAGCTGCTTAATCAAAGCATACAAAGCCTTTGCCGAATTAAAATGCTCCGGCAGGATATATTCCGCGGAGATCACCACGTCAAACTGCTCCGCAATCTCCGAGATCACGGAGATAATATCAAAGGAATCCAGAATCTTGTCGTCCACCAGATGCTCTTCCTTCTCAAAATCCACATCCGGATGAAGATCCTTCAAAATATCCAATAATTCTTCCATACTTTTACCTCTTTTCTTTCGTCGTGAGTACTTTCGCTGTAACCTCCGTTACTGCCCACTCCGTGAGCAATTACTGCCTTCCTGATGATACTTCGTCAAAGTCACCCTGTCAATCTTTCCGTTGGCAGTAAAAGGCATCTGCTCCAGCTTCCTGACATGGTTGGGTATCATATACCGGGGAAGCCTTTCCTTTAAAAGGGCCACCAGCTCCTTCTCCTCGGTCTCCCCTACATAGTATAGCACAATTTTTCCTTTCGCCAAGTCATAGATACAGCCTGCGCTTTTTATTCCTTCCAGCATGTTCACGTTGGCTTCTATTTCACCCAGCTCAATACGATGGCCCATATGCTTGATCTGATAATCCCTGCGGGATACAAAGACCAGCTCCCCCGCATCATTTATCCTCCCCAGGTCCCCGGTGCGGTAAATCAGCTCCGGATACGCCGTGTTCAACGGGTTCTGCACAAATGCCTCCCGGGTCTTTTCAAAATTATTATAATACCCAAGAGTCAGGGAAGTGCCCCGGATACAGATCTCGCCGGTCTCCCCCCTGCCCGCCCGGGTATTATCTTCCTTTAACAAAAGAATCTCCGTATTGGCAAAGGGCCGCCCGATGGGTATGGCCTCATCCAGCTCAAAATCCCGCTCCACCCTGTAATAGCAGCACATCCCCGTACCTTCCGTGGGGCCGTAAAGATTGGTGAATTTTGCCTGGGGCAGCGCCTCCCGCCAGCGCCTGAACTGCTTGATGGGAAAGACCTCGCTGCCGAAGGCCACTGTGTGCAGATATTGGGGAACTACCGTCTTAAAGGTATCAAAAGCGGAAATAAAGGTCAGCGCAGACACCACCCAGCATACCGTATTGATCTGATACTCATTTAAAAATTCCACCAGCTTTACCGGCATCAGAAACAATTCCCTGGGAATCAGATAGGTTGTGGCACCATACTTGATGGTGGGATACAGCTCCTTCAGGCACGCGTCGAAATACAGGGGCGTCTGATTGCCAAATACCGTGTTCCCGTCAAATTCCAGTACCTCGGACAAATGTTCAATGTAATCCAGCACCGACCGGTGACATGCCGCCACGCCCTTGGGCACACCGGTTGAGCCGGAGGTAAACACCACATAAATGGGATCTGTGTCAATGGCCCTGTCATGAATTTCCTCCAGCGCCGCCTGATCGATCTCCGTACCCTTTATCTCGTCATACAAAACCACCTCCGCCCCACCGGTAAGGCCCGCTGCGGCTTCCGCCGTCTGCCCGTCGCAAAGGATTACCTCCGGCTGCAGGTTGTCCAGGATCAGGTCGATCCGCGCTCTGGGCATCTCCTCATCTATGGGCACATAGAAACAGCCTCCCCTGATTACGCCGAAAAAGGCGGTAACCTCTTTGGGATGCTTGTTCATAAACACCACCACAGGCCTTTTATAGATGCCTTTCCTGTGCAGCCAGGTGCCGATGGCCCGGCTTTCCCTGTCCACCTCCGAAAAGGTCATTCCCTCAGTGCCGTTGGAAAACGCGATTTTGTCCGGTACCCGCAAAACCGTCCCCTCCAGATAATCCAAAACATTATTCTGCATTGCTCTCTGCCTTTCTATTTCGTAATCAGCTTATTCCAACGGGGATCAAACCTGCCGCACTCCTGCACCGCACATTTTGCCAGAACCTCCAGCACATCCAGATACCCGGCAGGCAGCACATAATCCCGCTTCAACAGGGAAAGCTCCGTACAGCCCAGAAGGTTGACTTCTGCCCCCCGTCCGAAAAGCTCCTCTCCCACCCGCACAAACTGGTCGATATTGCCCTGTTCTCCGGTTTTGATCTGCCGATAGATCAGATCCATGACCGTTCGCTGAGACTCCTCGTCCGGATATACCACCTTGATTCCGTATTGGTCAAACACCCGGTCAAACAGGCCGCTTTTTACCGTTCCGTCGGTGGCCAGAATTCCCGCCCGGTCCACCCCTGCGGACTTTAAGTACTCCCCGGTCTCCCGTATGGCGTGCAGTACCTTAAGGCCGATGCCGTTTTCCAGCTCATCATGAAAATAATGGGCCGTAATACAGGGAATTGCCAGCAGTCCGGCTCCCATGGACTTCAGCTCCCGCCCCACCTCAATCATCGGAGGCGCCGGATTCTCCCGGCTTACTCCCAGGATATACCGGGTGCGGTCAGGGATAGACGGCTTACTGTGCAGTAATATCTCCATATGCTCCTGATCGCTTTCCGCCTGGCTCATCCTCGTCAGCAAATATAAGAAATAGGTGGTAGCCATGGGTCCCAGCCCACCGATAATTCCCAGCTTCTTCATCTGTATACCTCACATATAGTTCCCCGCAGCCCGGAAGGACGCCGCCTCCGGCGGCACAAACAATCCAAGATTCCGCTCCGCGGAGTCTCACAATCTCAAGGCCAACAAGCCGGCACGCTATGGTACCTCCGGATACGCCTCATGGTCATAATTATGAGAGTTGCGATGCTGTCCCGAATATTCCATCAGCTGTGCCTCCGTCCAATAGAAAATATCCGGATGGTCCGTTCTCGGAGTCGTGTCCAGATGGTGCCAGCCCTCCCCAATATCAACCAGATTCCAGTAATGCTCTGTCTTTGACGGAATTTTCTCTATATCCATGTTGGTGATGCCTGCCCGGTCCAGCAGGACCTTGGTGGTACTGGCGTACACATAACAGTCTCCCTGTTTCTTCACCAGACCCTCATAAGCCGCCCTCACCCAGTCCCCCTTTTCGGAATGGCTGATATAACCCACATTCGTCTTTACATAACTGTAAATGGCTCTCAGCTTGTCATACTCACTCATGCCCTCCGTAATAATGGAAGCCAGTACATTATCCGCATAGCCGTATACCTCGTTCAAATCATAGGTAGTGGACAGCACCGTAATATTAACCGTGACCGATGCGGTATTTCCCGCATGATCCACGGCGGAATACGTCACGGGGTACACCCCCGCCGCCTCCAGGTTCACCTGACTGTTATCCACATTAAGAGGCAGCTCCGCACCACTGTTATCCGTAACCGTAACACCCGATTTATAGGAAACAGTCGTTCCCATAACATACGCTATGTCTTTCGCGCCTGAAATAACAGGCGGTTCTGTATCCTCCGTCAGTGTCAGCATGGCGGAAGCGGTGGCCGTATTGCCGCCGGCATCCGTAAAGATCAACGCTACCTCCCGGCTTCCCGCAACCGTAATATCCGGCTCCTGTGCAAAGGCTGCCGTCACAGGCGTAGTGTCCTGAGCAGACACCAGAAACGCTTCCGCTGACACGGGCGTATTAACAAATCCTGTCACATCCTTTACTTCCACAACCGGCGGAACGGTATCCGCAATCGTAAGCATGGATTGATAGACTACCCCGTCCACCTCTATACTCACCGGCTGCCGGGAAGGCTGTGAAGTATCAATGTCTGCCGCCAGAAGCTTCCTGTCCTGTCCTGCCAGCGTAAAGTCGTCCACCGTAGGCGGTACCGCTCCCACCTCCCATTGCAGGTCTGCCAGAACCGGAGTGATAAAAAGCTTTGTTTCCATCCGGGTTACATTGCCCCCCAAATCGCTCAGCAGAATCACAATATTCTGTTCTCCCCATTGTCCGAAATCCGGAGCCTCGTCAAACACCACGGACACGGTAGTGGCATCCTGTATGTCCTTCACGAAATCCTCCGCCCGGCAATACTGCCCGTAGCCCAGTTCAATGGGCTCCACCGCAGCCTGGGGTGCAATGGTATCCTGGATATAGAGGGTACATCTGTGGATAAAAATGCCGTTCCTGACAGTCACCCGGTATTTACCGGGCGTATGAATATCAAAACTGGGTGTTTCTCCCACAAAGACCGCATCCGGCTTATATTTCTTAAAAAAGTCCTGGGCTTTGACCTCTACTCCCGCCTCCACGTAGCATGTACCGTATGTCAGATTATCAGAGTAAAAGCCTCCCCCCACCAGCAAAAGGAATAACAGCAGGTTACAGATCAGCAGAAAACGGACTCTCCTTCGTCTTTTTCTGGCTCTCCGGCGCCTGTAGATTTCCCGGTCATATTCCTGCTGTTCGGCTCTTGTTAAATAATCACCGTTTCTCATCACCCGTTCCTGCCTCGCTACAACATGCACATTTCACCCATTTTAACCCCTCTGCGGAAATATTGTCAATAGAAGAACTCTTGTTATTATTTATCACACAGTTGTTTCATAGTTGCATCACGCAAGTATCCCCGCCGAAAAGCTTCCGCCTTCCTGCGGGGATTTCTGTCTGAAAACTCCTATTATACGGGATATGCCCCGTTTGCGGTATCCGCCTGGGTCATATCTACCTTTTCCTGCTGTGCCTGCCGGTATTTGAAGAAATCCATGGCAACCTGGGGGAACAACGCATAAGACAAAACGTCCTCATCCTGCTGCTTCCATTCCTTCATCTCGTTCTCCAGCTTATCCATTTCATTGCTCAGCGTATCGGCAAAACGTCCGGTCAGCCTGGTCTCGCCGGGGATAACCTTGTCGATCACCTCCTGGCTCATGGGCTTAACGGTCTGGCCGTACTCACCCCGAAGCACTGCCTTGGTCTCCTTGGTAGCCATCTTGTATCTCTCGCCCATCAGTACATTAAATACTGCCTGGGTTCCCACAATCTGGGAGGACGGCGTAACCAGAGGCGGCTCACCCAGATCCTTACGAACCTGAGGGATCTCCCTGAGCACATCATAATACCTGTCTTCCGCGTTCTGCTCTTTCAGCTGGCTCACCATGTTGGAAAGCATGCCGCCGGGCACCTGATAAAGCAGGGTCTTAATGTCGACACCCAT
>CAJTKW010000044.1:9175-11813 GCA_910577035.1 uncultured Acetatifactor sp.
GTTCTTTAAGCACTCGTCTCTGAAGGGACGGAAGTAATCCGCGATCTCCGCCAGCAGATTCTGATCAAAGCCGGTGTCATAGGGCGTACCCCGGAAGGTCTCCACCATAACCTCCGTCGCCGGCTGGGAGGTTCCCATGGCCAGCGGGCTCATGGCGGTATCGATCACGTCAACTCCCGCTTCCACTGCCTTCAGATAGGTCATTCCTGCCACACCGGAGGTGTAGTGGGTGTGCAGCTGGATGGGAAGCTTAGTATTTTCCTTCATGGCGGCAATCAGCTCGCTTGCCCTGTAAGGAACCAGCAGCCCCGCCATATCCTTGATACAAATGGAGTCTGCCCCCATCTCTTCAATCTTCTTTGCCATATCTGCCCAGTATTCCAGGGTATAGGCATCTCCCAGGGTATAGGATAATGCTACCTGGGCATGGCCCCTGCCTTCCTGCTGCTTCATTCTGTTGGTGGCGTTCACCGCCTCCTGCAGGTTGGGCAGATAGTTCAGACAGTCAAAAATACGGATAATGTCAATACCGTTTGCAATGGACTTCTGTACAAACGCATCCACAACGTCGTCGGCATAAGGCCTGTAGCCTAAGATATTCTGTCCGCGGAACAGCATCTGCAGCTTGGTATTCTTGAAGCCGTCACGCAGCCTGCGCAGTCTGTCCCAGGGATCTTCCTTCAGGAAACGCAGGGAAGCGTCAAAGGTTGCGCCGCCCCAGCATTCTACGGAATGGTATCCCACCTGATCCATTTTCTCCACGATGGGAAGCATGAATTCGGTAGGCATTCTGGTAGCAATCAGAGACTGGTGTGCATCACGCAATATGGTTTCCGTTATCTTAATCGGTTTTTTTGTGATTTCTGGCATTGCGAATTTCCTCCATATAATTATATTGTGCATTGCTGGATCATTTCGGGCTTATTTCATCGCCGCATCGCTTTTTTATGCAATGCTATTCATAAGCCCTGTCGGGCTTATTTCATCGCCGCATTGTCTCTTTTAAGCAATGCTATTCATAAGCCCTGTCGGGCTTATTTCATCGCCGCATTGTCTCTTTAAGCAATGCTATTCATAAGCCCTGTCGGGCTTATTTCATCGCCGTATTGTCTCTTTTAAGCAATGCTATTCATAAGCCCTGTCGGGCTTATTTCATCGCGCTATGCGCGATATACAGACAAGCTCGATCGCATGGCTTCTCGTGCAAGCACGGTCGCCATGCACCCGATCTTGTCTGTGCATTGCTTAAAAGACCCCGAATATGGCCATAAAGGTACCTGCGGCCACGGCGGTTCCGATGACGCCGGCCACGTTAGGCCCCATGGCGTGCATCAGCAGGAAATTGGTGGGATCCGCTTCCGCGCCCACCTTCTGGGACACCCTGGCTGCCATGGGAACGGCGGATACACCTGCCGAACCGATCAGCGGGTTCACCTTGCCATGGGTGGCCTTGCACATCAGCTTACCAAACAGGACGCCGGCTACGGTGCCGAAGATAAATGCAATCAAGCCCAGACCCACGATCTTCAGCGTATCCCAGTTTAAGAATGCTTCCGCACTGGTAGTTGCACCTACGGAAGTTCCCAGCAGAATGACTACAATATACATCATCGCATTGGAAGCCGTCTCTGTCAGCTGTCTTACCACACCGGATTCCCTGAACAGATTACCCAGCATCAGCATACCCACAAGAGGGGCCGTGGTGGGAAGGATCAGGCATACCACAATCGTAACAACGATAGGGAACAGTATCTTCTCCAGCTTGGAAACCGGCCGGAGCTGTCCCATCTTGATGGCTCTCTCTTCCTTCGTGGTAAAAAGCTTCATGAAGGGCGGCTGGATCACGGGCACCAGGGACATATACGAATATGCCGCCACTGCGATGGGTCCCATAATTGCCGTCTGCCCCAGCTTACTTGCCAGGAAGATGGAGGTAGGGCCGTCAGCGCCGCCGATAATGGAGATAGCCGCTGCCGCCATATCGTTAAAGCCCAGCGCAATAGCGCCGAAATATGCGGCAAAGATACCGAACTGTGCCGCCGCTCCCAGCAGAAAGCTCTTGGGATTGGCAATCAGCGGGCCAAAGTCCGTCATGGCGCCCACGCCCATGAAGATCAGGGAGGGCAGAATCGCCCACTCATCCAATTTATAAAAATAATACAGCAACCCGCCCACGCCGTTTGAGGCATCCTCCGCGTGGAGCATGATGTCGGGGTAAATATTTACCAGCAGCATGCCGAAGGCGATGGGAACCAAGAGCAGCGGCTCAAATTCGTGGCGGATAGCCAGATAAAGGAAAAAGCACGCAACCGCTATCATCAGGTAATTTCCCCAGGTCAGGTTAAAAAACGCCGTCTGATGGAGCAGGTTATTCAGCGTAGAACCTATATATTCCATTTGTTGACCTCCTGTTGTCGTTGTCTATAGTGGAAAGGATTCCTGTGCGCCTGAACCTCAGTTCATGGTCGCCAGAACCGCTCCCGCCTCTATCGCATCGCCGACAGCGACATCAATACTTGCAACTGTACCGTCCTGAGGGGCAACTACGGGAATCTCCATCTTCATGGCCTCAATGATAACCACGGGATCCCCTGCCTTAACCGCGTCACCCACCTTCTTCTCCAGCTTAAATACCTTT
>CAJTKW010000044.1:11844-34871 GCA_910577035.1 uncultured Acetatifactor sp.
CCTGCGGCACCTGCCTCGATCTTCACACTGCCGGCGCCGCCTGCCGCCTTGGGTGCGGCAGCGGGAGCCGCCTTAGGTGCTGCCTTGGGAGCTGCGGGAGCCTTGGCTGCCACGGGAGCGCCCGTGGATGCACCCTCTTCCACCGTCACATCATATACATTTCCGTTCACCGTAATGGTATAATTTTTCATGTTGTTTTCCTCCAGAATTATATTTATATTTGCCTCTCTTTTAAAATTGATCTTCGCCCTATTGCGAAATCCGCTTTGCAGGCTTATGAATGAACACGCCTGACGGCGCAGTTTCCCGTATCATCAGCTATCGCCGTCTGATAGAACGTACCACAAATCCGTCCGCAGACGCTGCACCTTCGCTTGCCGCTATGGCTGCCGCAATTACGGCCGCCAGCTCCAGGTCGTCGGTTTCGTCCACAGCTGTCTGCGCCGCAGCCTCCACTGCGCCACTGCCGGCAGCTTCTCCGCCGTTTGCGCCTGCCGCCGCTTTCTTCTTTGCCGCCGCATCCTGGGCCTTATTGATAAAGCGGAAACAGGATATAATAAGGGAAATCAGGATCAGTACGATAAACACCGTTCCCATGCCGATCAGTGTATTCAGTGCCGCCTTGCCCATCAGCGCTCCCATGGATGCAGTAGGGTTCAGGGATGCCGATTGCAGACGCATGAACAGGTCGTTGGAGAAAATGACCTCCGCCACCGCATTCTGTTTTTCCCCGGTGATCGGAACTTCAACAATAATCTGCTTCCCGTCAATCTTAATCTTTGCATCTCCCATCCCGGAAATGCCGCCTATGGTCTCCAGTCCGGAGTCAAAGGACTGGACGCCGGTTGCCACTGCGTTCCCTTCTGCCATTACCCCGAAATACTGCTCGCACAGATATTCAATCTCTTCGTTGGTCTCCAACTCCTCAACGGCAAAGGGATTACCCTGGCAGAGGTAATCGGAGAAAAGGGACACCACCGCTTTAGCCGCGTCCCCGGCGTTGTCTGCCCTGCTCTGCTCGAAAGCTGTCAGCTCTTCCCCGCTTCCGCAGGCAGTCAGTCCGAAAATACAGGCAATCATACAAACATAAGCCAATAGTTTCTTCTTCATCTTACTCTAATCACCTCTCTATACTGTTCCGTGCTTTTTAACGGGACGGTCCTCACTCTTGGTAAAGAGCATTTCAAAGGCACCGATCACATACTTTCTGGTATCCGCGGCCTCCACAATTCTGTCCACATAGCCTCTTCTTGCCGCACTTACCGCCGAAAGCTGCAGGGCATCATACGCAGCCGCCTTCTCGCCGATCACGTCCGCGCCCTGGCCGTCATACATGATCTTTGCCGCCAGCCTGCCTTCCATGGTACCGATTTCCGCATCCGGCCAGGCATAAGTGATGTCCGCTCCGATTGCCGCGGAATTCATGACCACCGCCGCCGTCCCCAGCGCCTTGCCGATCACTACGTTCACCTTGGGAACCGTAGCGTTGGCAAACGCATAGGTGAGCCTTGCCGCCGCCTTTGCAATACCCCTTTCCGAGCACAGGGTTGCCTGGTAGCCCTTTACGTTGGTCAGGGTCAGCACCGGAATATCAAAGGCATCACAGAAGCTTACAAAGTCAGCCGCCTTCTCACAGCCCTGTCTGGAAAGAACGGCGTCCAGCTTCTCCGCCACCTTGCCCTCCCCGTCATATATCTCGCTGCGGTTGGCCACGGCTCCCACCGTCACCCCGTCCAGCTTCAGGAAGCCCACTACCATATCCTTTGCATAATTTGCCTTTACCTCAAAGAAATCATTATTGTCCGCCAGCATGGACAGCGCAACGGAAGTGTCTCCCACACAGTTAGCCAGATCGGCGCACTGACGGTTTAAATCGTCGGTACATTCGACAATATCGCTGCCCTCTCCGTTGTTTGCAGGCAGGAAGGCGATCAGCTCCCGGATCTTTGTCAGAATGGAAGCCTCATCTGCCACCACGTCCACAATACCACTCTCTTCGGACTGGAATGCCGCGGAAGCGGAGTCACACTTGGTGACCACATTGCCGTCCAGGGCATTGGGTGCATTGACAAAAAGCTTTGCGTTCTTCTCCTCCATAAAGGTAAAGTCCGTCAATGTGGGGAACAGGGCAAGTCCACCGCCGCAGCTGCCCAGAACCGCAGTAATCTGGGGGATCACCCCGGAACATAACGCCTGCTTCCTGTAAATCTCGCCGAAGGCATTCAAAGCATCCGTCGCCTCCTGCAGTCTCAACCCGGCAGAATCAATGAGGCCGATGACAGGTGACCCCGTCTTCATGGCCAGATCATAAAGTTTGGTGATCTTTTTCGCGTGCATCTCGCCGACGGTGCCGTTCATCACGGACACATCCTGGCCGTACACGTACACAGGCTTTCCACCTATTACCCCATAGCCGGTTACACAACCGTCTGAAGGAGTTTCGCCCGGTTTCATATTGAAATCCGTGGCTCTTGCCGTTACAAGTCCGCCGATCTCAACGAAACTGTTGTCATCGAGCAAAGCTGCTATTCTTTGACTCGCTTTTGATGTACTACTCATGCTTTCAGCCCTCCGTTTATAGATATAAATGCAGAACATTCCGAATCGGGGAACAAATTCCCCCGATTATCCATCTTAGTATATCACAAAAAATGCAATCCGCATAGCACGAATTGCATTTTTCTAACAATATTTGTAACATTCCACAAAGCCCCGGGAATGTCCCCTGGCCAAACCCGATTCAATCCCCCAGGGGCAGGAACCTCCCCAGCACCTGCCGCAGGCACCATGCAAGGCCTATCTCCTCCACGGTGTCCACCGTGACGATCCGTTCCCGCCTGTATACAATTCTCCTACCTGGGTTCCGCCCTCCACCGGAGCCGCCAGCGTCTTCTCCCAGCTGTAATCCACCCGGATTTCTTCATCCGCCCGCAGAAGCAGCCCTTCCGCATCCTGTGTCGTCAATCCGCCGCCTTCCTGCTCTCGGGCTTCCTCTTCCGCTACGGCAATCTCCGTATAAGCCGTTCCTCCCAGGATGTCCGTCTGCCCGTTCAGGACCCGCACCGGCTTCAGCAGCGTTTCGTCAAAGGCGGTCCCCGCCTCGTCGAAGCTTCTGTAAAAGTAATTATCAATGCCATACTTCATCAGCTCTTTTGTATCACTCCATTTCCAGGTTTTATGATTGGGCCAGCCGCAGGCAAGGAGCGCCACCACAAAGGTTCTGCCGTCCCGCTCCAGCGCCCCCACATAACAATATCCTGCCTTGTTGGTAAATCCTGTCTTCCCGCTCAGGGCCCCCTCCATCATATTCAGAAAGGCATTATGATTGGAGCAGTAAAAGCTGCGCCCGTTAGCCTGGAAGCTGTGGTTTGCCGTCCGGGTGATCCTTAAGAAATCTTCCTTGCCCGGCGAATCCAGGACACAGTAGGACATGATTTTCGCCAGCTCCGCCGCCGTGGTGCAATGCTCCTTCTGTATGACGGTTCCGTCCTGCAGGATAAATTCCTGGGTGGCATCCAGTCCGTTGGGCGTGATAAACCAGCTGTCCTTGCATCCCAGCTCCACTGCCTTTTCATTCATCAGCCGGGCAAAGGCCGCCACTGCCTCCTGACTCTCCTCCCGGGTATACTCCCCCGCAGGCTTATCCGAAAGCGGTGCCTCCAGCAGGCGCTTCCCCACATGCTCGGCCAGTGCCACCGCCGAATCATTATGGGATTCCAGCATCAGGGAATACAGCAGGTCTTCCACCGTATACTGCTCGCCCTTTTGCAGATTCAGCTTCACCTTGGGCATCCCCGCCGCATAGGCGGACACCTCCAGTGTTTCCTCCAGGGAGACATTCTCCAGCACCAGGATACAGGTCAGTATTTTGGTGGTGCTGGCCATTGGCATGGGCGTATCCGCCGATTTCCCGTATAGTACCCTTCCAGTGTCCCCGTCCATGAGCACCGCCGCCGCGGCATACAGGGACAGCCCGGCCTCCGGGGAAACATCAGCCTCCGGATACGCCTCTTTCGCCTGCACGCCCAGCTGCACCGTCAGAAAAACAGCACAAAAAAAGCCCCATATTATCTTTATCCGCACATTCCCTCTCATTCCGCCGCCCATGCGGCATAACAATCGGATGGATTTCTAATAATATATGAGGCCTGCCTTCTAAATATCCAACTGCATTTGTACTTCCGCTTCTGCCTGCTGCTTAAATTCCTCCACCTGCACCGGATTCAGTTCCGGCAGCTCTTCCAGGCTTTTTACCCCGAAGCTGCGTAAAAATTGCTCCGTTGTGCCGAAAAGCAGGGGCCGCCCCGGCGCATTCAGCCTGCCCAGCTCCGTTACCAGGTCATATTCCAGAAGCTTGTTGATGGCATGGTCACAGCTGACTCCCCGGATCCGCTCAATCTCGGCCCTGGTGATAGGCTGCTTATAGGCAATGATGGACAGGGTCTCCAGCACGGTATCCGTCAGCACCATCTTCCTGGGCGCTTTGGCAATCCTGATCAGATATTCGTACATCTCCGACTTGGTGCACAGCTGCACGGCATCGTCAAACCAGACAAGGGCAATCCCGCGATCCTCCCGGGCATACCGCCGTTCCATTTCCCCCAGTATTTCCTTTGTAACCTTTACATCCTCTTCTATGACATCAGCCAGGCTCTTCACCTCCACCGAATCTCCCATAGTAAACAGTACTGCCTCCAGTACCGCCTCCGCTCTGGTCCGTTCCATATATCCTCTCATTCCGCCGCGCAAACGACCTTTGCTCCAGGGGAATCCCCCTTCATTGCGTATTGGCTAACTGCGAAGTAATGATAATATCGTCAAAAATATTTTCCTGGCTGATGGATATTTTGCCTGTCTTCATCAGCTCCAGTATAATCAGAAACGTAACGATCAGCTCCATCTTGCTGGACTGCTTTTCCAGCAGCCTGCGAAAGCTGAAGCTCCTGTGCTCCCTGGCATAAGCCTCCACGTAAAGGGCTTTTGCCTCCATATCCACCTCTTCCTTCTCTATATTGCCATACCGGCTCCGGATGGGGTCAATCTTGTCCTCCTGCTTCCTCACGATAAACTTGAACAGCTCATGGAGCTTGTTTAACGTCATATCCCCGATCAGCTCTTCGTAATTAACAGGCTGCCGGTAGGCCGCCACCTCCTCCGGCAGCTTCTGCGCCCGGTACAGATTTCTCCCCGCATCCACCTGCCTGTCCCGGAGCTCAAAGGACATGAACTTGTACATTTTATACTCCAGCAGCTTCTGCACCAGCTCGGCCCTGGGATCTTCTTCCTCCCCCTCCTCGTTTACCTCCTTGGGCAGAAGCATACGGCATTTAATGTCGATCAATGTGGCTGCCATCACCAGGAACTCGCTCATCACATTCATATCGTCTTTTTCCATCTGCCGGATATACTCCAGATATTGGGCCGTGATCTCCACAATGGGAATATCATAAATATCAATTTTGTTCTTATCAATCAGATGAAGCAAAAGATCCAGAGGACCTTCAAACACTTCCAGCTTAACAGGTATCGCCATAACTTCCTCACAAATTTGCTCGCATTTCCCTATTGTAGCAGACTTCCCCCGGAAATCGCAAGAGGAACTTGTGTTCCCGACGCTTAAGAGGCGCGTGCAGTTTCCCATGATGTACCTGACAGGCCAGACAGGTCATTGATCCGCAGCGGAATCTTCCTCCGGCGCAAGCTCCACCACCCACAGTTCCCCCGGGTTAAACAGCCGGATCGGGATCGTGTGCATCCCCAGGCCCCTGCTCAGGAGCATGACTGCCCTTCCCTCCCTGAAAATGCCTCCGTCATACCTGGGAAACAGGCACAGGCTGGGAGCAATCACCCCCTTCCCCAGAATGGGAATCCGAATCACACCCCCGTGGACATGTCCCGATACGGTCAGGTCAGCGCCCCACTGTGCATATTCCGGGAAATAGTCCGGATTGTGGGCAAGAAGTATTGTATAACGATTGTTATCCGCTTCTCCCAGAAGCTGGCTCAAATATCCCTTTTCCATCTGACACTGCTTAAAACGTTTATAATAAGCCTTGTCAATCTCCGCGCCGTACACGGTAATCCCATATTCCTCCAGATCCACATGACTGTTTACCAGCGGATCGACTCTCATCTCTTTCAGGGCCTGTCCATACTCCTCCGCCATCCCTCCGTAGGTCTGAGGATAAAGCTTCAGACGGTATTCATGATTACCGTTACCGTAATAGACGGGAAATTCTCCCGCCAGCGCCTGAAGAAGATGAATTGCAGGCTCCATGCTTTTCCCGGAATGGGCAGTTAAAATATCGCCCGCTATTAATATCACATCCGGCTTTTGCTCCCGGATTGCCTTCAAAAGAAGTTCATTTTCTTTTCCATAACGCTTATTATGCAAATCTGCAAGCACTACCGCCCTCACAGACTTTCTGATGCGCCGGTCCGAAAGATTCAGCCGGCGCACCACAAAGCGGTTGCTGTCATACAGCATCACCCACAGCAGCAGGATCAGCAAAATTCCCAGAACAGTCAATATAACATCCGTCATTGTATTTCTCCATCGACTCCTATTGCATCATCGGCTCAAACCGGTGATATGCAGCTTCTGTCTTTACAGGAGGAAGAACCCCAGCACCTTCTTCATATAGTCCGCAAAGCTGGCCTTCTCCACCGTCTTCCCATACAGGATCGGAACGCTTCCGATCTCTACCCCTTCCAGATAGTACCTGGCCCGGCCCGCTTCACTGCCCTCTTCGGCAGGCGCCTGCACCGATTCCGGAAGGTCCACTACCTTTTCCACCGCCGCCAGGTTGCTTCCCTGGGTATCCAGATAGCGGAATTCGCTTTCATATTTCAGCGGCACCCGCTCCTCCACGCCGCCTTCCACCGCCAGAGGCTGTAAAGCGTCGGCATTCTCGTCTATGTAGATTTTACACACGCCGAAGCCATAGGTCATAAGGGTCTGCACGTCAGCGGAACGGGCCTTGGAATCCGACGCTCCCATAACCACTGCTATTAAATCAATGCCCTCCTTGCTGGCCGTGGCAGAAATGCAATACTTGGCCCTGCTGGTAAACCCGGTCTTCAGCCCCGTGGTATACTGGTACTGCTTCAGCAGCTTATTGGTGCTGCTCAATGTGAAATTGCTTGTTCCCTGAGGTGTCACATGGGTAATATCCTCCATCCAGATTTTCGTGTAGTTAAAGATCTCCGGATGCTTTACCGTCAGCTCCCTTGACATGATTGCTATGTCTCTGGCGCAGGAGTAGTGGTCGCTGGAATCGGTCAGACCGCAGCAATCCACAAAATGGGTATCCACCATCCCCAGGTCCAGTGCCTTCTGATTCATCATCTCCACAAAAGCCTCCTCGCTGCCCGCCACGTGCTCCGCCACCGCCACGCTGGCATCATTTCCCGAGGCAACGACAATACATTTAATCATGGTCTCCAGGGACTGGATCTCCCCCTGTGCCAGAAATACCTGGGAGCCCCCCATGGAACTGGCATGCTCGCTGGTCAGCACATCGTCCGTCAGCTTCACCTTGCCCCCGTCTATGGCTTCAAAGGTCAGAAGCAGCGTCATGACCTTCGTCACGCTTGCCAGACTGCGCCGTTCGGTGGAGTTCAACTCATAGATGACCTGTCCCGTAGAGCTTTCTATCAGAATTACCGAAGGGGATGAAACAGATACGTTTGCGCTTACCGGCAGCGCGGCCGTCATCCAGACGGCCGCCGCAAGCAGCAGCGCTGTCAAAGATTTTTTCAAATACATAATGCCTCACTCCATTTCCATTCCATATTTCAGGATATGAGGCTGTCACATTTGATAGAACAGAAAACCCCCAGTTTGTGCAACCGAGGGTTTCCTTACGTTTTTAGTTATATTTACGTTTTCTCGCTGCTTCAGACTTCTTCTTACGCCTTACGCTGGGCTTTTCGTAATGCTCACGCTTACGAATCTCCTGCTGAATACCGGCTTTGGCACAGCTTCTTTTAAAACGGCGCAGCGCACTGTCCAAAGTCTCATTTTCTTTTACTATTACGTTTGACATCTCTACCCTCCCTTCAGTCCCACAAGCGTCTCGACTGATTGGGCTTATATTATGTAATACAGCATCTCTGCCACATACACAATTAGTATTATAACACAAATGTGCCATTCGTCAACTGTTTTTTATAAATATCCGCTTACAGTTGTCCCTCCAGTACTTTTACTGCCTCTGCAATGGCATCGGAAATTCCCGCCGGATTCTTTCCGCCGGCCTGGGCCATGCCCGGACGTCCGCCGCCGCCTCCGCCCACAAGGCCCGCAATCCCCTTTATCAGATTGCCCGCGTGAGCGCCCTTTGCCTGTGCGCCCTCCGTAGCCATGGCCACCAGGTTTACCCTGCCCTCCTGATCGGACAGCAGGACCACAACACCCTCTCCCAGCTTACCTTTCAGCTGATCTCCCAGATCCCGCAGGCCGTTCATATCCACACCCTGCACGCTGGCGGCAAGGAGCTTCACGCCCTTTACCTCCTTCACCTGGTCCATAACGTCTCCCAGGGCATCCTTGGCCGCTTTTGCCTTCAGGGACTCCAGCTCGGCATTCAGCCTTTTGATCTCCGCCATCACATGCCCGCATTTCTCCACCAGCGCCGCCGGCGTCGTCTTTAACGCCCTGCCTGCCTCTTCCACAGTCTTTTCCAGATTCCTGTAGTAATTCATGACACCGCTGCCGGTCAGGGCCTCAATACGCCTTACACCCGCCGCCACGCCGCTTTCGGACAGAATCTTGAATGTGGCAATGGCTCCCGTATCCGCCACATGGGTGCCGCCGCAGAATTCCACGGAGAAATCACCCATCCTGACCACCCGCACCGTCTCACCGTACTTCTCCCCAAACAGCGCCATGGCCCCGGTCTTTTTCGCTTCCTCCAGGCTCATGACCTCCGTAGTCACCGGAATGTTATCGGCGATCTTCTCATTTACCAGTGCCTCCACCCTGTCCAGCTCTTCCCGGGTCATGGCAGCGGAATGGCTGAAATCAAAACGAAGCCTTTCTCCGTCTACATAGGATCCGGACTGCTCCACATGGGTGCCCAGCACCTCCCGCAGGGCCTTCTGCAGCAAGTGGGTAGCGCTGTGGTTTTTACAGGTATTTCTGCGATTTTCCCCGTCCACCTCCAGAGTCGCCTTTTCATCCACGCTTACCCTGCCGCTCAGTACCCTGCCCACATGGCCGATTCTTCCGCCGGGAAGCTTTACCGTATCCGACACTTCGAATACACCCTTTTCCGTGCGGATTACACCGCTGTCCCCATTCTGTCCGCCCATTGTGGCATAAAAAGGCGTTTTTCTTACAAGGATCGTACCGGTTTCTCCCGTCTCCAGAGAAGACCTGCGTTCGGTTCCGCAGGCCAGGGCGGCTATGGTATCCTCCGCTTTCAGCGTATCATAGCCAACAAATTCACTGGTGATACCGCTGTCCAGTCCGTCAAAGGCCCCTGCCTCCCCGTTCAGTTTCGCCGAGAAGTTCTGGTTATCCCTTGCCTTCTGCTTCTGCTCCTCCATGGCGGCGGCAAAGCCTTCCTCATCTACCTTCAGGCCCTCTTCCTCCGCCAGCTCCACCGTCAGCTCCAGGGGGAAGCCGAAAGTATCATAGAGATAAAACGCGGAATTCCCGTCGATGGCCTGCGCCTTTTCCTCCCTCTTTACATCCAGGATCTTGCGGAACTCTTTCATACCGTTCTCCAGCGTACTCCCGAACCGGTCAATCTCCTTCTTCAGCTCGGTAAGAATGAACTCCTGATTCTTTACCAGAAGGGGATAACTCTCCCCATAAATATCACGGATGAACATTTCCGCAATTTTCAAAATGTCCTCTGTCCTGACATTCAGAATTCTCCCGTGCCTCACCGCCCGGCGGATCAGCCGCCGCAGTACATAGCCCGCGCCTGCGTTGGAGGGAAGAAGCTTTGCCTCGTCGCCGATCAGCATGACGCTGGTACGGATATGATCCGCCAGGATCCTCATGGATCTGGTCAGCTTCTCATCCTGCTCGTACTTTGTACCGGAAACCTTCTCAATATAAGCAATGATCGGGACATACAGATCCGTCCGGTATACGTCTTTGGTCCCGTTCAAAAATGCCAGAATCCTCTCCAGCCCCCAGCCGGTATCCACATTCTTCTGCTTTAAGGGCGTGAGCGTACCGTCCTGATGCTTCTCGTACTGCATAAACACGTCGTTTCCCAGCTCGGTATATTTTCCGCAGTCACAGCCGGGGCCGCAGTCCGGACCACAGTCAGGCCTGTCCTCAATATAAAACATCTCGCTGTCGGGACCGCAGGGCCCGTACTCCAATCCCCACCAGTTATCCTCCGCCGGCAGATAATGGACATTCTCCTTCTTAAACCCGGATGCAATGCGGTACTGCGCCCCCTCTTCGTCCCTGGGGGCATTCTCGTCCCCTGCAAACACGGTGGCGGCAAGGTGGTCCGCGTCAAAGCCGAATACCTCCGTCAAAAGCTCATAGCTCCACTGACAGCGCTCCTTTTTAAAATAATCCCCAAGGCTCCAGCTTCCCAGCATCTCAAAGAAAGTACCGTGGCTCTTGTCCCCCACGGACTCAATATCGATGGTGCGGATACAGCCCTGCACGTTACAAAGCCTGGTTCCCAGAGGATGCTTCCGGCCCAGAAGATAAGGCATCAGCGGCTGCATTCCGGCCACGTTGAAAAGTACTCCCGTAGATCCGTCGGAGACAAGGGAAACCGCCCCCACATCCACATGCCCACGGTCAATATAAAACTGTTTCCAGGTTTTTCTAAGCTCCTCCGCCGTAAATTGTCTCATTTTACTCTCCATACCTTTCTATCACTCATATCCTGCAAATCCAAAACTGTAACCATTATATAGTCAGTTATCCCCGTTGTCAAATGCGGGATTTATTCGTCCTCTTCCTCAAGGACCTCATTTAAGGACTCCCTGGCCTCCATGATCTCCTCATGGCTGCCTCGTTTTAACGCGGCTTCAAAAGCCGTAATATAATGATCCAGCTTTCGCCTCCTGTCTCCAAGCGCCTCCTCATACATACGTTCCGCCCGCAGCAGTACCAGCCGGTTCTCCTCATAATCCCTGGGCTGGATCTTTAAGTAGGCCAGCTCCTCCATGCGCTTTTTGATCTCTTCGTCCGTCATCTGGTTATCCTGGCCTTTGATAATCATCTTTCTGGACAGTCCCGTGGACACTACCGTAACCTCCACCTCCAGCAGGGAGTTGATGTCATAGGTATAAGTCACGTCCACCGATTCCCGGCCTTTGGGACCCTTTGGCACCTCGATCTCAAGCTCCCCCAGGAACAGATTGTTTCTGGCGAACCGGCTTTCCCCCTGAAGCACCCGGACGCGGACCGAGGACTGGTTGTCCCGCACGGTGTAAAGACGCTCGGTGTGGCTGGCGGGAATGACCGTGTTCCTCTCGATAATGGGACAAAATCTGCCGTCCTCATACTTTCCCTCCTCGTACTCCACCACCACTTCCGTCCCCAGGGTAAAGGAGCAGACATCCGTCAGTATGACCTCCTTCACCTCCTGCCGGCGCTCCTTCATGGCAGCCTGGACGGCCGCCCCCAATGCCACCGTCTCATCCGGGTTCATCTTTGTGTCCGGGAATTTCCGGAACAGACGGATCAGGAAATCCCTGACAACGGACAATCTGGTGGCTCCGCCAATCAGCAATACCTCATCTATATCGCCTAATTTCAGTCCGGCATCCGCAAGGCTCTTCTTCACCGGCTCCCGGATCTTCATCAGCAGGTCCTCACAGGCCTCCTCATACTCCCTGTACGTGATGCGCTGCTCCAGGGTCTCCTCATGGCAGAGAAAGGACATCACCACCTCCCCATTATCGCTGATGGCACATTTTGCCTTTTCCGCCTGGCGGTACAGGCGCACCTGCTCCTTCTCCGTCATGGCTGCCAGCTGCAGCTCCGATTTCTGTAAAAAGAGCTTCGCCATCACTGCGGTGAAATCCTCTCCCCCCAGATAATTGTCCCCCGCGACGGCACGCACCTCCAGTATATTATGGTACAGCTCCAGAATAGAGACGTCAAAGGTTCCGCCCCCCAGGTCAAACACCAGGAAACGCGTATCCTGGTTCCTGTCATACAGGCCATACGCTACCGCAGCGGCAGTGGGCTCGGAGATCATCCTCTCCACCTTCAGTCCCGCCAGCTCCCCTGCGCGCTTCGTAGCCTTTCTGCGCTTATCGTCAAAATAGGCCGGCACACTGATCACCGCCTCGGTGACCTCCTCCCCCAGAAAAGCCTCCGCATCCTCCTTCAGGGAGCGCAGCACCATGCTGGAAAGCTCCTCCGGTTTAAAATGCCTGCCGCTTAAAACATACTCCCGCTCCGTGCCCATGCTCCTCTTGAAGGTCTGGGCCACGGAATCGGGATACAGGCTCATCCTCTCCCTGGCCGTCTCCCCCACGTAGACATTCCCGTCCCCGTCCACGCTGACCACGGACGGGGTCAGATTCTTCCCCAGCCTGTTAGGGATGATCTTCGGCCCGTCCTCCCCGAAATACGCGATCAGGCTGTTTGTCGTACCCAAATCAATTCCTACTGTCATGTCCATACTCCCTGCATGCTTTTGGCACGATATGTACCGGCACGCATTCCTGTCAAATTATTCTAAAGCTTCCTTCCTGTCTGTCCCCTGTTTCCGTCTGCTTCCGCCTTTCGGCTGTATCCCGCCCCGATCCGGCCAGTTGCACTTCAATGCGCACAGGCTGGCATTCGCGGGAAGAAGCTCCATATCCCGCTCAAGGCGCGCCCTTGCCTCCTCCGGCTTTCCCTGCCGGAGCAGGAACAGAATATGCAGCGACTCCAGCTCACTGCAGACCGCATTGGCGCAGAACTGGCAGAAACCGCACCGGGAATCCTTCTCCAGAAGCTTCTGTATCCCCTGGTCGTCCTCAGTGTACCACGCCGCCAGAACCTCCAGATGCAGATGCCCCTTCTCCCGGTTAAAATATTTATTCTTCCCGGAAAAGGTTTCCTCCCGCAGCCATTTTTGCAGCCGGTCCGCATATTCCTTCCCCTGCCTGGCCATCCCGCGGACAATGCAGGCATACACAATATCTGCCAGATCCCCCTCAACCTCCAGGGAAATATCCCTGTGCTGCAGGTAATAGGCCAGCTTCGCGGCGGAATCGGCCACTGCCTTCTCTTCTCCGAACATAAGCTCCGTCCAGAGGGCCTGCCCGTAAATCCGGCAGTATTCTCCGGCCTCTTCCCCGGACACTTTTCCCCGCCGGGCAAACAGCATTCCCAGGCCTCCCTGTGCCTCCAGCCTGACTGCGGAATACGCACTGCCGCTCTGTTTCAGCTCCCGGCACCATTCTTCCAGCAGCTCCCTGGCATGGGCCTCGTCTTCGCCGTGGATATAAACCCCGATCCGTTCTTCATAGCTTCTCCACTTGTCCCTGTGGGCATATCCGGCGTAAACCCCGCAGGCCTTTTCCGGCATTCCCAGATCGTCATAGGCCTCCGCCAGCTGATTCAGGAACCATATACTCTCATCCTTAGTGATCTCCTGGTACTGCCTGCATGCCGCCAGCTTCCTCTCATAGTCCCCCAGCAGAGAGTACAGATCCGCCATATCCGTGTAGATAGTGGGCGACATATCCTGATCCATATACAGAATGGCCTTTTTTATGTAGACGAGAGCTTTCTCATACTCTCCGGTATACTTGTAGACAAAGCTCAGCCCGTTCAGCGCATAAGGATTGGTGGGATTCATAATCAATGCCTTTTCGAAGTCCTCCCTGGCCTCCTTGTAATGATGGGCATCCCTGTGGAAAATTCCCCGCTCCACAAACATGTAGCTTTGAGGATATTGATAGAGGTATTCCGTCAGCCGGGAAAGGCCTGCCTCATAAAAACACAGATTTCCCTCTTCCAGGGGCTTTCGAAATTCCCTGCGGAATACTTTCAGCTTATTATTCAGTATCTCAAGCTCCATGGTCTTGTGTGATTTCTGATATTTGTAAGCTTCCAGTACGTCACTCTTAATTCCGTTCTTCTCCGCATCCGCCAATACCTTATCCAGATCCCCCGGCTGCTCCAGGTCAAGATACACCTTGGCCATATATTCATAGGCCTTTGCAAAAGCAGGAAAATATTGAATGCAAAGGCTTGCCGTACGGATCACACCGCCTGCGTCCAGCTGTCTCCGATATGCCTCCATCAGGATTGCAAAAGCGGCATACACCTGGTACTCCTCCGTCAGCCTGCGCACCGCCTCCTCGCACTTCTCATACTCCTGCATCTCAACATAGATCTGGGCTGTCTCATAAAGGACCCCCGCATCCCTGGCGGTTCCCTCCATGACCGCCTCTCCCTCTTTGACCGCCTCGGCAAATCTTGCCTCGTCGCGAAAGCCAAGGGCATAACAACACTGCATACGGATCATACATGCCTGTCTCAGCCGGTCCCTGTCCTTCTCCTTCTCCTCTTCACTTTCGTCAGTGAGCAGGCGCTTGTGCAGCTCCTCCTCCCAGGCACGGGTCATGATGATGGAATCCTCATACTCTGCCGCCTCGATATAAAGCTTGGCCATGAGACCGTTCCACTCCGCGTCTTTCCCGGGGGGCAGCCTCTTCTCAATTTCCGTCGCCAGCATAATGCCCCTGGTAATTTTCCCGTCCTGAAGATAGCACCAGCAGAGCTCCAGCGCCGCTTCACTGCTGCCGTTTCTCCTCCAGTCCTCCTCCAGCTCCTTTTCAATCTCCTGGTTTACCTTGACCAGAAGCTCCAGAAATTCATCTCCGATCCCGGCAGAAAGCACCTTTTCGGCACACTTTTTTGCCTCCTTAAACTGCCGGTTGTCATAATACCACTCCGTCAGGCGCATGTTCGCCATATAATGGTCGTCGTTTTCCTCCCTGAGGGCCTGATATATCTCCACGGAACGCCGTCGAAGGGCGCCATCCTCCGCCATCCCCTGACGCCAGTACATCTCTGCCGTATTATAACGGAGCATGGCGTCCCCGGGATACCTTTCCATCTCTTTCTCCAGAAGCGCCAGCGCCTCCTTTGTCCGGCCCTGTTTCTCCAGGAGCTCCCCACGGCAGACCTCCATCACGGGATGCCGTATCTGCAGGGCATCCGCATTCTCAATACTCTGTCCTGCCTGTTCCATATCATCCTTCTGCAGCGCCTGCCAGCAGCGGTCATAATACTGCAGGAACAAGTCGTAGGGGGCCTCATCCTCTCCTTCAAACCGGCAGAAGTCCACATCCTCGCCCCGTTCACACTTGTTCAGGATATAATGGATAAAATCCGCCGGAAATTTTTCCCTCAGGGCCGCCGCGCCTGTAGTAATCTCCAGCTTTTTGTCCAAAAGCTTCCACACCTCTCCCGGCAGCCTGAAATGATCCATGAGAAACCGCAGCAGCTTAAAGCGGCAGTTTTCCTCTTCCTCCAGCGAAAGGAAGCAGTCATCCGCAAAGAGCTCCTCCCAGGCTTTTATGTCCTGTCTGCTGTGGATATTCTGATAGACCGCAGCCACCCTTTCCATCCACAGTCCGGAAACCGACTCATCTCTTGCTTCCTCCTGCTTTTCATCGGACTGCTTTGCCAGGCGGCAGGCCTCCTCATACGCCTCCCTGAGCCGCTTAAAGCCCTCCGGGTTATCCTCCGGATTGGTCACCGTAAGCTTCTCCCTGTAAGCATTTTTAATGTCTCTTTCATTCTTTGTCATCTCGATTCCGAGTATCTGGAAAACCTCGATCCTGTCCATCTTACCGCTCCGTTCCTGCTCCTATGAGTCAGGGAGCAGAATATCACTCCCGCTCCCCGATTTCCTTCCGGCCCTCTAAAATGTAAACCTGTCCGCGAAATACGCGTCCAGATCCGCAATGGCAATTCTTTCCTGCTCCATGGAATCCCTGAAGCGTACCGTCACGCAGCCATCCGTCTCCGAGTCAAAGTCATAGGTAACGCAGAACGGCGTACCGATTTCGTCCTGACGGCGGTATCTCTTGCCGATATTGCCTCTGTCGTCAAATTCACAGTTATACTTTTTGGATAGCTGTGTAAATATCTTTTCCGCCCCTTCATTCAGCTTCCTGGAAAGCGGCAGCACTCCGATCTTCACCGGTGCAAGGGCCGGATGGAAATGCAGCACGGTACGCATATCGCCGCCCTCCAGCTCCTCCTCGTCATATGCGGCGCACAAAAACGCCAGCACCACACGGTCCGCTCCCAGAGAAGGTTCAATGACATAAGGTATGTATTTCTCCTTCTTCTCATCGTCAAAATAGCTCATATCCTCCCCGGAGGCATTCACATGCTGTTTCAGGTCATAGTCCGTCCTGTCCGCAATGCCCCACAGCTCGCCCCAGCCAAAGGGGAACAGGAATTCAATGTCGGTGGTTCCCTTGCTGTAGAAGGAAAGCTCCTCCGGGCTGTGATCTCTCAGGCGCATCTCCTCTTCCTTCATCCCCAGGGACAGCAGCCAGTCTCTGCAGAAGCCCCGCCAGTACTGAAACCATTCCATGTCCGTGCCGGGCTCACAGAAGAATTCCAGCTCCATCTGTTCAAACTCCCTGGTACGGAAAGTAAAGTTGCCGGGGGTAATCTCGTTACGGAAGGATTTCCCGATCTGCCCGATCCCGAAAGGAATCTTCTTTCTGGAAGTCCTCTGTACATTCTTGAAATTCACGAAAATACCCTGGGCTGTCTCCGGCCGAAGGTATACCACGTTTTTAGCGTCCTCGGTAACACCCTGGAAAGTTTTGAACATCAGGTTAAACTGGCGAATATCCGTAAAATTATGCTTGCCGCAGCCGGGACAGGGCACCTGGTTCTCTTCAATGAATTTCATCATCTGCTCCTGGCTCCAGGCATCCACGCTCTCTTCCGGGGTCATTCCCTTTTCGGCGCAGAAATCCTCTATCAGCTTATCGGCGCGGAACCGCTCATGGCACTCCTTACAGTCCATCAAAGGGTCGGAGAAGCCGCCCAGATGCCCGCTTGCCACCCAGGTCTGGGGATTCATCAGGATCGCACAGTCCACTCCTACGTTGTAGGGGTTCTCCTGCACAAACTTCTGCCACCAGGCCTTCTTCACATTATTCTTCAGCTCTACGCCCAGATTGCCGTAGTCCCAGGTATTTGCAAGCCCGCCGTAAATCTCCGAGCCGGGATATACAAAGCCTCTCGCCTTTGCCAGCGCCACTATTTTATCCATTGTCTTTTCCATTTTCTTTACCCTCGCATTCTTTTCTTTATTTTTCTGCTATTGTACCTTTTTGCAACAGGCTGTTTCTTCCCGCCCCGCATTTATATCTTTTTCTATTTTATCAGAATGTACACGGTTCCCTCCGCGGCGGAAGCATCAACGCTTCTTTCGTCCATTAAAACTGCTCCCTCGCTCAGGAAAGCAACCTTTCCCGGACAATGAATGACAGCCTTTTCTTCGCTGATAATCAGCTTTCCGGTTCCCTCCTGCTTCAATTGCTCTTCCGTTTTTAGGCTTTCATCCTTTACACTTTTCAGGGATGTCTTTAAGGTATATCCCTGCTTCAGCGCCTCCTCCACGGTTCCGAAGAAAAATCTTCCGTTCCCCTTATTGAAGTCCCGGCTGAACTGATTATAACTGGAATATCCGTCAAACCGGTACTCAATCAGCACCTTCCTGGTCTGCTCCCCTTCTTCGTCCGGCAGTGTTTCCCGCCGCCAGCCCCATGCCCGTATTTCTTGCTGCTCTCCTCCTTCGTCCGGCAGTGTTTCCACCCTTTCTACCGACACAGCGCCTTCTTTTCCTGCATTCCCGTTAAATCGTGCCACCTCACCCTTTACCATGTCGGACAGCTCTGACAGGCTGTAATACTCCCTGTCAAAATCCCCCACACAATAATAAGTGACCCTGCCGTTCCTGTCCACGGAAATCGTCGTCGCCCCTGCCGCTTCCGGCACACTGCCCTGGCCGCATCCTGCAAGCACCGCTGCCAGCAGGCAGGCCAAAACCGCAAACACCCCGCATCTCTTCATTCCAAACTCCTCAATTCCTCTGTCAGCGCTTATGCTGACCTGCCCGGTGATTATTTATTGTATCAAAAATACTCTTCTTTTTCAACAAAGAGTTTGCAGAACCTCCAGACTTTTGAACGCGTGTCCCACATATTTATTCATATAATCCCTCGCCACCTGCCGAAGCTCTGCCAGGACGGAATCTGTCACCTTAAAGGTATAAAGCTTTTCAATGGGGCTTTCCGCTATGTATCCCAGCGCATAAACCGTGGATTCTTCCAGCTCCCTGTCAGAGGGCGGGCCCGGGAACTCTCCGCTCACCGCTATGGCCTTACACTCAAAAACGCACTGTACCAGCGGATTGGGCAGGCTTTTTGCACAGAGGGCCCGCAAAGACTGGTACAGCAGCTTCATCATTTCTCTTTCATCGTTGTTTTCCCTGGTATAATAGTCGGCTACCTCCGCAAAATACATGCCGTAGCAGGCGCCTTCATAATCCGTCCGAAGCTCTTCAAAATAATTCTGAATATCCGCCTCCGCCAGGGTATAAGAGCTTCTTCCCTCGTAGAGCTTGAACTTTCCGAAGGAAAAAGGAGCCGCCGCCGCGGAAAGCCTGCTTCCCGGCCGCCTGGCGCCTCTGGCAAAAGCGGAGATTTTCCCCCGTTCCTTAGTCAAGAGGCTGATATGTCTGTCGTACTCCCCCACCGGAGACTGTTTTAATATAATCCCTGTTACTATGATATATTCCTGCATGCGAAGCTGCTCCCGATGCGTTTTGTTCTGCTTCCGTCTCCTTTCCCCCGCCGGAGACAAATGATAAATAGTCTTCTATCTTTCCACTGTTTTCAAACCGCTTCCAGTATTCCATGTTCATCTGCATATCCCCCGATCCCATTTGTATAAAAAGAGTGCTTCGCAAAGAGTGGTTCGCACTCTGTCATGCCTGAAAGTAGAGTTTGCAGATTTCCCTTTTTCTATTCCTTAATCTCCCTTTGGATTATATCCAAAATTTTTCAAAAGATAATCACTGTCCCTCCAATCCTTTTTCACCTTCACCCACAGCTGAAGATTGACCTGCATCTCCAGCAGCTCTTCGATCTCAGGCCTTGCGGCGGATCCGATTTTCTTCAGCATGCTTCCGCCCTTTCCGATTATGATACCCTTGTGGGATTCCCTCTCACACACTATCGTGGCCTCTATATGACAGATTTTTCCCTTTTCCTTCATGCTTTCGATGACTACCGCCACCCCGTGGGGAATCTCGTCCTGCAGCATTCGCAATGCCTTTTCCCGGATCAGCTCTGCCGCAATCTGCCGCATGGGCTGGTCCGTAATGGTATCCTCGTCATAAAATGCCCTTCCACAGGGCAGATATTTGAAAATGCACTGTACCAGCTCCTCCGTATTATTTCCCTTCAGGGCGGACACGGGCACGATCTCCTGAAAGTCCAGCTCTTTCCGGTAAGCGTCAATAGAAGAAAATACCGCTTCCTTCCTTGCCGCATCCGTCTTATTGATGACCAGGATCACCGGCGTTTTTACCTTTTTCAGCTGTTCTATGATATGGCGCTCGCCTGCGCCGATATAATCCGTCGGCTCCACCAGCCAAAGGATCACATCCACCTCCTCCAGAGTATGCTCTGCCACATTTACCATATAATCTCCCAGCTTGGTTTTCGCCTTGTGAATACCGGGAGTATCCAAAAAGACAATCTGTCCTTCCGGCCTGGTGAGCACGGTCTGAATACGGTTTCTGGTAGTCTGGGGCTTGCTGGAAGTAATCGCTATTTTCTGCCCGATCAATCGGTTCATCAATGTGGACTTTCCCACGTTCGGCCTGCCGATCAGGGTTACAAACCCTGACCTGCAGGAATGTTCCTCGTTCATCTGCATCCTCCCTGTATCCTCTTCAAGTACCGGCCTGCATTCTGCACCGGCAGAAACATTTTACCAGCTTTCTTCCATAAAGTAAATGAAAGCAGGCATAAAAAATACCTGCTTTCTCCGATTCAATAGGAATGTATTCATTTTCTGTCATTTTTGCCGGCATTCCTTACGCGCTCAATTACATCCAGCAGCACCATCAGCCCGCCGTACAGTAAGCCGCCGATCACCCAGACAAGCCAGCTGTACTGGGGCTTGCCGTTTCCGGAGGGTCCATAGGTAAGCCAATAGAAAACAGCTGTTACCATAAGCCAATAGATGACGCTGATTCCGCCTTTGATCCCCTGCCTTGCCTTATTCTTTCTGGTGTAATCCCCTTCCTCCAGCAGCTTCTCCATCGCCGCCTGGTACACTCCGCCATAGACAAAGGCTACGCAGCCCAATCCCTCAATCAACAGCAGCATGCAGACTCCAAGCACCAGCACCACGTCATCGGCTCCTGCGCCCGCAAAGAAAAAGAGCGGTACCACCCCCAGAATGCACAACACGGTTCCCAGGATATTCAGGCGGGTATAACTGGTTTTCCACGCCGCCTTTTTCTCCTTTACCATCCCGGTCACACCGTACTCTGTCTCAAAGGCTTCCTTCTCCAAAAAAGCAAACTCTGCCGTTCTTGCCTCGCTGGACAGAAAGATCGCCACTGCTGCCGCCACCAGCATCAGCAGCACCACCATACCTATACCGCCGGCCGCATCCTCCGACAAATACGGATCTCCCTCGCTCAATCCTCCCAGAAACAACAGACATATAGGGGAAATCACACAGAGAAGGGTGGCAAGCGCTATCCTCGGCGCCTCCTTTTTCCTCAGAGAGAGGTATTCCGAAGCTTCCTCCATGGTGACCCGCCGCAGGACCGCCTTATCCCCGCCATCCGCATATTCCGGTTCTCCCAGCTCATCCTTCAGCAGATAATCCGTAGTCACCCCGAAAATACGGCTCATCTGCAGGATTCTGTCCAGATCGGGAACCGACTGGGCCCCCTCCCACTTGCTCACCGACTGTCTTGAGACTCCCAGCTGGTCTGCCAGCTCCTCCTGGGACCATCCTGCCTTCTTTCTTAACTGAATAATCTTGTCTGCCAATATCATACCCTGTATCTCCTTTTCCGGCATGTTTCCGCCTGCTTGTTATGACTGTAATCTTACCCTTTTTGCCCGTTACATGCCAGAAAGCAGCCTTGAAAATCCGTCAACTGCCGGTTGCAGGTATGCTATGGGCCGCAATCGTAAACTGCCGAAGACCGTCAGAAATATTTCTCACGCTACTATATATTTCAAACCGTTCCCCTTCAAGCCCTCCGTCAGCTCCGCTGCAAAATCCGCCGTGTCTCCCCGGAGATACCACAACAACTCCTGATCCTGCCCCCAGCCGCTTACTACCAGCTTTTCCGTCAGCCGGTTTAAAATTTCCGTCAGGGCCTCCCGGCCTTTCTCACCGCAGAGCCGCCCCAGGGCTGCATATTCCTGATCCGAAAGCGCCTGCCCCGGCTGTCTTCCCAGCAATCCGGCCGCCAGCATATGCCGGAGGGGAATATTACAGAGATTAAAATACAGCTCCCTGTACTCCTCATGAAACCTGGTCAGCAGCTCCTCCGCCATTCCTTCCGGAAGCTTCCGGAAAAACCTTTGTTCCAGGGCAATATAAGCAACATACCGCTCCACTGCGTCAATTCCCGTCTCCTCCCGGACTGCCCGCAGCGTCGGATAATCCAGGCCGATCATCGTCTCCTGGGGAGCAAATCTGGGATCATATTTCATAAAAAATTCCGGCAGAGCCTTCAGCACCGCATCCCGGTAATTCCCGTTGCCGTAGTCCTGAAAATCCGCAATCAGCTCATTGTAGCGCTCCTGCGTGTGCCTGGTCTTCTCCAGCACCCTTTCAAAGCCCAGCCGGTAGCTCTCCGCCGCCGGCAGCTTTTCCGCTTTCCGCAGCTCCCCTGCCGGCTTACCGCCGCGGCCTTCCCGGGACTCGCTGCCCCTTACGGCTCCTCTGCCTTCTCTGGCTTCCTCTCTGCCGCTTCTCTTCACGGCCTCGCTGCCCCTTACGGCTCCTCTGCCTTCTCCGGCTTCCTCTCTGCCGCTTCTCTCCACGGCCTCGCTGCCGCCCTCCCGCTCATTCTCCTCAATGCAGTAGCAGACAGCCTCCATCAGCATATTAGCCGTTTCATAGGGAACGGAGGTACTTTCACCGGAGGTATACTTTGCCGCAAGCTTTGCCACCAGCGGCAGCAGCTCTTCCATCTCATAACGCACAGGTTTCATACACTTCTCCTCCTATCGACTCAGGGCTCACGTTAATCCGACAGATTCGCCAGCGCCGCCAGATACAAGTCCTTATCCCACCTCTGGACAATGTCAAACTGCCCGAACTCTCCCTTCCCCCCTGTCTGCCGGTAGCCCTGGTATCCGGCGCGGATGGCATCGGCAAACAGCGGCAGGCAGGTTCCCTCCAGATATTCCAGGTCTCCAAAACAGGTCTCGTCATACTGCTCCCGCATAAAGGTAAGCAGCTCGTCATCCGTCAGCAGATCCATGGATTCATTCTTAAACAGGTAGAAGATTTCCTGCAGCCTTCCCAGCACCTCCGCGTAATCCTCCCCCCGGATATAATCCGAATCACAGAATGCCTGAATCAGCCTGGGCAGAATGCTCTCCCCAAACTCCACCCTGTGCTGCTCCTTCAGGCAGCGCTCCCTCTCCTCCATCAGCAGCTTTGCCTCCTCCTCCGTGAGGCTCAAGCCAAACCGTTCCCCATAACGATTGCTTTCCATCACCTTTGTCAGCTGGTTCTTCTGTCCCGCAAGCTCCATCCAATCCTTCTCTTCCATAAGCTACCTCCTTGTTGAATTGACAGGCCTTACCCTAACCCCTCCGCGGAGTCACAACTCCTGATGAGAAATGCCATATTTTCGGCATTTCTCGGTATGACACGTAGAACTTCCAAGTCAGCATGCTGACTTGGCGATTCTTCGAGGAATGACCTTAGGGTTTCTGCGTTGCGAAGCAGCAAAAACCCCTGCAAATCCGTGCGCATCCGCCGGAGGCTCTTAAGGAAGCGATGA
>CAJTKW010000045.1:0-32226 GCA_910577035.1 uncultured Acetatifactor sp.
GATGTGTTCCGGTGTTCGGTTTTGAGGGTACAATGGCCCTTGGGCATGTGCCCGCAGAATCGGATTATGATTACAGAAACTTCGAGGTATTTACTTCGAGGTTTTTTTGTACCATATCATATAATTGATGCAGAGGAGCATTTTTCTGAAAAGAGAGAAGTTCGGTGCCGGTTATTTATGCCGTACGTTTGGAACCGGAACCGGAAAATCCCCCGCCCTCAGGAAAGGAGGGACAGGGGATTTTTTTTATTGCTTTTGTTCGGCAGAAGAATTTCTTTTGGCAAAGAAAGAGTCAATACTTTTTTTGATTTCCTCTTCGGGCATGGTTTTCAACAGATAACCCTTGGGTTTCAAGGCTGTAACTTTCTTTACGCTCTCGCGGTCCCCCCTGGCGGTCAGGAAGATCACCGGAATATCTGCGGTTTCCTTTTCCGAACGGATCATTTCCAGGGTCTGCCTGCCGTCGCAGACAGGCATTTCATAGTCCAGCAGGATCAGATCCGGCCGGTTTACGGTCAGGCTTTGAATGGCGGCCAAACTGGAACCGGCTTCCGTGATATTATAGTCCTGAATCAGAAGCTGCTTGATTTTTGCGCGCATGAAATCTGAGTCGTCAACGATGAGGATTTTTTCCCGGACACGCTTTTCGGTGGACAGATATTCATTGATTGCTTCCATGGCATTATTGTGATCAATGCTGGGCATGATCTTGCCCCGTATCGGGTCCGAAGCGGTTACACAGAAAGCAAAATAGCCTTCACCGGTATCAAAGAGCAGGCTGCAGGGAATATTACTGCGGTCAAAGGAGTCCAAAAGCTGTTCCCGGGTCAGCAGGGATTCCTTGGTCAACTCAAACAGGTCAACAGACGGAAAGCTTTCCCGGAGCTGTTCCAGGAATTGGCGGCTCATGTAGCGGATAACATTGATTACCATGTCGTCAACCCGGTGATATTGTGTATTCAGTATATCGCTGACAACCTTGAGCAGAAGAGATTCCTCAAAGATTATGGTGATTTCCCATTTTTCTTTTTTCTGTCCGCTGTATACAAAACGCAGACATACCATTTTGCCGAAATCCTCTCCGGAATATTGCTCGCTGATCAGCTTGGCACTGAGATGGAGTATGCCGTCCATAAGCTGGATAATGCTTTGCCCCAGAGCCTCTTTTTCTTTTTCGTGGGGAATATCCGTCCATTTGCTCTTTATCCTGCCGGTGATCGCCAGATCTTCCGTGGAGGTATGGGCAATTACCCAGCCGATGCAGACGCCGAGAAAGTGGCGTATGGATTCGACGGAGTAGTTTGTTTCCTCCAGTTCCTGCTCAAGGGCGGGGAGTGTATCGTTTCTGAAATTGTCGTGGAGACGTTTATGTAAATCATAATCGCCATAGCCTATGGAACGCATATAGCTTTCCTCGTGTTCAAAATGCTCCAGGGTATGATTTTTCAAATATTTGACACCCTCGCGGCAAACCCATTCGCTTTTCTCTTCATCTTCGCTGAGACGCAGCAGCTTATCCATGGTTGAAAAGAGCTGCTTATGTTCCCGGTCAATAAAATCAACGCCAATTTTGTATCTGTCATGCCATACGATCTGATTCACGTTTACTCCTATCTGCCCGTGAAAAAGGGCGTAATATATTTTCTGAAAGACATTATAACACCTATTTGTCCTTTTGACCATCTAAAACTTCCTATAAAAAGTAATTCCGGCGGAGGATTACTTTTTTTCACAAAATTTTCAGATTGTAGTTTCATTTTTTCGGAAAGTGTGATAAAATAATGTAGACTGGATGGGTGATAGGATTTTGGCCTATGCCTGAGAAAAGCAACGAGGTGGAAAAATGGATACTAAAATTTTATTGGAAAACGGAACGAATGAGTTAGAAATCCTTGAATTCACGTTGGGAAACAATTCGTATGGCATTAATGTTGCCAAGATCAGGGAAATCATTACATATGAACCGGTTACCCCTGTTCCGAATTCCCATCCCAGCATTGAAGGCATTTTCATGCCGAGGGACATTATGATCACTGCAATTGATCTGAAGAACTGCCTGGGCAGAGGGGTTTCCGAACCTACCGGGTTGTTTATCCTGACAAACTTTAATAAGCTGGATCTGGCATTCCATGTTGACAGTGTGCAGGGAATACACAGGGTATCCTGGAGAGACATTATCAAGCCGGACGCAACCATCTCTACTACGGATGAAAGCGTATCTACGGGTATTATCAAGCAGGACGGAAAGCTGATTATTATTCTTGATTTTGAGAAGATCGTTACGGATATTAACCCGGAGACGGGCCTTAAGGTATCGGAAATCACCGAGCTGGGAGAAAGAAAGAGAAGCAGGGTGCCTGTCCTCATTGCAGAGGATTCTCCCCTCCTGAATAAGCTGATTGTGGACTGCCTGAAGAAAGCAGGATATGACAATCTGATTCACACGGAGAACGGACAGAGGGCTTATGATGTCATTACCCAATGCAAGGCTGACGGCAGTCTGAAGGATCATGTCCGTTTGATTATCACGGATATTGAGATGCCGGAGATGGACGGCCACAGACTTACAAAGCTTGTGAAATCTGATGAGACGACGGCGGATATTCCGATTATCATATTCTCTTCGCTGGTAAATGAAGACATGAAGAGGAAGGGTGAGGAACTGGGAGCGGATGCACAGCTTTCCAAGCCGGAAATCGGTAATTTGGTAAAAATAGTGGACCGGCTGGTTGAAGAGAAGCATTTGGATGAATAAAAATAATTTGAACAGGGCCGGGGTAATTCCCGGCTCTTTTCATGCACAGACCTGTGCACAAAGCGCTATGGCCAAGCGCTATAGCGCTTGAAATATACTGCTGAAGCGGTGTGCAGGCCGCGCGGTGAGCGGGGAAGAAGGCCGTTCCCTGTTGGATGATGAGTATGGAATGGAGACGGAATGGAGACAGAGAAGATTCTTGCAGGGATAGGGAATGCGGACATGGTTCTTGTGGGAATGGGAGAGGACTTTGATGACGGCAAGCGTCTTCAGGGCTGTCCTGGATATGCGGAAGGGAAACAATATCTGCGGGATACAGGGCAGCACTGGCTCATACCGCTGTGGAATGAATATTGTTCGGCGGGTATGGGGGAGGATGTGGTCAGCCCCGTTTTGGAAAAGCTGGCGGGAATTCTGGCGGGGAAAAATTATTTTGTGGTCGCCACCGCTACGGACAGCCGAATTTTCAAAGCACCATGGAAACAGGGCAGGCTTGTCATGCCATGTGGGACGACGTTAAAAAAGCAGTGTACCGGCGGATGCGGGTTAGAGGAAGTAAGTGAGGAAGAGCGGAAGCGGCTGAATTCTTTTTTCGAAGAACTGTCGGCGGCAAGCCTTCAGAAAGCAGATTTACGGGAAGCAGGTTTGCAGAAGGCAGGTTTGCGGGAAGCGGGCTTCCAGAAAGCAGATTTACGGGAAGCGGGTTTACAGCAAACAGGCTTTTTGGGTGGCGGAAGAGGAAAGCTTACGGAATGCCGCCACTGCGGCAGGGATATGGTACTGAATACTGTTTATGCGGAAGCGTATGACGAGCAGGGATATTTGGAACAGTGGCAGACGTATATGAAGTGGCTTCAGGGAACGATAAACCGCAGGCTGGTGGTGATGGAGCTTGGGGTGGGTATGCGGTTTCCGTCGGTTATCCGCTGGCCTTTTGAAAAGGCAGCCTATTTTAATCAGAAGGCCTTTTTCATTCGAGTGAATGAAAGGCTTTACCAGATGACGGAAGAATTGTCGGGAAAAGGATGCTCAATTCCTAAGAATGCAATTGCCTGGTTGGAAAGACTATGATACAATGTTAGCGGTGCTGTTACAGATATGGCGAAAGAAAAACAGGAAAGTTGAGGAGAAGCTATGCCTTCACAGGAAGATTATCTGGATAATCTGTTAAGGGATGTGGCAGAAGACAATGAAATACAGGAAGATGTATCGGATCAGGATATACTGAATCAGGACATACCGGATCAGGATATACTGGGTCAGGACACACCGGATCAGGATATACTGGGTCAGGACACATTGGATCATGACATATTCGATCAGGATGCGTCGGATCAGAGTGTGCCTGGTCTGGACGCCGAGGCACCTGATCTGGATGCCGTCAGCGGGATGTCCGAAGAGGAGATTGACAAGCTGCTTTCTGCAGGCAGTGCACAGGAAGATACGGATTTTTACAATACGTCAGATATGGATATACCTGACGAGGATGTATTGAAAATGCTGGAGGACAGTGACGACGAAGGTCTTCAGGACATTCAGGAGCTTCTGCAGAAGTCGGATAATAATGAAGCAGTGGATGAATCCGTTACCGCCCTGCTGGAGGATTATCCCGAGGAAGATATTGACAGCCGTGCCCTGGAAGAGAAGATTCTGGGAAGTGATAAGGAAATTGACGGCAAGGAAGAGAAGAAGCGTCAGGCTCGGGAAAAGAAGGAACTTGCCAGGGCGGAAAAAGAAAGAAAGAAGGAAGAGGCCGCAGCCAGAAAGGCGGAGAAGAAGGCGGCCAGGGCCGGGCAGAAGGCGGCGAAGCCTAAGAAAAGCAAAGGCGGCAAGCAGGCGGCGGTGCCGGAGGAAGCCGGTACGGAAGAAGCGGTGGATTCCGACATGTTTGACCCGTCTGTTCTGGATTCCATTGTTTCTGCCGCCGACCGGGCAGGGGGTAAACCGGAGCAGATGACCGATGAGCTGGCAGAGGTGTTCCCTGAGCCGGAAAGTAACGAAGAACCGCTGCAGGGGACGCCGGGGCTGGATGATCTGGACCTGGGAAGCCTTTTTGGCGGTGATGCGGACGATTCCGATGTGGCAAAGAGTATCGGAGAAGCGGATTCTGATTTTCCTGATTTCCTGGCAGGGGATGGCATTGACCTGGCGGATCTTGAGGATGCGGATATACTGCGGGAAAAAGAGAAAGAAGGGCCGAAGCAGAAACAGGGATTTTTTGCAAAGATCATGAACTTCCTGACGGAGGAGGAAGAAGAAAACGAGGATATAAAGCTTTCCCAGGAAAACCAGGACATCCTGAATGACCTGGATAAGGAAGGAAAGGGAGCAAAGGGGAAGAAGGGAAAGAAAGGAAAGGGCAAAGGCAAAGAGGAGGATAAGGAAAAGGAAAGTAAAAAAATAAAAGAAAAGCCCAAGAAGAAGGAGCCCAAGCCCAAGAAGGAGAAGCCGCCCAAGGAGCCGGATAACACACCGCCGGGGAAAAAGCTTACGTTGAAAAAGATGCTGCCGGTCCTGCTGGTGGGCCTGTCGGTTGGGGTGCTGCTGTTTGTATTTGTCAATTCCGCAGTGGATTATTCCGACAAGAAGATTGCAAGGACGGCATATTATGAAGGGGATTACCAGACCTGTTACCAGAATTTATTTGGTAAGGATCTGAATGAGACCGAAAGCATTATGTACGGCAAGTCTGAAAGCATTCTGTATATCAGACTGTGGACCCGGGAATATGAGCTCTTTATGGGCGAGGGTGACAGGGTGAGAGCCCTGGACAGCCTGATACAGACGGTGGATGCTTATCCGGAGCTGTATGCTTATGCCGGGCAGTGGAACGCAGAGCCGGAGATTGCCGCGGGCTATGCCACTATTTTGAACTATCTTGCCAATGAATTCGGCCTGACGGAGGCTCAGGCCCAGGCTATTGCCGCCGAGCGCAGTGACCGGGAATATACACGGATGGTGACGGCTATTGCAGGAGGGAGATCCTTTGACAACTGGAATGCGCCGGCGGTTCCGGAGGAACCGGATACAGAGCCGGAGCTTCCCGCCGGGGAGGAGGAGCAGATGCCGGATCCTCTGCCGGAAGAAGGTGAGCTGGGAGGCGATACCTTTATCGATAACCAATAGGGCAATGGTACAAAAAGCCGCATGTACAGCGGATCACCGCATGTGCGGCGGACGGAAACGAGGATAAACATGATTGCAATTATTGATTATGACGCGGGGAATATCCGAAGTGTGGAGAAAGCCTTTGCGTTTCTGGGAGAGACACCCGTGGTTACCGGGGATCCGGAGGTGATCCTTGGTGCGGACGGGGTTGTCCTTCCCGGAGTCGGCGCCTTCGGGGATGCCATGAAGAAGCTGAAGGCCTGTGAGCTGGACAAGGTAGTCAGACGGTGTGTTGACAAGGGCACGCCGTTTTTGGGGATATGTCTGGGACTGCAGCTGCTTTTTGAAAGCAGCGAGGAATCCCCGGGAGTGGAAGGGCTGCACATTCTGGAGGGCAGAATCGTGAGAATTCCGTCGGAAGGAGGCTTAAGGGTACCGCATATCGGCTGGAACAGCCTGCAGTTTCCCAACGGGGGACGTCTGTTTGAAAATCTGGGCGGGAATCCTTATGTATATTTTGTCCATTCGTATTATTTGCAGGCGGCGGATGAAAGCATTGTCACTGCCACTGCGGATTACGGCGTGAAAATCCATGCTTCCGTGGAGAAGGGGAATCTGTTTGCCTGTCAGTTTCATCCGGAGAAAAGCTCCGATGTGGGAATGCAGATACTCAGGAATTTTATGAAAGTGGTGAGAGGTTGACAGGATGTATACAAAGAGAGTGATTCCCTGCCTGGATGTAAAGGACGGAAGGGTTGTCAAGTGCGTTAAGTTCCTGAACCCCAGGGATGCCGGTGACCCGGCGGAGGCGGCGGCGGCTTATGACAGGGAAGGTGCAGACGAACTGACATTTCTGGACATTAACGCTTCGGCGGACAGCCGGGCCACCCAGCTTCAGTGGGTAAGCCGGGTGGCGGAAAGGGTGTTTATTCCCTTTACCGTAGGGGGCGGTGTCCGCACCGTAGAGGATTTCAGGGCCATACTGCGGGAGGGGGCGGATAAGATTGCCATTAATTCCGCGGCAATCATGAATCCCAGGCTGATCTCGGACGGGGCCGAGAAATTCGGCAGCCAGTGTGTGGTTGTGGCAATTGATGCAAAGCGCAGGGCAGACGGCAGCGGATGGAATATATATAAAAACGGCGGCCGCGTGGATATGGGAATGGATGCCATAGAATGGGCCGTCAGGGCGGAAAAGCTGGGAGCAGGTGAAATACTGCTGACCAGTATGGACGGGGACGGCACAAGAGAGGGCTATGACCTGGAGCTGACCAGGGCGGTGGCGGAGGCCGTGAAAATTCCCGTAATTGCATCGGGGGGCGCAGGGAAGCCGGAGCATTTCTATGATGCGTTGGTTGAGGGTAAGGCGGAAGCCGTACTGGCGGCTTCTTTATTCCATTATAAGGAGCTGGAGATCCGTGAGGTGAAGGAATACCTGCGGAGTAAGGGCGTCAGTGTACGCCTGTGATATAAAAGCTTTGCGAGGCGTCTGTGAATAATCGGGGAATGGCGAGGGCATGACGGTAAACGAGGCGCTTCGTGATTGACAGCATCTATATTGACAGTATCTGTTTGAAAGGATCCGGGAAACTATGGCGATGATTACAAATGACTGGCTGGCGGAGCTGGAGCCGGAGTTCCACAAGCCCTATTATAAAGAATTATATCGGTTTGTTCTGAAGGAATATAACACATCTCAGGTCTTTCCGCCGGCGGATGATATTTTTAATGCGTTTCATCTGACGCCTCTGAGCCAGGTGAAGGTAGTTATCATCGGGCAGGATCCCTATCATAATGTGGGGCAGGCCCATGGGCTTTGCTTTTCCGTGAAGCCGGAGGTAGACATACCTCCTTCCCTGGTAAATATTTATAAGGAACTCCAGGATGACCTGGGCTGCTACATTCCCGATAACGGTTATCTGGTCAAATGGGCAAAGCAGGGGATACTGATGCTGAATACGGTTCTGACCGTCCGGGCCCACATGGCAAATTCCCATCGGGGGAAAGGGTGGGAGGAATTTACGGATGCCGCCATCAGGGCATTAAACAGGCAGGACCGGCCCATTGTGTTTATCCTCTGGGGCAGGCCGGCGCAGATGAAGGAGCGGATGCTGGACAATCCAAACCATTTGATTTTAAAGGCGCCCCATCCCAGCCCTTTATCGGCGTATAACGGATTTTTCGGCAGTAAGCCGTTCAGCCAGACCAATCGCTTTCTGGAGGAACACGGCGTAACGCCCATAGACTGGCAAATCGAAAACGTAAACAGCGCAGAAGAAAATCAAGCGACGCGTAGCGGCATTTGATTTTCCTGCGCGTTTAACGAGCAAGCGCCTGCGACAGCAGGCAGTAAGCGCGACAGCGCGGGCTTGCGAGTATAGTTCGATACAGAAGAAAATCAAAGCGCAAAGTGACTTACGTCACTTGGTAGCGGCATTTGATTTTCCTGCGCGTTTAACGAGCAAGCGCCTGCGACAGCAGGCAGTAAGCGCGACAGCGCGGGCTTGCGAGTATAGTTCGATGCAGAAGAAAATCAAAGCGCAAAGTGACTTGCGTCCCTTGGCAGCGGTATTTGCTTGGAGAGAAGGGCAAGATGGATCAAATCATATTGACAGAGCCTGAATTGATGTATGCAGATGATATATGGGCGTTTCGTCAGGAAATCATGGATTGCGATGCAGAAAGCGAAGACCGGTTTGCCGGCTGCATCTCTCTGGATGTAAGCACGTCGGCCGAGGAGTGGATCAAAATATGTAAGCTGAGAAGGTGTGAGGAAACATGCGGTGAAGCGGGGACGACAGTTCCTTCACATATGTATCTGGCCGTCCGCAGGAAGGATCTTAAAATCGTGGGAATGATAGATTTACGCCACCATATTAATCATCCCGTTCTTGGAACCTGGGGAGGACACTGCGGTTTTTCGGTACGCCCCTGTGAACGGGGGAAGGGATATGCGAAGGAAATGCTTCGCTTGAATGTATTGAATGCAAAGGCATTGGGAATACCTAAGCTTCTGGTGACATGTGATGTGGAGAACAGGGCCAGCGAAAGGGTAATACTTGCCAATGGCGGCGTTTATGAGAAAACGATAGATGTTGACGGCAGCGGCGTAAAGAGGTACTGGATTTCGGCTGTATAATGCTGCAGAAAAATAAGATAGAAAAGGATGCTGAAAAACAATGAAAATTGCAATTATGGGCTATGGAAATCTTGGAAGAGGAGTAGAGTGTGCCGTCAGTCAGAACGACGACATGGAGCTGGCAGGGGTGTTCACGAGAAGGGATCCCCAAATGGTAAAAACGGTAAGCGGCGTAACGGTATATCATGTGGATCATTTGTTGGAGAAAAAGGACGAGATCGACGTGCTGGTGATGTGCGGAGGTTCTGCTACGGATCTGCCGGGACAGACTGCAGAGTATGCGAAATATTTTAATGTAGTGGACAGCTTCGATACCCATGCGAAGATTCCCGAGCATTTTGCAAGGGTGGATCAGGCGGCGAAGGAAGGCGGAAAGGTGGCTATGATCTCCGTGGGCTGGGATCCGGGCATGTTTTCCCTGAACAGGCTGTATGCCGGTGCGATTCTGCGGGAGGGTAAGGATTACACATTCTGGGGCAAAGGGGTCAGTCAGGGACATTCCGATGCCATTCGCAGGATTCCCGGGGTAAAGGATGCCAGGCAGTATACCATTCCGGTGGAATCTGCCCTTGCCGCAGTGAGAAACTGTGAAAATCCGGAGCTGACCGTCAGGCAGAAGCATACCAGGGAGTGCTTTGTGGTGACGGAGGAGGGCGCGGATCAGGCGCGGATCGAGGAAGAAATCAAGACCATGCCGAATTATTTCGCCGAATATGATACCACCGTTCATTTCATCAGCGAGGAAGAGCTTCGGCGGGATCACGCAGGGATTCCTCACGGCGGCCTGGTGATTCGAACGGGAAAAACCGGTGCAGGCGGCGGGCATAATCATGTGATCGAGTACAGCCTGAAGCTGGACTCCAACCCGGAGTTTACGGCCTGTGTGCTGGCGGCCTATGCAAGGGCGGCATACCGTATGAGCAAAGAGGGTATACTGGGCTGTAAGACGGTGTTTGATGTAGCGCCGGCGTATCTTAGCCCCCTGACACCGGAAGAGATGAGACGCACGCTTTTATAAGCCGGCTGCGGCAGGCCCGGGTATTACTGTAGAAGAGTGATTGAGGAGACATTATGGAAAAAAGAGCGTTTGTGACAAAGGCACAGGTGGAAGAGATTGTAAAGAAGTATCCGACACCTTTCCACATTTATGATGAAAAAGGGATTCGTGAGAATGCAAAAGCCCTGAAGGAGGCCTTTGCCTGGAATCCGGGATATAAAGAATTTTTTGCAGTCAAGGCGACGCCAAATCCCTTTCTGATTAATATTTTGCGGGATTACGGCTGTGGCTGCGACTGTTCGTCCATGACGGAGCTGATGCTTTCGGAGGCTTTGGGGGTGAAGGGAGGGGACATCATGTTTTCCTCCAATAATACGCCGGCGGAGGAGTTTGCTTATGCGGCCGGGCTGGGGGCCACCATCAATCTGGACGATATTACCCATATTGATTTTCTGGAGAAGACTCTGGGCTATCTGCCTGAGACCTTAAGCTGCCGTTTTAATCCGGGGGGATATTTTTCCCTGGGTACCGATATTATGGACAATCCCGGTGATGCAAAATACGGATTTACCAGGGAACAGATGTTTGAAGGCTATCGCATTTTAAAGGCCAAGGGAGTGAAAAAGTTCGGCATTCATGCTTTCCTGGCAAGCAACACTGTGACCAACGAGTATTATCCCGTTCTGGCCAGACAGCTTTTTGAGCTTGCCGTGGAACTGAAAGAGAAGACGGGCGTCCATATTGCCTTTATCAATCTGTCCGGCGGGATCGGAACGCCCTACAGGCCGGATCAGGAGCCAAATGACATCCGTGTCATAGGAGCGGCAGTACATCAGGTATATGACGAGGTGCTGGTTCCCGCGGGTATGGGAGACGTGGCGATCTATACGGAGCTGGGGCGCTTCATGATGGCGCCTTACGGACATCTGGTGACAAAAGTGATCCATGAAAAGCATACTTACAAGGAATACCTGGGAGTGGATGCCTGTGCGGTTAATCTGATGCGTCCCGCCATGTACGGCGCTTATCATCATATTACCGTTCTGGGCAGGGAAGAGGAAAGCTGTGACCACATGTATGATGTCACGGGTTCCCTGTGTGAAAACAATGATAAATTTGCCATAGACCGCATGCTGCCCAGGGTGGAGATGGGAGATTACATTGTGATCCATGATACCGGGGCCCACGGTTTCTCCATGGGCTATAATTACAATGGAAAACTGAAATCCGCGGAGCTTCTGCTGTGTGAAGATGGCAGCGTGGAGCTGATCCGCAGGGCGGAAACCCCTATGGACTATTTTGCAACCTTTGACTGTTTTGATATTTTCCAAAGGTTATCCCAGATTAGCGCAAGAGAGGAGGGCACTGTTTCATGAGGTATCCCGAGAATCTGTCGCCGGGCGGGATGATCGGCTTTCTGGCCCCTTCCTTCGGCTGTGCGGCAGAACCTTACAGAACCGCTTTTCGACATGGACTGGAACGTCTGGAAGGGATGGGCTACAGGACTCTGCAGGGGCCTAACTGTTATTGTGACAATGGCGTCGGAATCAGCAGCAGTCCGGAAAAATGCGGTGCAGAGGTGATGGAGATGTTTGCTTCGGAGGCGGACTGCCTGATTTCCTGCGGAGGCGGGGAGCTGATGTGTGAGATCCTGCCTTATGTGGACTTTGAGCGGCTGGCCCGGCTGAAGCCGAAGTGGTTCATGGGATACTCCGATAATACGAATCTGACATTTACATTGGCAACCCTGGCAGATACGGCTTCCGTGTATGGTCCCTGTGCGTCTGCCTTTGGCATGGAGCCTCTGCACGCTTCGGTCGAGGACGCGTTTGGAATTTTAACCGGCAGGGTGCAGACCGTGAAAAGCTATGGTACCTGGGAGAAGGAGAGCTTAAAAAGCGAAGAAGCTCCCTGTGCGCCCTATCATCTGACAGAGCCGTTAAGAATCAGGAAATTCCGGGGAGAAACGGAGCTTGGGGAGGCGGAGGAGCTGCGGTTTTCCGGGCGGCTTCTGGGGGGCTGTATGGACTGCCTTGTGAATCTGCTGGGCACCCGCTTTGACAGGACAGTGGATTTTGTGGAGAAATACAAGGAGGATGGGATTATCTGGTTCCTGGAGTCCTGCGACCTCAATGTGTTTGGCATCCGCCGGGCCATGTGGCAGATGGAAGAAGCCGGCTGGTTTCGGCATGTGAAGGGATTTCTGATCGGCAGGCCGGCGAACGGAGAGCCGATGATGAACCTGAATTCCTGTGATGCCGTGCTCCAAGTGGCCGGGCGCAAAAATGTGCCCGTGCTCATGGATGTGGATCTTGGGCACTGTCCGCCGATGATGCCCCTTGTTGTCGGAAGCCTGGGAGAGGTAACAGCGGCGGGAAACGGCATGACGGTGAGTATGACATCATTATAAAAAGGAGTATGCCGATTTGTTGAAGCGTGAAAAAAAGGAAAAAAGTATCCGCACAAGGATGGTCGGGATGGTTCTGCTGCCCATCCTTGTGTTGAGTCTGCTGATTATTTTCATAGGCATGGCATTGCTCTACCGGTTATATACCCAAAGTATCCGGAATGAGCTGACAGCAACTACCAATGTAGTACTGGACTGTTTAAACCTTACGGTCAGGGGGGATTATGCGTATGAATCGGGTATGCTGTTAAAGGGAGACTTGAATATTACGGATTCCACAATGCTGTATCGTGTTCAGGAAAAGGCTCAGATTGATATTACCATATTCTGGCAGGATACCCGTATTTTATCAACGGTGTCCAATGAATACGGAGTTTCTGCCGTGGGAACCAGGGCGGCTAAGGAGGTTATTGAGGCCGTTCTGGAAAGAGGGGAATGTTATTATTCCACAAATCTGGATATTAACGGAGTACCTTATATCGGATATTATATGCCGATAAAAAATGCAGACGGCACCATTGTCGGAATGATTTTTGCCGGCAAGAAAACGAATATGGTATATCAGGGAATCAAAGCGGTAATGCTGTGGTTTGTTGGGATTTCGGCTGCCGCCAGCATTCTGGCGGTAATTATCAGCAGTGTGTATTCCAACCGCATGACATCGGATATAAACCTGATAAACTCTTTTCTGAAAACAATTTCCGAAGGAGATTTAACGGTAAATCTTGATAAAAGAATTGCCTGCAGAAAAGATGAGCTGGGCAGAATCGGAGAGTATGCTTCCAGAATGAGGACGGATCTGAAGAAAATGATCGAAAGAGATCCCCTTACTTCGCTGTATAACAGGCGCAGCTGCAACAACCGATTAAGAGCCCTGGAGAACACGCAGTCGGAGTATACGGTGGTCATGTGTGATATTGACTGGTTCAAGAAGATCAATGACACCTACGGGCACGATGCCGGAGATTATGTTTTGGTGACGCTTTCAAAGCTGATCGGTGAAAATGTTAAGGGCTGCGGATTTGCAAGCCGCTGGGGCGGAGAGGAATTTCTGCTGGTTTATCAGCTGGCCCATGATGAGGCAATGCAAAAGGTGCGTCTGATGCAGCAAAGTATCCGGGAGTATGATTTTACATATGAAGGGAAAGCAATTCAGGTCAGCATGACGTTCGGCGTGGAGGCAGGTAACGGGTCCGTGCCTTACGAACGGCGGATTTCCCTGGCAGACGGGAATTTGTATGTGGGTAAGAATAACGGGCGGGACCAGATAATTGACGGACGGGCCGTATAACGGCAGGTATGCCGGGCAGGAGGAGACGGATATGAGGAAGGTTTTGGCGGGGATACTGGCAGGTATGATGATTTTCATGGCAGGATGCGGCAGTGTACCCGGGAATACGGTACATAGCCTGAGCGATCTGGAAGGAAAGACAATCGGCGTGCAGTTAAAGACAACCGGTGACAGTTATGCAACGGAAATCAAGGATGCGGATGTTCAGCGCTTTGCGAAAGGGCGTGATGCGGTGGAGGCACTGCGGGCAGGGAAAATAGACGCTGTCATGCTGGATGATGCGCCGGCTAATGTATTTGTCAGGGAATACGGAGACATCAGGATCCTGGAAGAGGCCTATGCGGATGAAGAATACGGGATTGCCGTCAGCAAGGATAATCCGGAGCTGCTGCAAAGGATGAATCATGCGCTGGAAAAACTGCAGTCCGAGGGGACCATAGACCAAATTGTGAAAGCGTGGATAGAGGGGGGAGAAACCAGGTCCGCTTATGAGGGACAGACCAGGGATTCCTATGCGGGAGGCACGCTGCTGATGCTGACCAACGCAGAATTCCCTCCTTATGAGGAAAAGCTGGAAGACGGAACCATTGTGGGAATTGACATAGACATCATGAAGGCAATCTGTGATGAGCTGGATATGAAGCTGCAGGTGGAGCATACCTCCTTTGATTCGCTGATTGCGTCGCTGCAGAGAGGAACGGGGGATGTTGCCATGGCGGCGATGACAATCAATGAGGAACGGCTGGAGCAGGTAAATTTTTCGAATATTTATATGTCTGCAAAGCAGGTTATCATCGTCAGAAGTAAATAAAAAATTTGCTTGTCAAGCTGCCGTTTCTGTGTTAAAATCATATTTGTTGCGGATAGTATCCACATCGGCCGGCGTGTCGGAATGGCAGACGAGGCAGACTCAAAATCTGTTGTGGGCAACCACGTGCGGGTTCAAGTCCCGCTGCCGGCAGCAAACCCATATAATCCGAACCTGTTTCCGATAGGGAACTGGCTCGGATTATTGGTTTTTCGGGGCAGTAAGATGTGTTAATAACAAAGTAATTCCGGATTTTGAAATATGATTTTTTTATGAATTGGTATTTGTCCGGATGGCAGCAAGCCCGGGCGGGGCCGTCAAGGTTGAAGTGCAGGATGCTTTCAGCACTAGCTTTGGCAGTCCCGCCTGGGTTCATTTTGTGGTCATTAAGGCGGGCAAGTTCCAAGGTAAATGAACCTTTTGACATCCGTATCCGTCTATGTCAGTGAAAGGAGGAAATGAGGTGAACGAGTTTGAAAAAATGCTGGAAGCGGAGCGGAGTTCTGTGGAGCGATTTGTGAAATTCAGGATCGGCTCCGGGGCGGATGCGGAGGATGTGCTGCAGGAAGTCTTTATAACGGGGTATCAGAAGTATTCCCAGTTGAAGAATTTCCAATCCTTCAAGGCATGGATGCTCAGCATCGCCAGGAATAAGTGCAATGATTATTTCCGCAGAAAGGCGGCCTGCTATGAAATCCCCCTTGATGAGCTGGCGGAACAGCAGCTGTCTGACAGCAGGCACGGTCTTGCCGTAGTTTCGGCCGTGAGAGAAACCTTAAGCCTGCTGGGGGATAAGGATAAGCAGATCCTTTATCTGTATTTCTGGAAGGAGCTGTCCCAGGCAGAAATCGCGCGGAGGCTGAACGTACCTGTGGGAACCGTGAAAAGCAGATTGTACACCGCAAAACAGAACTTTAAGAGCAAGTATCCATGTTATCACATTGACGAATCGAAAGGAGAATGGAGTATGAAGAAGTTACCGGAACTGATGCCCGAATATAAGATTGAGGTGAGCAAGGAGCCGCCCTTTGCGGTGAAATGGGAAGAGCTGATGGGGTGGTTTCTGGTTCCCAGATTGGGAGAGAAGCTGTCCTGGGGAATGTATGACATGCCTTCCCGTAAATGCAGCCATATTTATGATATGGAGGTGACCGGCAAGGCAAAGGTTCACGGCATTGAAGGGGTGGAGCTTACCGCCAGAGAAGCGTCCTGCTCGGATAAAAAGGATGTGATCAACCGCACCTTTGTGGCCCAGCTCACCGACACTCACTGCCGGTATCTGGCAACGATCAGAAATGACGGGGATGTCCGTAATTTTATCACCTTCCTGGACGGGGAGGAATTCCTGCCTAACTGGGGCTTTGGGGAGGATAACTGCGGCAACGAAATCCATCTGGCAGCCAAGGGCGATATTCAGAGAGACGGCACGATGATTACAAGCAGACAAAAGGATTTTCTGCTGGACATTGTAGGGAGATATACGGTTACTATCGGCGGGAAGTGCTATGATACGGTCTGCGTTATGGATATTGAGACCTATAACTGCGGCGTTGTCTCCGAACAGTTCCTGGACAGGAACGGCAGGACTGTTCTCTGGCGCAGGTTCAACCGTGACGACTGGGCACTGGATCATTACAAAAGGAAATGGAGCGAACAACTGCCGGATAATGACAGGTTTACCGTCAACGGGACTACCTATGTCCAGTGGTATGACTGCATCACGGATTATATTCTGTAAACAGCAGATCAACCCTCAGGCTTCACATAACAGCCGTCCCCGGCAAATTCCGTGCCGAAGGGCTCGCTTAAGGTATTGATCCGCTCCAGGATAGAGATATAGTCCCTGTCCTCCGCCGGGGTGGGGCAGTAGTCGTTCCGGGACATGACGGAGCTCACAAAGCAGGGGATCACCCGGGCCTGCTGATCCTCCTGCTTTACTCCGTCAATAAAGGTAAAGGTCTGCTGGAAGATCATGGTCTCCTTGTCCTTTGGGTTCCTGTTGGCACCGAAGCAGAAATTTCCCATGCTGTAGACGATGAATTTCCCGTTGTAAACCTCAATGCCCTGCAGGACATGGGGATGGCAGCCCAGTACCAGGTCCGCCCCCCAGTCAATACATTTCTTTCCCAGCTTCTGTTGATAGTCCTCGGGATAATCCTCCCGTTCCGCCCCCCAGTGACAGCAGGCAAGGATCAGATCGGCCCCGTCCTCCTGCAGTTTTTTTATGCCGTCTTCCAGCCAGGTTTCCACCTTATGGCCGTCGTAAACCTCGTTCACGGAGACAAAGCCAATGCGGAGGCCCTTGGTCTCATAGATGCCGAGGTTGCCGTCATAGGCATAGGGAATCTCATTTTCTTCAAACAGCGCCACGGTATCGTCGCTTCCCTGCTTCCCGTAGTCCATGCGGTGGTTGTTGCCAAAGCTGACAGCCTCTATGCTTCCGGAGGGCAGGATTTCAATGTAGGAAGGATCGCCCTTGATATTGTACTGCTTTTCCACCAGATCCGTAGACTCCGTGAGGACGCCTTCAAAGTTTACGATGGTCATGTCGTCCGCTTCAAAGATATATTTCACATTCTGGAAAAAGTAGGCCGGCCCCTGCTGATCGTACATTTCCCGGAAGGTTCCCGCGTAGTCGTGGATCTGCAGGATGCCCAGGGATACATCTCCGGCGGCGGAAACGGTGAGCTCGATTACCTCCGGTTCCGGCGTGGGTGCGGGCTCCGCTGTGGAAACGGACTCTTGTATGGAAGCGGTTTCCCGGGCAGGGGGAGGGGGCGTCTGCAGGGGCTCCGGCTGCAGGGATCCTGGCCCGGTAAGGCGGGAATCCACATTGGAGCTGTCCGTCGCTGCCAGGCCGCAGCCGCCGAAGCATCCTCCCAGCAGCAGGGCTGCGGCAGTGAATATCAGGAAATATTTTTTGGTACGCATGATTCCTCCCATTCCGCCACGCGGGAGAGTGCTCAGACGGCTTTCCCGTGGCATTTGTTCTTTCTGGGTAATGCAGGGTAATGAGTCAGCAGCGGTGTGCCGCCGTTACCGCCGCAGCAGATTCCAGGCGGCCATCAGCAGGCTGTCCGGCACCAGCCCGGCCAGTATCCGGTGCAGAGTGCAGACAAAGCCGGGAGTGGAGACGGCGCGGCCTTTTTTACTGTCTTTCAGAGAGTGACGCACCACATCCTCACGGCGGGAGGAAAGGGCGAAATTATTTACCTGGCCGCTGCCGTCGGTCTTTTTGGCAGAGCTGATAAACTCCGTGCCTCTGATCCAGAATGGGCATACGGCGGTAACGCGGATGCCCGTACCTGCCAGCTCCCTGCCCAGGGCGCGGGAATAGCGGTACAGGAAGGCCTTGGTAGCCGAATATACATTCAGGTACGGAAACGGCTGAAAAGCGGCCGTAGAGCAGATTTCCAGAATGCGGGCGCCCCTGTGCATGAAGGGAAGCACGGTCTGGGTCACGGAAACCGCGGCACGGCAGTTTAAATCGATCATCCGCTCACACTGTTCCAGGGGGATATGCCGATAGCTGCCGATCTTTCCGAAACCTGCATTATTGACCAGCATCCGGACATTGGGTTTCTTGTCTTTTAAAAGGACTTCCAGTTCACGGATGGATTCCGGCCTGGTGAGATCAAGGGCCAGGGGGCGCAGTGCGGTAACCACATCCTTCTGCAGGGCCGTCAGCCGTTCCCTTCTCCGGGCAATGACCCAGATCTCGTCAAAGCTTTCACAGGCATCCAGCTGTCGGACATATTCAGCGCCAAGGCCGCTGGACGCACCGGTTACAATCGCTATATTCATAAAATAATATGTCCTCCCATATTTTTAAGAATTATTATACACCTTTTTTTCAAAAATACTATTGATTTTTGCACTTTAAACTGCTAAACTATTTTCTGAACAGTGAACAGTGAACAGTGAACAGTGAACAGTGAACAGTGAACAGTGAACAGTTGGAATTTGAGGAGGCGTGTGCGTGCCGCATAGAACATGCGCAGGATGACAGACTGCATACCATGCGGGCAGCGCGGAAACGGAGTAAAATTATGAAAGAAATATCCAGTTTGATTCAATATCGGCAGGGTGTGAGGGTGGTGGATGCCACGCTGCGGGACGGAGGCCTGGTAAATGATTTTTATTTTACGGATGAATTTGCAAAGGCCCTGTACCTGACTAACCTGCGTGCCGGCGTGGATTACATGGAGTTTGGCTACAAGGGCTCCAGGGAAATGTTTGACGTGAATAAGTTCGGCAAATGGAAATTCTGTAAGGACGAGGACATCAGGGCTATCGTGGGAGAGAATGCCACGGATCTGAAAATTGCGGTGATGGCGGATGTGGGCCGCTGCGATTACAGGACGGATATTATCAACCGCGCCGACAGCCCGATTGACCTGATCCGGGTGGCAACTTATCTGAATACCATACCCGGTGCCGTGGAGATGATCGAGGATGCCGCGGCAAAGGGGTACGAGGTGAGCTGCAATATCATGGCAATCTCCAATGTGCAGGAAGGGGATCTGAAGGTGGCCCTGGACATCCTCGGGCAGACGCCGGCGGACGTGCTTTATATCGTGGACAGCTATGGTGCCATTTATCCGGAGCAGCTGGCCAGGCTGGCGGACATTTATATGAATGCCGCCGTGAAGTACAATAAGAAGGTGGGTATTCATGCCCATAACAACCAGCAGCTTGCCTTTGCCAATACCATTGAGGCAGTGGGAGACGGCGTGGACTGGCTGGATGCCACGTATGCTTCCATGGGAAGGGGGGCGGGGAACTGTGCCATGGAGCTGCTGCTGGGCTTCCTGCGTAATCCCAAGTATAATGTGTATCCGGCGATCCAGTTCGTGGATGCGCATATGAATAAGCTGAAGGAAGACGGTGTGGTATGGGGGTACGACCTGCAGTACCTGATGACGGGACTTTTAAATCAGCATCCCAGGACGGCGATCCAGTTTACCAAAGAGAAAAGGCATGATTATGCCGAATTCTACCGGGAGGTAGTGGCCCAGGACTGAAGGAAGCCGGAGAAGCCGCTGCCGGGAAGGAAGGCAATGGAGGGTTCTCCGGAGATTAAAAACAACGGACGAAGGGGATAAATCCTGTAAACGGTGTAAATATGCTGTTTACAGGATTTTTTTGGCGGAACGGGGACATTCGCGGCAAGAAACAGTTGAACTTTAGGCGGGGAATGTGTATACTGGAAAGTGGTTTTGTATGCGCAGACCGGTTTTGCATCTCAAAGGACCGGACCGCGGGAAAGGCAGGGAAATTACGGATGAAAATCAACAGCATATGTGTGCAGGGAGGCTATACGCCGGGGAACGGGGAGCCCCGCCAGATCCCCATTATTCAGAGCACGACCTTTAAATATGACACCAGCGAGGACATGGGGAAGCTTTTCGACTTGGAGGCATCGGGATATTTCTATTCCAGGCTTCAGAATCCCACCAACGACCATGTGGCGGCAAAGATCGCAGCACTGGAGGGCGGTACCGCTGCCATGCTCACCGGAAGCGGGCAGGCGGCAAATTTCTATGCGTTGTTTAATATCTGCAGCTGCGGGGATCATATTGTGGCGTCAAGCACTATTTACGGCGGTACGTTTAACTTGATTTCCGTCACCATGAAGAAGATGGGAATAGACGTTACCTTTGTGAGCCCTGACGCCACGGAGGAGGAGCTGAATGCGGCGTTCCGGGATAATACCAGGGCTATGTTCGGCGAGACCATAGCCAATCCGGCGCTGACGGTGCTGGACATTGAGAAGTTTGCCAGGTGCGCCCATGCCCATGGGGTTCCGCTGATCGTTGACAACACCTTTGCCACGCCGGTGAACTGCAGGCCCTTTGAGTGGGGGGCGGATATTGTGACCCATTCCACCACAAAGTATATGGACGGCCATGGGGCGGCTGTGGGAGGCGCTATTATAGACAGCGGGAAATTTGACTGGATGGCTCATGCGGATAAGTATCCGGGCCTGTGTACTCCCGATGAAAGCTACCACGGGATTACCTATGCACTGAAATTCGGGAAAGAAGGGGCGTTTATTACCAAGTGTACTGCACAGCTCATGCGGGATTTCGGATCCGTACAGAGCCCTCAGAATGCTTTTATCCTGAATCTGGGACTGGAAAGCCTGCATGTGCGCATGAAGAGGCATTGTGAAAATGCCCAGGCGGTGGCGGAGTTCCTGGCCGGGCATGAAAAGGTAGCGTATGTAAATTACTGCGGTCTGCCAGGGGATAAATATTATCAGCTTGCACAGAAGTATCTTCCCGGCGGAAGCTGCGGGGTAGTGTCCTTTGGCTTAAAGGGGGGAAGGGAAGCTGCCGGCGTCTTTATGAAGAACCTGAAGCTGGCGGCTATCGAAACCCATGTGGCAGATGCCAGGACCTGTTGTCTGAACCCGGCTTCCAGCACCCACCGGCAGATGACGGACGAGCAGTTAAAGGAGGCGGGAGTTCCCGCCGAGCTGATCCGGATCAGCTGCGGTATCGAGGACAGTGAGGATCTGATCGCAGACATTGCCCAGGCGTTGGCCGAGGTTTCGGTTTAGGAAGGTATAAGAATGAAATGGGGATGGAATGCAAAGAATTTGAAAAGCTGATACCGGGCTTTATCGGGAATAAACTGGACTATTCGGCGATGAAGCGATTCAGCGAGCATTTGGAACAGTGTGACAATTGCAAGGAGGAGCTGGTAATCCAGTTCCTGGTGACGGAGGGTGTCCAGCGGCTGGAAGACGGAGGCGCCTTTGACCTGCAGAAGGAGATGGAGCAGAGGATCAGCAGGATCAAGCGCAGGATCAGGCTGTATGGCAATATGATCCGGCTGGGGATCCTGATGGAGATTGCGGCAGTCTGCATTCTGATCTGGATTCTGGCAGGGACATTATTGTGAAGGGCGAAACGATTTTCTAAGGCGGCTTGTCGGCCCTGGGATTTTGAGATTCCCCGGAGCGGAACCATGGAAGTTAAGGTAAGGAGTTATGTATGGGCGAGAGCAGAAAGCTTGTCCTGATAGATGGACACAGCATCCTGAACAGAGCATATTACGGGCTGCCTGAGCTGACAAATGCTCAGGGACTGCACACGAACGCAGTATACGGATTTTTGAATATCATGTTCAAGATTCTGGAGGAGGAAAAGCCGGACTATCTGGCAGTGGCTTTTGACGTTCATGCCCCCACCTTCCGACACGAAATGTATGAAGGGTATAAGGGAACCAGGAAGCCCATGCCGGAGGAGCTGCGGGAGCAGGTGCCGGTGATGAAGGATGTGCTGAAGGCCATGGGCGTGGTCATTGTGGAGCAGGCGGGAATTGAGGCGGACGATATTCTGGGAACGCTGGCAAAGAAGGCCCAGGGTGCCGGTGTGGAGGTGTCTCTGGTGTCCGGGGACAGAGATCTTCTGCAGATTGCGGACGAGCATATCAAGATCAGAATCCCCAAGACGAAGATGGGCAGGACGGAAATTGAGGACTATTATCCGGCGGACGTGGTAAAGGCCTTCGGGGTGACGCCCCTGCAGTTTATTGACTTAAAGGCCCTGATGGGGGATACGGCGGACAATATTCCCGGTGTGCCCAAGGTCGGGCAGAAGACTGCCGCAGAGCTGATGGAGCAGTACGGTTCTCTGGAGGAAATATATGTCCATGTGGAGGAAATCACCAAAAAGAGTATCCGGGAATCCCTGATTGCCAACAGGGACCTGGCGGACCTGAGCAAGACCCTGGCCGCCATCAGGACGGATTGCGACGTGGAGCTGGACTATGAGGAGGCAAAGGCGGAAGGGTATTATACGCCGGAAGCCTATCAGCTCTTTAAACAACTGGAATTCAAAAACATGCTGAGCCGTTTTGACGGGGATAATAAGGGGGAGGGCAGCTGTAAGCTGGCCGGATCCTTTGTAAGGCTGAAAAACGGCGAAGAGCTGCTGGACAGGCTGAGGGAGCCGGAGGATCAGGAAGAAATCGGATTGTTCCTGGCAATGGAGGCGGGGGCCCTTCTGGGCATTGCGGTCAGCCTTCGGAAGGGAGAAACCTTTTTCCTGCCGGTGAAGGCGCCGGAGAATGAACAGCTGTCCCTGTTTGCGGAGGAATCCGGGGAGAACGGTGACGTTCGGACAGAGGATTGGAAGGAAGGGCTGAGAGCGCTGTCCGGCAGGGCCAGGGTGTCCACTTTCGACATTAAGGGACAATATGGCTTTTTGAAGCAGGACACAACAGAACGGTATTTTGACATTCTCATCGGGGCGTATCTGCTGAACCCGCTGAAAAGTGATTATGATGTGGAGACCATAGCCTCGGAGCATCTGAACCTGATGATTCCCGGCAGGACAGAGCTTCTGGGAAAGCTGAAGCTTAAGGAGGCCCTGGAGCAGAGGCCGGATCAGTTTATGGAGTATTGCTGCTATTGTGCTTATGTGTCCCTGGAGGCGGCAGGGGTGCTTGGGGATAAGCTTAAGAAGGCTGGAATGGACAGGCTGATGCGGGAGATCGAAATGCCCTTGTCCCTGGTGCTTTACGATATGGAACGGGAAGGCGTGGAGGTGCGCAGGGAGGAGCTGAAGGCTTATGGTGATGCCCTGGCAGAAAGGATCGGGGAGCTGGAAAGCTCTATTCACGCCCAGGCCGGAGTGGATTTCAACATTAATTCGCCCAAACAGCTGGGGGAAGTATTGTTTGAGTCCATGAAGCTTCCCGGGGGCAAGAAGACCAAGACGGGATATTCCACGGCGGCGGACGTGCTGGAGAAGCTTTCGGAGGAGCACACAATTGTCAGGGATATTCTGGAATACCGGACCCTGACCAAGCTAAAATCCACCTATGCCGACGGGCTGGCGGTATACATCGGAGAGGATCACAGGATTCATACCAGCTTTAACCAGACCATTACGGCTACGGGACGTATCAGCTCCACGGAGCCCAATCTGCAGAATATTCCCATGCGCATGGAGCTGGGCAGGAGGATTCGCAAGGTGTTCGTGCCCAGGGACGGGTATGAGTTTATGGACGCGGATTATTCCCAGATCGAACTGCGGGTGCTGGCCCACATGTCAGGGGACGGGCAGCTGATCGAGGCTTACCGCATGGAGCAGGATATTCACAGGATTACGGCGGCCAAGGTGTTCCACACGCCTTTTGAGGAGGTGACGGACCTCCAGCGCCGGAATGCCAAGGCGGTGAATTTCGGTATTGTCTACGGCATCAGCTCCTTTGGCCTGAGCCAGGATCTGAGTATCAGCAGAAAAGAGGCGGCGGAGTACATTGAGCAGTATTTTGCCACCTATCCCAAGGTGAAGGAATTCCTGGACAGGCTGGTGCAGGATGCGAAGAAGCAGGGATATGCCGCCACCATGTTCGGCAGGCGCAGGCCCATTCCCGAGTTATCCTCCTCCGCCTTTATGCAGCGGTCCTTCGGGGAGCGGGTGGCAATGAATTCTCCCATCCAGGGGACGGCGGCGGACATTATCAAGATTGCCATGATACGGGTGTGGAAGGCACTGCGGGACCAGGGGCTGAAGTCCCGGCTGATCCTGCAGGTACATGACGAGCTGGTGATCGAGACGGCACGGGAAGAGGAGGAGCAGGTAAGAAAGCTTCTGACGGAGCATATGAAGGCTGCAGCGGACCTGGCCGTGACGCTGGAAATCGACCTGCACACGGGGGAAAACTGGTATGAAGCCAAATAGCCCGAGATTCATAGGGATTACCGGCGGTGTGGGCGCGGGGAAATCCGAGATCCTGAAGTATATCAGGCAGCATTATAAATGTGAGATTTATCTGGCAGACCAGGTGGCCCATGAGGTGAAACGCCCGGGAACTGCCTGCTGCAGGAAGCTGACGGAGCTTCTGGGAGAGGACATTCAGGCACCGGACGGGCAGATTGACAGCCGCAGAATGGCCGAAAGGATATTTTCCGACGGGGTACTCCTGGAGAAGGTCAACGGGATCATTCATCCTGCGGTGCGGGAGTACCTGCTGGAACGTCTGGAAAGGGCCAGACGGGAGAGGAGCGTGGAGCTGTTTTTCGTGGAGGCGGCGCTGCTGATCGAATGCGGATACCGGGCCCTGGCAGACGAAATGTGGTATGTCTACGCGGATGAGGAGACCAGGCGCAGGCGTCTTGCCCGGTCCAGGGGATATAGTAAGGAGCGTATTGACGGCATCATGTCAAAGCAGCTGACGGAGGAACAGTTCAGGATAAACTGTGATTTCGTGATCGATAACAGTGGGGCGCTGACAGAAAGCTATGCGCAAATAGACAGAAAACTGGAGGCTTTTACATGGCAGGAGTAAGAGAAGGACAGGGACAACTGGTGTTCGGGCTGGATATTGGAACCAGAAGCATTGTAGGCACGGTGGGCTACATGGGCGGCGGGAAGTTCCATGTGCTGGCACAGTATGCCAGGGAGCATGATACAAGGTCCATGCTTGACGGGCAGATCCATGACATCGGCAGGGTGGGACAGACCATCCGCCAGGTGAAGGAGATGCTGGAAGCGGACCTGAACCGGAAGCTGACAGAGGTGTGTATTGCTGCAGCAGGCCGAGTGCTGCGTACTGTCACCACTCATGCGGAGCAGAGTTTTGACGAGGACCACGAGGTTACGGAGGAAGACATCTATTCCCTCTCTACCCTGGGGGTGGAACAGGCTTATGAGGAATTTGTAAAAAATAACGAGTCGGAAATGAAATTTTACTGCGTGGGCTATACGCCCATGCGCTACTATATGAACGGTTATCAGATCGGGAACCTGGAAGGGCATAAGGTCAGAAATATGGCAGTGGACCTGATTGCCACGTTTCTGCCGGACGATGTGGTGGACGGATTGTACAAGGCGGTGGAACAGGCGGATCTGCATGTGGCAAATCTGACTCTGGAGCCTATTGCGGCTATCCAGCTGGCCATTCCCGAAAGATTCCGGATGCTGAATATGGCGCTGGTGGACGTGGGAGCCGGCACCAGTGATATTTCCATTACAAAGGACGGAACCATAACTGCCTATGGCATGATCCCTGTGGCGGGAGACAGTCTGACGGATATTATTGTGCAGCACTGCCTGGTGGATTTTGAGACGGCAGAGCGCATCAAACGCCAGGCGGGAGACCGGGAAAACGTAGAGTATCAGGATATTATGGGGCTGACCCAGACGATCAGCGCCGGGGAGGTGGAGAAGATCCTGGCCGCCCATGTGAGGGAGATGGCAAAGCAGGTGGCGGACTGCATCCGGGAGCTGAACGGCGACAAATCCGTCAGTGCCGTGTTTGTCGTGGGCGGCGGCGGAACCATCCCGGGGTACACGGAAGCACTGTCGGAGGAGCTGGATATTGTGAAGGAGCGCGTGGCCATCAGAGGGCAGGAGGTCATGCAGAGCATAGAATTTGAAAATGTGAATCCCAGGAGGGATTCCATGATGGTGACACCCATCGGTATCTGCTTAAGCTATTATGTGCAGAGTAATAATTTCATCTTTGTGGACTTTAACGGCAAACGGGTAAAGCTGTATGATAACGGCAGGCTGTCCGTGGCGGACGCGGCGGTACAGTCCGATTTCTCCAATGAGGATCTTTTCCCCAAACGGGGAAGGGCTTTGACCTACCAGGTCAACGGGAAAAGCAGAATGGTGCGTGGAATTGAGGGCGAGGCAGCGGTGATCCATGTCAATGACGAGCCTGCGGATATATACAGCCAGGTACATAACGGGGATCATGTGAAGGTAATCCCTTCTACTGCGGGGGAGGCGGCGGCCATGGAGCTTGGCAGGCTGCCGGAGCTGGCGGAACAGCTTCATGTGGTGGTCAACGGCACCAGGATCGACCTGCCGAAGACAGCCTCCGTCAACGGACGGATGGAAAACGAGTTTTACCTGATACAGGACGGGGATGACATTCAGGTAAGGAATTCCTATACGGTACGGGAAATTGCCGAGTTTATGGATGTACCCCTGGGGGGACGGATTCTCGTGAACGATACGCCGGCCAAGCAGGATACCAGGGTATATGAGAATTTTACCTTAAGCTGGGATGTGAATGCGGAGACTACCTTTGCGGACCTGGAGGAGGAGACCGAGGAGGATGCCGCGAAGAGGCAGGCGGCAAAGGAGGCGGCCAGGGAAGCGGCTGCTGCAAAGGCAGCGGAGGAGGCCGCCAGACGGATTGCCGGCCAGGCAGCCGGGGAAAGCGGCAATATGGGGGGAGCGGCGGCCGGGGGCTCCGGTGCGGCGACCCGGATTCCCGGCCCGGCGGAGGGCCCGGGGACAGGCTTCCAGGATTCCTGCGAGATCACCGTGGTGGTCAACAAGCTTCCCGTGGCTTTAAATGGGAAGAGCAATTATGTATTTGTAGATGTGTTTTCCTTCATCAATTTTGACTTAAACGACTCCAGGGGACGTTCCATTGTCACGCAGCTGAACGGACGCCGGGCGGAATATATGGAGCCGCTGGCAGAGGGGGACACCATAGAGATTTATTGGGAAGGGAATGAATCCTGATTATTCAACAGGAGGATTCGGAAGAGGTGGAGATTATGAGGCTGTGCAGTATAGCCAGCGGAAGCAGCGGCAACTGTATTTACGTGGGATCAGAGACCGCTCATCTGCTTGTGGATGCAGGGATCAGCGGCAGGCGGACGGAAAGCGGCCTGCGGGAGCTGGGGCTGACGCCCGGGGAGATTGACGGGATATTGGTGACTCATGAACACGCCGATCATATCAGCGGGCTGGGGGTCATTGTCAGAAAGTATGAAATCCCCGTTTATGCCACGGCGGGAACCATAGAAGCCATGCGGTCAAACGGAAACCTGGGGATGCTGGACGGGGAATTGTTTCATGAGGTGAAGGAGGATCAGAAGTTTACCATCAAGGATCTGACGGTGAACCCCATGCACATTTCCCATGACGCGGCGCAGCCGGTGGGATACCGGATTTCCTACGGGAATAAGCGGGTGGCGGTCTGTACGGACCTGGGTGTATATAACGACTATACGGTGGAATGCCTGAAGGGAATGGATGCGCTGCTGCTGGAGGCCAACCATGATGTGAATATGCTGCAGGTAGGGCCGTATCCCTATTACCTGAAGAAGCGTATTCTGGGAGACAGGGGGCATTTGTCCAACGAGAGTTCGGGGCAGCTTCTGTGCCGGATTCTGCATGACGGGCTGAGAGCCGTTTTCCTGGGGCATTTGAGCAAGGAAAACAATCTTCCGGAGCTGGCCTTCGAGTCGGTCCGGATGGAGATTAATATGGCTGACAATCCCTATAGGGCGGGGGACTTTGACATCCGGGTGGCAAGGCGGGGGGAAGTCACGCCGGCTATAGAAGTATGAGCGGAATGCCGTGCGCATCCGCCGGAGGCTCTGAGGAAGCGATGCTTTAATCAGCGCTTCCCTAAGTTTCGCTGATTGTTTATGCTGGTTTGGAAGGAAGGGAGGAGAATATGAAGAAAACGATTATTACGGTGGTGGGAAAAGATACGGTGGGCATTATTGCCAGGGTTTGTACTTACCTGGCGGATAACGGCATCAATATTCTGGATATTTCCCAGACTATAGTGCAGGGGTACTTTAACATGATGATGATTGTGGATATGGGCGGCTGCGGCAGGTCTTTCGGGGACGTATCGGATGAACTGGTGTCGCTGGGGGAAGAAATCGGTGTGGTAATCAAGTGTCAGAAGGAAGAAATCTTTGACCAGATGCACCGGATTTAAGCTGCGGAAAAGGAGACGATCATTATGATAAACTTATACGAGGTGGCGGAGACAAACCGGATGATCGAGAAGGAGAATCTGGACGTGCGCACGATCACGCTGGGGATCAGTCTGCTGGATTGTATCGATTCGGATCTGAAGATTCTGAATGAAAAAATTTTCCGGAAGATCTATAACGCGGCAAAGGACCTGGTGAAGACGGGGGAAGAAATCTCCCGGGAATTCGCCATTCCCATTGTCAACAAACGTATTTCGGTGACGCCGGTTTCCCTTGTGGGAGGAGCGGCCTGCAGGACGGAGGAGGACTTCGTCGGACTGGCACGGACGCTGGATAAGGTGGCCGCGGAGACGGGGGTAAACTTTATCGGCGGCTATTCCGCATTGGTGAGCAAGGGAATGACGCCGGCAGACGAGCTGCTGATCCGTTCCATTCCCAAGGCCCTTTCTGTAACCGAGCGGGTATGCGCTTCCGTGAATCTGGGCTCCACCAGGACCGGTATCAATATGGACGGGGTGAGGCTGATGGGAGAGATCATCAGGTCTACTGCAGAATGCACAAAGGAGAATGATTCTCTGGGCTGTGCCAAGCTGGTGGTATTCTGTAATGCGCCGGATGACAATCCCTTTATGGCAGGAGCCTTCCATGGGGTAACGGAGGCGGATAAGATTATTAATGTGGGGGTCAGCGGCCCCGGCGTGGTAAAGACGGCACTGGAACAGGTACGCGGGGAGAGCTTTGAGGTGCTGTGTGAGACAATCAAGAAGACGGCTTTCAAGGTGACCAGGGTGGGCCAGCTGGTGGCGAAGGAGGCTTCCGCACGCTTAGAGGTGCCTTTCGGCATTGTGGATCTGTCACTGGCTCCCACGCCTGCCATAGGCGACAGCGTGGCGGATATTCTCTGTGAGATCGGGCTGGAGTATGCGGGAGCCCCCGGTACTACGGCGGCATTGGCGCTTTTAAATGACCAGGTGAAGAAGGGCGGTGTCATGGCATCCTCCTATGTGGGGGGATTAAGCGGCGCGTTCATTCCCGTCAGCGAGGACCAGGGCATGATTAATGCGGTACAGGCAGGGGCGCTGACCCTGGAGAAGCTGGAAGCAATGACCTGTGTCTGCTCCGTGGGACTGGATATGATTGCTGTCCCGGGAGATACGAAGGCAACCTCCATTGCAGGCATTATAGCCGACGAGATGGCCATTGGCATGGTAAATCAAAAAACCACGGCTGTCCGCATTATTCCCGTGATCGGGAAGGGAGTGGGAGAGACCGTGGAATTTGGCGGGCTTTTAGGCTATGCACCGATTATGCCTGTGAATCCGTTTTCCTGTGATGCCTTTGTCAACCGGGGAGGCCGGATCCCTGCCCCCATCCATAGCTTTAAAAACTGATTATACTATAATGAGCGGTATGCTGTATTCGTTCACGGGCTGTTCGCCGGCCAGCCCGGCGGCCACGCCGTAATATAACTGACTGATCTGAAGATCCTGCTTTAACATGAGATAAGTATCTGTAGGCAGGATCTTTTCCGCGTCTGCCAGCTTTGTCACCAGAGGGATGGAAGCGTGCTCCTTAATTGCCCCAAGCAGGGGCTCGGCACCCCTGCGGAAGCCCAGAACCCGGGCATAGGGAGTATGCTCCAGCTCCGAACATACTGCCATATCTTCCTTGGTGAGATTGAGCAGGATATGCAGCAGACAGCGGCTGATCCTGGTGTAAGTCAGCTCTTTGGTTTTTAACAGATCGCAGAAATCGTCAAAATTCCTGTATTCCGAAAGATGCCTGCAGATACGGTTGGACAGATCCGTGGAGACATCCAGATATTTGTCGAACCCGTATTCTTTTTCCGAAAGCAGTTTATAATACAGGGCGGAGGAAAAATCGTTGCAGCAGATGCCTCTGCCGAGAACCAGCTTGTCCTTTAAGATTTCATGGGCGGAGGCAGGCATATAGTAGGAAACGGAATCCAGGCCCCTGCCGTCGGCCAATGCCTGGCGGATGGCGAGAGCGGAGCAGTAAATAGAGCTGGTGGAATGGTCGTGATACCCGGATCCCTGCCTGGTCACGGCCACGGGCTCCATCCTGCTGTCCAGATTCATGATGGCCTTTATGTACTCGATACCAAGAATATTGTTAGGTGAGGAAAAAATTTTCCCGTTCTCCGTCAGTGCCGGACAATGATGGATCAAAGCGGCATTGCGGGCCACGGGATAAGAGCATCCCTGCCTGAGCCGTGCTTTCAGCTCCCTTGTATAGTCTTCCGGTTCCTCCCGAAGTATGGAAGCGATCTTTCGCAGCAGGGCGGTGCTGCCGCATTCGCTGCCGAAGCAGAGATGGGTGACCACACCCAGCTTGTCCAGAAGGGATACGGCGCCGGTGGCGAAATATTCGGCGCTGGAAGCGGAATATACGGTAGGAAGCTCCAGTACCAGGTCAATGCCGTTGTGCAGGGCTATTTTTGCGCGGGTATGCTTGTCCGTCAGAGCAGGGTCGCCCCGCTGGATAAAGTTGCCGCTGAGAACGGCTATGGTGTAATCGGCACCGGTAAGGCGCCTGGATTCCTCCAGATGATATTTGTGTCCGTTGTGAAAAGGATTGTACTCTGCGATAATTCCGTTGACTTTCATAGGCTGCCTCCCCCGGATAACCGTCAAGATAATGTTTCATGGAATGATATATAATCAGACGAAAAGAAAAATCAGTCTGCTGGTTATGCTGCACTTTATCAGCTCATTTCCGGGCCGTCTGTAATGCCGAAAAAGAGAATGAAAAACCAAAGATAATGTGAAAAAAATAACATAACTTGAAAGCGTTTACATGATTCTTTATAATAAGTATAATACAAATAACGAATTTTCTCAATACAAAAAGAAAATGTATGTGGAAAAAGGAAAAAATGTATGGAAAGCGGGAAGCCGCCGGAAAGGAGTGTAAAATATGGCTTATATTGACACAATCAAGGAAAGAGCCAGGATGGACAAAAAGACAATCGTGCTGCCGGAATCCAATGACAAAAGGACGTTAATTGCCGCAGCAAAGATTATGGAGGAGGGAATTGCCGATATTATTATGATCGGCAACGAGGAAAAGATTATGGACGGCGCCGGATGGCTGGAGGTAGACCTGACCGGGGTAAAGGTAATCAATCCTGCCACTACGGACATGCTTGAAGAATATGTAAACCTTCTGTATGAAACCCGAAAGGCAAAGGGAATGACGCCGGAGGCTGCAAGGGAAATCCTGCTGAAGGATTACCTGACTTTCGGCATTGTGATGGTAAAGGCCAATGATGCGGACGGCATGGTGGCCGGCGCATGCCATTCTACCGCAGATACCCTGAGGCCGGCGCTTCAGATCCTGAAGACGGCACCCGGCGTCAAGCTGGTTTCCGCATTCTTTATCATGGACACGCAGTTTAAGGACCAGGGTGAGAACGGCACGCTGCTCTTTGCGGACTGCGGCCTGAACCAGGATCCCACTGCCGAGGAGCTTGCGGCTATTGCCGACACTTCTTCCAGAAGCTTTAAGTCCCTGATCGGTCCCAAGCCGGTCATTGCCATGCTGAGCCATTCCACAAAGGGCAGTGCAAAGCATCCGCTGGTGGACAAGGTGGTAGAGGCAACACAGATTGCCCGGGAGCAGTACCCTCATTTGACCATTGACGGCGAGCTCCAGACCGATGCGGCGCTGGTTCCCGGCGTTGCAAAATCCAAGGCCCCCGGCAGCCCTGTGGGCGGCAGGGCAAACGTATTGATATTCCCCAATCTGGATGCCGGGAATATCGGGTACAAGCTGGTGCAGAGGCTGGGAGGTGCAGACGCATACGGGCCTATGCTGCAGGGGATTTCCAAGCCTGTCAATGACCTGTCCCGAGGCTGTTCCTGGCAGGATATTGTGGGTGTCGTGGCGCTGACGGCCGTGCAGGCACAGCTGATTTAAGGCACTTTCAGGAGAACCTGTTTGTTTTGAATATGTCATTTCTCCCGGGCCGGCTTGCCGGGCCC
>CAJTKW010000045.1:32243-34290 GCA_910577035.1 uncultured Acetatifactor sp.
AGTGATATGAAGGTATTAGTGATTAACTGCGGAAGTTCTTCATTGAAATTTCAGCTGATAGATTCCGCATCCGAATGTTGTCTGGCGAAAGGCCTGTGTGAGAGGATCGGCATTGACGGGAGCATGATTACCTATGCCCCGGAGGGAGGCGAAAAGGAAAAGAACGTTACGCCCATGCCGGATCACACCGAGGCAATCCGGCTGGTATTGGAGGCCCTGACCAATTCGAAGACCGGCGTGGTAAAGAGTCTGGATGAGATCGGTGCCGTGGGGCACAGAGTCGTCCATGGAGGGGAGAGATTTGCACAGTCCGTGGTGATAGACGACGAAGTGATGCAGGCGATCGAGGAGTGCAACGACCTGGCGCCGCTCCATAATCCCGCGAACCTGATCGGCATCAATGCCTGCAAGGCGTTGATGCCGGATACGCCCATGGTGGCCGTGTTTGACACTGCATTTCACCAGACCATGCCGGAGGAGGCCTATATGTATGGCCTGCCCTATGAATATTATAAAAAGTATAAGATCAGAAGATACGGTTTCCACGGCACCAGCCATTCCTATGTGTCCAACAGGGCGGCCCAGGTACTGGGAAGGAGTATTGAAACCATGAAGATTATCGTCTGCCATCTGGGAAACGGGGCCAGTGTCTCCGCAGTAAAAGACGGGAAATGCGTGGATACCTCCATGGGACTGACACCCCTGCAGGGGCTGATTATGGGAACACGCTGCGGTGATATTGATCCCGCGATCATTGAGTTCCTTGCCCATAAGGAAAACAAGGGCATAGACGAGATCATGACTGTCCTGAATAAGCAGTCAGGCGTACTGGGACTGTCCGATCATCTTTCCTCCGACTTCCGTGACTTGGAGGAGGGTTACAACAGGGGGGATGAAAATGCAGTTCGTGCGCTGAAGACCTTCTGCTATAACGTGGCAAAATATATCGGCGCTTATACTGCTGCAATGAACGGAGTGGATGTGATCTGCTTTACCGCAGGCGTAGGGGAAAATGCGGCGATTGTCCGTACCTTTGTCTGCGAATATCTTGGTTATCTGGGAGTAAAGATCGACCAGGAGGCCAACGGCAGACGGGGGGAGGATATTGTGATTTCCACTGCTGACAGCAGGACTGTGGTGATGGTGATCCCCACCAACGAGGAGCTGGCCATTGCCAGGGAGACGGTAAAACTGGTATGATAAGGAAGTAATTTTTTAAAACAGTCTCATTGCGTTTTTTCCTTTACCGGAGTATTCTGATTTCAGCCGCAGGCAGGCTGCGGTATGAAAATCGGTATACAGGAGGTGCACGATTGTGGCAGACGAAGACAAAAAGGATTTTAATGCAATGCTGAATGACAGTAAGGATATGCCCCGGTTTCAGACGATTACGGATGAAAAGAGCATAGCAAAGTACGGCGGAGACAGGATGTATCTTGCTCCGCCAATCGATTATGACAGGGTAATGCGGCTGGTACCCTGTGGGAAGCTGCTTACGGTAGGTGCCATAAGGGAATATTTTGCGGCCGTAAGCGGGGCGGATTTCACGGAGCCGATTACGGCGGGAATCTTTGTTTCGATTGCCGCCTGGGCAAGCTGGCAGCGGAAGGAAGACAAGACGCCTTACTGGCGGACGCTGAAGGCGGACGGGGAGCTGAATGCAAAGTATCCCGGCGGTGTGGAAGCCCAGAAGGAGCTGCTGGAACAGGAGGGCCATACCGTTATTACAAGGGGCAGGAAGAACCTCCGGTACTATGTCAAGGAGTATGAGAAGGCGCTTCTGGACCTGAAATCTTTAGAAATAATTTAGATATTTTATGGCAACCGGATACATTTCCGTGTCAGAATAAGAAGACGAAAGGCATGGAAAGAACAATGGAGCACAAAAGAGAAAATAATAATCAAAAGATTGCGGCGGGAGTCTGGGTTCTCCTTGGAGCCGTGCTGGTCATCGGTCTGGCGTTTTTCCTGCGGACACTGAAGGAGACGCAGGAGGCGGGAGCATTCTCCAACGATAACGGCAGGATCCTGGCGGTGAACGTGAAGG
>CAJTKW010000046.1:0-1322 GCA_910577035.1 uncultured Acetatifactor sp.
TGGACAATCAGCCGTATGAGGAAAGCCCATATCCTGTACCTTGAAAACTTCATAGCCTTCCAGACAGTTATACAGGAACTGCGGACGGTGTGCGATGACAAAAAAGGGAGCGCACCCGTAGGTGAAACGCCGCACAGCGGCGGCCTGAAAATACGCGCCGGAGCTCCGGCGCAGGAAATGGGTCTGGGGAAAAGGCAAATTCCTGAAGGTATAATATATCTTCTCTGTGTCTTCTAGTGCCGTATCATATAGAGAAATCATTGGTATTGACACCAGAAATCGAAAGAAGAAGGTGGTTTTCATGCGGAAAGTGGCAGTAGATACGAAGGTGCTTCCAAATATGAAATAGATGTGTAGCTATTAATTCTACCAATATACCCTAGCGACAGGAAATAAAAAGGAGAGCAAAACTATGAGTGAAACGATAACGATAGTAAAAGAATGGAAAAAATTTCGCCGCTATGAAGATGGAGCAAATTATTATGGAATGTGCAAGTCCAGTTTCATGAAGTTGGCAAAAGAGGCAAAAGCAATTTATAAGCTGGGGAAAACGGTGCTTGTAAATTGTGAAATCTTTGAAAAATACTTGGAGGGTTTCAAAGTTGAATAGTTGGAACTTTTACTTGACATTTTCGTATGACAAAAATATAATTGTCATGTAGGAGGAATGCGCAATGGCGAAAGCAGGAAGACCAAAGGCTGACGTTACCAAAGAAAAAGTTGTTAGCGTCAGAATGAAACCGGAGGACTATGATAAACTAAAAAAATATGCGGATTCTTCTGAAATGACTGTTACTGAAGTGGTGCAGAAAGGTGTTTCAATTATCTTGGATAAGGAAAAACGCTGATGGATTCTCTCCTTGACAATGAAAGGAGGAATACAGATGGCATCACGAAAAGACAAGAAAGGCAGAGTACTTCGGAAGGGTGAATCGTACAGTGATTCAAAGGGAATGTATTTATACGCATATACCGATCCCTTTGGTAAACGGCGATACATTTATGCGAAGGACTTGCCCGCACTTCGGGAAAAGGAGGAACAATTAAAGAAGGATCAGTTAGATGGTATTGATTCCTATGTAGCAGGAACAGCCGATTTGAATTTTATGTTTGATCGTTATATGTCAACAAAAAGCGAATTAAGGGTATCCACCAAAGCTAATTATCTGGAGGTTTATGACAGGTACGTCCGGGGCGAGTTTGGCAGGAAAAAGATCGGGGAAATCAAATACAGCGATATTCTGTTTTTCTACAATCATCTGATTTGTAATCTGGGGCTTCATATAGGAACCGTTCAGTACATTCAAAGATTGATAAGACCT
>CAJTKW010000046.1:1332-31598 GCA_910577035.1 uncultured Acetatifactor sp.
CAGCCAACGGTGTTATACAGCAGTTGAATAAGAAAACTCAGGGTGGTGGTTCTTATGTAAGGCACGCTTTAACATTGGAGCAGCAGAGAGAATTCTTATCTTTTCTGGATGAGACTCCGGAGTATAATAAGTGGAAACCGTTGTTCACGGTAATGATTGGAACGGGATGTAGGATTGGCGAGTTGGTTGGTTTGAGATGGGAAGATATTGATATGAGCAACAGAACTATTGATATAAACCATTCCCTCTTTTATTTTGCTGGCAGAAGAAACAAAACAGATAGTAAATGGGTAATCAATATGCCGAAGACTGATTCGGGGGTAAGAACTATCCCAATGGTTGACACCGTATATGCAGCTTTCATTGAGGAAAAAGCGAGGCAGGAGGAAGAAGGAACATTTTGTATATCCGTTGTTGATGATATGTCGGGTTTTATCTTTTGCAACAGATTCCGTGAATTATATGTGCCAGAGTCTATCAACCGGAACCTGCGAAGAGTGATTGAAAACCATAATGCAATGGAAGAAGTCAGAGCCGCAAAGGAAAAGAGGGAGGCGGTTATTTTGCCACAGTTCTCCTGTCATCATTTAAGGCATACCTTCTGTGCGAGATTGTGCGAAGCAGATGTGAACATCAAAGTTATTCAGTCGATCATGGGGCATAAGGATATTCAGACAACCATGGATATTTATGCGGAAGTAACCGGGGATAAGAAAAAGAAGTCGTTACAACAGGTTTTTGATCAAATGAAGTTATTTTAGTTAAACAATGAGTGCGAGAGGTTCCTTAGGGGAACTGTGTGATAGCACGAAGATCGTAGTCCAACATAAAATGGGCTAGTCCAACAAAACTCCAACAAATGATCTTTGTGTGGTACAACATAATACTCAATAATTGAATTTTGAAAAAATGGAAATATCAAGTAATACGCGATAATACGGCGTAATGACCGATTGGGCGGCGTTATGGAGGAAGTGCAGACCATCGTGGCGCTGGGGGCCGGGGCGATTACCAAAAGGGTGTATCCCGACGGGCGCATTGAGCGGTGCGAGAATGTGAAGGAAGTGGCCCGGTACCTGGAAAGAATTGATGAGATGATCGGGCGGAAGCGGAAGCTGCTGGGGGACTTGTAACGGGCGTGGCAAGCCGTGCTGATAAAGGAGTATGGGTATGATGAGAGAATCGGACAGGCGCCTTATAAAGGTGGTGCCCACTGCAAGGCAGCTGAAGCATCAGCAGTTGGAATTCTACGGATTTATACATTTTACGGTAAACACGTTTACGGACAGGGAATGGGGGGACGGAACGGAAAGCCCGGAAATTTTCTGTCCCGAAAGTCTGGATGCCCGCCAGTGGGCGGGGACAGCCAAAGATGCGGGGATGAGGGGGCTGATCCTGACCTGTAAGCATCATGACGGCTTCTGCCTCTGGCCCAGCGCGTATACCCGGCACAGCGTGGCCTCCAGCCCCTATAAGGAGGGGAAGGGGGATGTTGTAAGGGAGCTTTCCGACGCCTGCAGGGAGGAGGGGCTTGCCTTTGGCGTGTACCTTTCCCCCTGGGACCGGAACCATCCGGCATATGGCAGCGGCAGGGAATATGACGACTATTTTACGGGTCAGTTAGAGGAGCTGCTTACAGGGTACGGGGAGATTTTTGCGGTGTGGTTTGACGGAGCCTGCGGGGAAGGGCCCGGCGGGAAGCGGCAGGTTTATGACTGGGAACGGTACTACCGGGTGGTCAGGAGACTGCAGCCAAAGGCCTGCATCAGCGTCTGCGGGCCGGATGTGCGCTGGTGCGGGAACGAGGCCGGCAGGACCAGGCCCTCGGAATGGAGCGTAGTGCCCGCCCGGACGGCGGACACGGAGAAAATTGCGGAAAGCAGCCAGCAGGCGGACGAGGCGGCGTTCCGCGCAAGGCAGATCCGGGCACAGGATATGGATCTGGGCAGCAGAGAGGCGCTAAAGGGGGAAGAGGATCTGATCTGGTATCCGGCGGAGGTGAATACCTCCATCCGTCCGGGATGGTTCTATCATGCCTCCGAGGACGACCGGGTAAAGTCCCTGGAGGAGCTGGTCTCTATCTATGAGCATTCGGTGGGAGGGAACGCAACCTTTCTGCTGAACATCCCTCCGGACAGGAATGGCCTGATCCATCCAAATGACAGGGAAAGGCTGCACCGGCTGGGGGAGTACCTTCGGAACACCTATGGCAGTAATCTGGCGCAGGAGGCCGGGATTGCCTGTGAAGAGGCTATGGAGGGCTATGGGCCGGAGAATCTCAGGGACGATACCCTGGAAAGCTGCCTGCGCACCGCGGAAGGGGTCACCTCCTGTGATATTCTGTTAGAGTGGGAAGAGGCCGTGGAAATACGGCGTGTGGTGCTGAAAGAGAATTTGCTTTTCAGCCAGCGGATCGAAGAGTTTGAGATCCAGGCGTGGGCCCACGGTGCATTTCAAACCGTGTACCGGGGAACGGTGGTGGGTTACCGGCGGATTGCGGTGCTGGAGAAGCTGCACACCAGAAAGCTGCGGGTACGGATACTGGATGCCAGAGTGGCAGTGGTTCTGGCTTTTCTGGGCGTGTATTGACCAGGATGTTATTCCTGCAAGGAAACGCTGCTGTGTAAAAAGGCGTAAAGGCCGATTCCGGCCGCTACCGATAAATTCAGGGAGTCTATGGAGCGAGTATGGGGAATGACCACGCTTTTACCTACGTTCAGATAGCTTGCATCCAGTCCGCAGGCCTCATTTCCGAAGATCAGGGAATAAGGCCTGCTGCCCGGATGTACAAACGTTCCCAGGGGATATTCTCCGTCCAGCATAAAAGGGTAATTTTCCCGCTCGCCGCCGTATTCCTGATAATACCGGCGGAAAGACGGGAAACAGGTAAAGTTCATTTTGAAAACCGCGCCCATGGACGCCCTGACTACCCTGGGATGAAAAATATCGGCCGCGGGCTCAATGACCGCCAGATTGGTGACGCCGAAGCCTGCGCAGCTTCTGATAATCGTTCCCAGATTGCCCATGTCACCCGGATTGACCAATACCACGTGATCGGCATGATGGAATAAACTGCACCGGTATTTTCGGAAAACGCCGATTACCATGCAGTTTTCCTTATCGCGGAGCTTTTCCATATGCCTGTCGCCGGATAGTATTTTGACACCGGTCTTTCCGCATTCCTGTATCAGCTTGTTCCGAATCTCTGCCTTCGCATCCGAGTGCAGCAGTACCATTTCTACCGATTCCGGTCGGCACTGCAGCAGCTCGAAGGTCGGGAAGGAGCCAAAGCTATAGGAATAGGCGGCTTTTTTCCTGTATTTTTTCAACTCGTCTGCGGTCATTGTTTTTCCCTCTGGTCAACTCTATACAACGGTTCAGACAGGGTACTGAACTGCTACAACTATATTACAGAAGGATAAAGATTGCGAGTCTTCAAATTGACTATAGTCATTTTAGACAGGATTCTTTTTTGGTATAAATTATTTTTTTAATTGTGTTGCAGGATAAGCCGAATTTATCGGCCAGCTCGCTGATGGACATACCGTCGTCAAATAATGCTCTGATCCGGTTGTTTCTTTCCAGATAGAATCTTTTCGATCCGCTGACTGCTCCCCATTCCTGCTTTGTTTCGGATTTCGGGATATATAACAGTTCGCCCTCGATATAGCGCTGGATTTCCTGCAATAACCCGGAAGGTAAGATTTCTGCTGCATTTGTATATTTCATTTTCCCACTCCTTATTTACACGATGATAAACAAGTTGCAGAAACAGCAGATTATATAGCCTTAACCGCCCATGCAGATTTCTATATAACTGCTATTCTGCATGGGCATTCAGGCCGACTTTGTGATTGAACCCGTTTCTGCTTGCCATGGTGAATCACCCCCTTCCATACATAATCCATCCTACACCGCAAACGGCTTGCGCACCAGTGGAAAAAACAGGTATAATTGTTTTTGCTACGGGTGCGCAGAAACTAATCTTTTATAAGTTCTGCCATATGCGCTGCCCATTCCGGCTCCCGGAATCCCACAAGCACTGTGGTATCACCTGCGAGAATGGGTCGTTTCACGAGCATTCCGTTGGACGCAAGAAGCTTTAGCTGTTCTTCCTCGCTCAGGGCAGGCAGCTTTTCCTTCAGCTGCATTTCCTTATACACTAAGCCGCTGGTATTGAAAAATCTTTTCAGGGGCAGGCCGCTTTTCTCATACCACTGTTTCAATTCGTCATAAGTGGGATTGTTTTCCACAATGTGGCGGTCCGTATAGGGAATATTATGGTCGTTCAGCCATTTCACGGCTCGCTGGCAGGTAGAGCACTTGGGGTATTGAATCAATAACATAAGGGCATTCCTCCTTTTTTCCTGTGGATAATGTCCATAAAATAATAGCATAAGGAAATATAGGATTCAAGCGTCCGGATGGAGGAAAAAAGTGCAGAAAATCCCAAATTAAGGTTGACAGATTCAGAAAATCTGTTTATAGTATTCCTTGTAGCTGATGACAATGTTGAAAGAAAGGAGGCAAAGTGCAATGACAAAGTTAAGAAGACCACAGGTAACTGGAAAGAAAATCAGTCAATGTATTGTCTCCCGAAGTGAAGATGCGCGGAATGTATAGGCAGACTGCCGCCTGTAAGGGCGGGGTATACAAAAAGCCAATTTTGAGCGGCATGACATACATTTGGGTATGGCATGCCGTTTTTGCGTGCGCAATGTATATGCACCGTGCGCAGGATATATTGCGCACTGGGCAGGGTATATGCAGGGTACGCTGCGCACCGTGCAGAGAGCGTCTTACATAGCGGGAGATTGAAAAGGCATACAGGAGATGTATGGGGAATCAGAGGGAAGTATGAATTTACCAGGTAGTTTTACAACAGTATTAAAGAAATACGGAATCGACAAGGGTGACATTGTATTTGCGGCCATGGCGGATCTGGATGAAAATTTCCGGTTCGCGGATTCCATCGTGGCGATCACGGACAAAAAGCTGATCGTGGCGAGATACCCTTACAGGGAAAAGCGGGAGTTCCGCCTGGGGGGGTATGACAGCTGGGCGGTGCAGAACGTCAAAGAGAGCGTGGATAAGATGGCGGAGCCTGCCGTGCTTTTCTACGAGCTGGAGGATGTGGAGCAGCTGGAGGTGCTGCGTCAGGTCAGCACAGGGGTGCTGATGGGGAAGATTAAGGGTACGGAGCAGTATCTGTGCCAGTTTTCCAATACGAAGATGGAGACCTTTATGCGTCTTTGCCGTCTGCTGGAGAAAACGAGAAAGGGCGAGGAGATTACCAAAGAGGATCTTGATGTCAAGCGGGGAAAGGAGTGCTGTCCCAAGTGCGGCATGATTTATCCGGATCAGGAGCGCAGGGTGTGTCCCAAGTGCATGGATAAGAAATCCATTCTGTGGAGGGTGGTAAGCTATTTCAAGCCCTATAAGGGAAAACTGGTAGTGATGATGATCTGCTATCTGGCTACTGCGGGACTGAACCTGATCTGGCCTTACTTAAGCGGTACGATCCTGTACGACAAGGTGCTGGAAAAGGATGAAGGGTTTCTGGCGCTGTTCCATGTGCCTGCAGGGCGGTTCGTGCTGGCATTGGGGATACTGGTCATTGTCATGATCCTGACCAAGGTTCTGATCCAGGGATTGGGCATTCTGCAGGGTGTCCTCACAGCCAGAATCGCGCCGGAGGTGGTAAGCAGGCTGAAGAGCCAGGTTTTCGATTCCATGGGCAAGCTGTCTATCAGCTTCTTTACCAAGCGTCAGACCGGCGGCCTGATGACCCGAGTCTCCGACGACGCAGATGAAATATCCAGCTTCTTTATTGACGGAATACCGTATTTTTTCATTAATGTAGGGACGATTCTTACCACCTGCGTGATTATGTTTATCTTGAATCCGCTGCTGGCGACAGCTTCTATCGTTCTGATGCCGGTGCTGTTCTGCATCAGTTATTTCATGATGCCCAGGCTGTGGCATTATTACGGGAAAAGGCATCGGGCCAACAGAAGGCTGAACAGCCAGATGAACGAGAACCTTACCGGTGCCAGGGTCGTAAAGGCCTTTGGCCAGGAGGAGCAGGAGATGAACCGCTTTACCAGGAGCAACACCAGGGTGCGTGATGCGGAGGTGGATGTGGCCGGTTATGACTGCCGTTTTTCGGCACTGTATTATCTGGTGGAGGACTTCCTGACCTTCCTGGTATGGGCGGTGGGTTCCGCGCTGATTATCAGTGGTTCCGACATTGAGCTGGGTCTGTTGATTACCTTTTCCGGATATGTGGGCCAGTTGAAATGGCCGCTGGAATTTATGTCCAGAATTTTCCGCTGGTATACCAGCGCTATGAACTCTTCCCAGCGTATGTTTGAGATAATAGATGCCGTGCCGGAGGTGAAGGAGGCGGCGGACCCTGTGAGGCCGGAGCGGCTGCAGGGCGAGATCGAGCTGAAGAACGTTACTTTCGGCTATGAGCCGAATAAGCCTGTGTTGAAGGATGTGAGCTTCCATGTGGCGGCCGGGGAGGTGCTGGGCATCGTGGGACGCTCCGGCGCGGGGAAATCCACGCTGGTGAACCTGATCTCCCGCCTGTATGACGCAGGCGAGGGAGAGGTGCTGGTGGACGGCATTAATGTGAAGCGGTACGGCTTCCGGGAGCTTCGGAAAAATGTAGCCATGGTATCCCAGGAGACCTATATATTCATGGGGACGGTGGCGGAAAATATTGCCTATGCCAGGCCGGATGCCACCAGGGAGGAGATTATAAAGGCTGCGGTGCAGGCCAGCGCCCATGATTTCATCTGTAAGATGCCTCAGGGGTATGACACGATTATCGGGGCTTCCAGCCGTTCCCTTTCCGGCGGGGAGAAGCAGCGTATTTCCATTGCCAGGGCTATTCTTGCCGACCCCAGAATTTTGATCCTGGATGAGGCCACGTCGGCGGTGGACACCGAGACGGAGCTGGCGATCCAGAAGTCGCTGGAGCAGCTGGAGAAGGGCAGGACGGTGCTGTCTATTGCCCACAGGCTTTCAACGCTGCGCAATGCCACCCATCTGATTGTCATTGACGACGGCCGGGTGACGGAGTCGGGGACCCATAAGGAGCTGATGGAAAAGAAGGGAACCTTCTACAAGCTGAGCCAGCTGCAGACCAGGGCGCTGGCCATGAGGGGACTCAGTGAATGAAGGGAATGCCAGCGGCGTTCCCGGCAGATGGCGGGGAGGATGCGGCCACTCTGCCAGGGAGGACGCCGTGAAAAGATTGTGGTAGGAGAGGATTAGAGTATGGAAGATAACAGAGAAAACGAAATGCCGGATTTGCTGGATTTACAGGAATTTGATGAGGAAGAGTTAAAGAGGGAGTCGGAGGAGGTTCTGCAGATGCGGTTCCTTACTTCGGAAAATGCGGAGTTTCGCCGTACGGAAGGCGGTTTTCTGGCACTGAAGCTGGAGGATAAGGAGTATGACAGGGTGGGGGTGTACCTGACGTTCCCTCTGACAAATCCGGAGGAATTCATTTCTATCAGGGAGACCGACGAGAAGGCAAAGGAAATCGGCATTATCCAGAGCCTGAAGGATATGAAGAAGGACGTGCAGGAGATGGTCAGGGAGCAGGTGCGCCTCAGATACTTCATGCCCGTCATCCGCAAGGTGATGGATGTGAAGGACGAGTACGGGTATGCTTACTGGCATGTGATGACGGACTTTGGAACCTGTCGTTTTACCACCCATATGGGCGGTGACGCGGTAATCAATATCGGCGGGGCCAGATATCAGATTACGGACATCGACGGTAATCGGTATGAGCTGCCGGATCTGTATGCGCTGACCGTTATGGAGCGTAAGAAGCTGGATTTGTTTATTTAGCGGCAAGCGGACTGCGAAGCGGTCCGGGAAGCGCGGGGCGTGTGTTTGGGAGAAAGAAAAAGTCAGGAAAAACAAGCGGCTTCGCAGGAGATATTTGTTTTGTAAGAAGGAGTTCATAATGAAGTTATTGTATACTTTAAACGAGGCCCAGCAGAAGGCGCTGGAGCTGCGCGGCGGAGAGACCCTGTGGTACTGCGTACCGGTGGATCTGGAGTTTGACAACGGGAAGAAGAGCGCAGAAACATCCTATGCCGAAGGCTCCTGGATTGTCGTGACGGAGGAGCGGCTGCTGGTGCTGGACGGCGGTACGAAGGCGGCGGAGTACGAGCTGGCGGACTGTGAGAAAATTAAATGTGAGCATCAGGTATACAGCGGCCTGCTCACGGTGTTCGGCAGGGACGGAACCGTCTCCTGTGCCGCCCGGTTCTCCATGCGCCACATTATCCGGGTGGCTTATGTGGCCAGGGGGGCGCAGACGATTATCCTTGCCCGGGAGGAGGGAAGGGAGCTTTCCGGCAGGGACAGGGTCACCAGCCGGGAATATGAAAAGTACTGTGAAAAGTGCGGACGGGCTCTGCCCGGAACCAGCAAGTGTCCTTATTGTGACGGCAAGGCGGACATACTGAAGAAATTTATGGCCCTTTGCGGTGAGTTTACCGGAAGGCTGGTGCTGCTTTCCGGGATGCTGCTCTTTATCGCGGCGGTGGATCTGGTGTCGCCCATGGTGCAGAGGCAGTTTATCGATGATGCGCTTTCTACCGGTAACGGCACCTATACGCAGCTTTGGTGGTTTATCGGCATTACGTTTTTCCTGCTGGTGGCAAGGCTGGCCTTGGGAGTGGGACGGTATTGGTTCTGCGCCAGGCTGGGGGCGTCCATCAGCATGAGCCTGAGGCGGAAGCTGTATTATAAGATCCAGACCCTGTCCCTCTCCTTTATCAATAACAGGAGGCCGGGAGAACTGATGAACCGTGTATCCCGGGATACCAGGCAGATCAGGGAATTCATGGAGCAGGTGTTTGGTGATATGCTTTCCACCCTGGTTACCATGATTGTATCCCTGGTGATGATGTTTATCATCAGCTGGAAGATGTCTCTGTTGTCCCTGATGTTTGTGGTGGTGGTGTTTGTGGTGACCAGGGCCTTCTGGCACCATATCCGGACGATCTTCCACAGGCAGTGGCTGAAATTTGACGACTTAAGCAGCAATCTGCAGGATATTATTTCCGGTATGAGGATCGTGAAGTCTTTCGGACAGGAAGAGCGGGAGAGCGCCAAATTTAACGAAAAGACAAGAGATTTTGCGAATGTGCAGAAGAAGAACGAAACTTTCTGGGCAGTGTTTTTCCCCATTCTGACTTTCCTGCTGGGAATCGGAACCTATATCGCCATCTATTTCGGGGGTATTCAGGTTTTGGAGGGGGATATGACGGTAGGCCGCCTGGTGCAGTTTGTGACCTATAACGGCTATTTGTTCGGGCCTTTAAGCTGGATGACCCATCTGCCCCGCCAGGTGATGCAGATGGTGACAAGCCTGAACCGAATCTATGATGTGCTGGACGAGGAGCCCATGCTGGCGGATAAAGAAGACAGCAAGGCCTTCCCCATTCAGGGGAACTTTGACTTTGAGAAGGTATCCTTTGGCTACCAGACCTATGAACCGGTGCTGGAAAATATCAGCTTTTCGGTGAAGCCGGGGGAGATGATCGGTCTGGTAGGTGCTTCCGGTACGGGAAAATCCACCCTGATTAACCTGATTATGCGGTTGTACGACGTGGATCAGGGCAGAATTTTACTGGACGGCTATGACCTCAGGGACGTACAGATAGAAAGCCTGCATTCTCAGATCGGCGTGGTGCTGCAGGAGACCTTCCTGTTTTCGGGAAGTATCCTGGCTAACATCCGCTTTGCCAAGCAGGACGCGACTCTGGAGGAGGTTATCCGGGCGGCCAGGGCGGCGAATGCCCATGACTTTATCTGCAAGACGCCGGACGGCTATAATACCTATGTGGGGGAGCACGGCTACAATCTATCCGGCGGCGAGCGGCAGAGGATTGCCATTGCCAGAGCTATTTTGAATGATCCCAGAATTTTGATTCTGGATGAAGCGACGTCTGCCCTGGATACGGAGAGCGAGTTCCTGATTCAGCAGGCTCTGGACCGACTGGTCAAGGGCAGGACTACATTTGCCATTGCACACAGGCTTTCCACCCTGCGAAATGCCGACAGGCTGGTGGTCATTGACAAGCACGGCGTGGCGGAGATCGGCACCCACAACGAGCTCCTGGAGCAGAAGGGAATTTATTACGGGCTGGTAAATGCCCAGTTGAAAATGAGTGAAACGGCGTAGTGAGAGGGAAGGAGAGGGGCGATATAAAAAACAATATTATTATTGCGGGGGTGCCCCGGGCAGGGAAGAGTACCGTCGCCCATCAAATTGCAGTACGGTACGGCTATCAACATTTCAGCATGGACTCTTGTATAGCAGGCTTTGAAAAGTGTTTTCCGGAAACCGGCGTCAACACTTATGCCGGCTTGTCTTCCATGGAGACGCTGCGCGTAATCAGCGGTAAAATGGCGCCGTTTGTGCGGGCAATGCTTGACAGCGCCGAATATGACGAATTTGAGCCGGGTATGGTACTGGATATGTACCAGCTTCTGCCGGAGGATTACATGAAGCATATAAATGGGGCAAACTGCGAGATTTTCTATTTCCTTACCTCCGATGTGACGCCGGAAGAGCGGTTTGCAATTCAGAAGAAATATGATACGGAGAAGGACTATACCTTTTACAAGTCCGATGAGGAGCTCAGAGAAGGCGCCGCTTATATCGTGGAACAGAGCAGGCTGATGAAAGAACAATGCCTGGAATACGGTCTGCCCTTCTTTGAGACCGCCAGGGACAGGGAGCAGATATTCCGGGACTTTTTGCGGGCAGAGAACTGGCGTTCCTGACAGGGGACAGGGAGGATTCGCCGATTGACATTTTCTCCGGCACTTGATATTATTTTCTTATTATCATGTGAAAAGGAGTGGCTGTGTGAGATTTATCAGGGGAGCAATCGGCGAATCCGCCAAATCCGTATTGCCCATAGCGGCAATTGTGTTGGTATTAAGTGTAAGCCTGGCGTCTTTGGACTCCGGCATTCTGGTGTTGTTCATTTTTGGAACCGTTTTTCTGATTCTTGGCATGAGCCTCTTTACCATCGGCTCAGGCATGTCCATGCAGCCACTGGGTGAGGGCATCGGCGTACAGATCAGCAGGTCAAAGAGATTTCTGGCTGCCATTGTGGTCAGCTTTATTCTGGGGGCGCTGATTACCATTGCGGAGCCGGATCTTCAGGTTCTGGCGGAGCAGGTTCCGTCTATTCCCAATCTGGTGCTGATCTTGTCGGTGGCGCTGGGGGTGGGCATTTTCCTTGTGATTTCCATGGTGAGAACGAAAAAGAATATTCCTTTGTCCCGGCTGCTGCTGGTATTTTACCTGGCAGTGATGGTATTGGCGGTCTTTGCACCCAGCGAGTTTATTCCCACGGCCTTTGATTCCGGGGGCGTGACCACGGGGCCGATTACGGTTCCCTTTGTGATGGCCCTGGGCACGGGCATGGCCTCCATCAAAGGCGGGAAGCATTCCGGGGAGGACAGCTTCGGCCTGGTGGCGTTATGCAGTATCGGGCCGATTTTGTCCGTGCTGATTTTAAGCATCTGCTTTTCTCCCGTGCCGGAGACAACGCAGACGGTTTTAGGCGAATACCTTACCACGAAGGATGCGTTCCTGTTTTTCCTGCGGGAGATGCCGTTGTATGCGAAAGAGGTTCTGATTGCATTTCTGCCCATTGTGGGTGTGTTTCTCGTATTCCAGATACTTTACAGAAGGTTTCATAAGCATCAGATGATCCGGATCAGCGTGGGTATGATTTATACATATATCGGACTGGTATTGTTTCTGACGGGAGCCAATGCCGGTTTCATGCCTGCAGGCAGGCTCATCGGCGCCAAGATCGCCGGGGGAGGACACCGGTACTGGCTGATTGCGGTGGGAATGCTGATGGGATACTTTGTGGTTTCCGCAGAGCCGGCGGTACATACCCTGAAGAAACAGGTGGAAGAGGTGACAAACGGCGCCATTTCCCAGCAGTCCATCGGCAGGGCGCTGTCCATGGGCGTGGGGCTGTCCGTAGGGGTTTCCATGCTCCGGGTGCTGACGGGGATTCCGATTTATCCCTTCCTGATCGGAGGGTATGTGGTATCTCTTGCAATTGCCTTTTTTGTCCCGCCCATTTACACGGGGATTGCTTTTGACTCCGGCGGTGTTGCCAGCGGCCCCATGACCACTACCTTTATGCTGCCCTTTGCCATGGGGGCATGCGAGGCCTGCGGCGGGGATGTGATGACGGATGCCTTCGGGCTGGTGGCCATGGTGGCCATGACGCCCCTGATTACAATCCAGGTGCTGGGGCTGTGGAGCAATGTGAAGAGAAAGAGGCAGATCGCACGGGCAAATTACGAGATCAGCCAGATAGAGGATATTATCCTGTATTATGATGCGGCGGAAGAGGAGGCGGAGGCGTGAGGGCAGACAGGCAGGATCAGATTATGCTGATCTTTTCCATCATAGAGCGGGGCAGGGCAAAAGCGTATATCGAGATGCTGGGCAAGAGGAAGATCGGCTTTCACATGCAGTGCGTGGGCCAGGGGACGGCTTCCTCCGAGATGATGGATATATTGGGGCTGGGCAGCAGTGATAAGGACATTGTGATAAGCTATGCACCCCGCAGGCTGGTGGCGGCACTGGCGGCGGAGCTTGCCAAAGATTTAAGCTCCGGTTTGGGTTATAACGGCCTGATGATGCTTTTGTCTACATCGGCCATTAACCGGGTGGCAGCGGAGCTTTTTCTGATGGGGACGGAAAGCGGTGAGATCGAAGGGGAGGAGAGTGCCATGAAGAGCGAATATCGTCACAGCCTGATCCTGATTACGGTCAATCAGGGATATGCGGACGCGGTCATGCAGACCGCTAAGAAGGCGGGAGCCACGGGGGGTACCGTGATTCGTGCAAGACTTGCGGGGGCGGAGCAGATAATGGACCTGCAGGTGCAGGAGGAGAAGGAGATTATAGCCATCCTGGCGGCGGACAGTGTGCGGAACCAGATCATGGAGGAAGTAAACGGGGAGTTTGGCCTGCGGGCGGAGGCCAGGGGCGTTGTCTGCGCCGTGCCGGTGGACAGGGCGATGAAGATATAGCTGAATGACAAATCATTACATGGGGAAACAATGGAAACATATGATATATCCAAGTGATGGTTTTCGGATGCAATTTTGCATGCAAAGCGAGGAAGAAATGTTGAAGGATGGTACAATCGACAAATTGATAGCAGACTTGATGGCAAAGTGTGGGTTTGGAGCTGTCATTTTCCCAATTGAACCGGTATCTGGCGGCTTTTTGCATAGAATGTACAGAGTAAGAACAAAATCCGGAATATATGCAGTGAAACATCTTAATCCTGAAATCATGGGAAGGGAAGGTGTGCATGCTAATTTCGACAGAGCAGAGAAAATGGAATGTATTTTGGAAAAAGAGGATATTCCTATCGTGCCTGCCCTGACAGTTCTGGGTAAAAAAATGCAAAATGTAGATGGACATTATTTTTATATATTCAATTGGCAGGATGGACATATTACTGATTGGAATACTATTTCAAACGACCAGTGCAAAATTGCCGGAAATATTCTTGGAAAGATTCATGCAATTAGTCCCGGCAACGTTGCCCACCAGGAGCCTGAATTCAGTCACATTAATTGGCACGAATATATCCGTAAAGCGAGCGAAGAAAAAAGCGGGATTGCCTCTCTTTTGGCTGACAATGAGAAGCTTTTAGTCTATGCCGAGAAGGAGTTGAATCAGGCAAGGGCATCTTTGCCGGATATAATGTGTGTATCTGACGAGGATATGGATCCTAAAAATATTATGTGGGATAACGGCAATCCATGGGTAATAGATTTAGAATGCCTTGACTATGGCAATCCAATATCCCATACACTTCAACTGGCACTTCAATGGTCAGGAATTACAAACTGTAATATGGATATTGAAAAGATGGTTGCTTTCTTTGACGGTTATCTGGAGGCGTATGATAATTGTTTTCGGGCGTACAGCGGTGTATTTGGGTTGGCATATACCTGGGTTGAATGGCTGGAGTATAATATTCAAAGAGCGCTTGGAGCATGTATTGATGAAACAGAAAGAATGATGGGAATTTCCGAGGTAAGAAACACGGTCGAAAGGATAAAGTATATTCGAAATATTGAAAAAGAAATCAAAGAAGCCCTGGATTCCCGTTTACCTGAGGTCATGGCCGACAGATATGATAATCACGACGAGAGAATATGTTATTATGAACTTTTGCTGGAAGGTAATATTACTGACATGGTACAATATGAGCTTCCCAAAGGTTACCGTTTCGTTTCATATGCTGACAATGACAGGGATGCCTGGATCGATATTGAAATGTCCGCCAAAGAGTTTGTAAGCTATAAGCAGGGATTAGAGGCATGGAATCGTTATTATGCGGCAAGGTTGGACGAACTTCCAAACAGAATGTTTTTTATTGAAACCGATGAAGGTGAAAAAGTAGCTACAGCTACCGCATTTTATGATATTCATGGGCGTGATACCTCTGATGACGGTTGGCTTCATTGGGTGGCTGTTAAGCGGGAATATCAGGGAAATGGACTGTCGAAACCGTTGATAACGTATGTCCTTCGAGCAATGAATAAATTAGGACATGTGCGAGCTAAAATTCCTACACAGACGAATACCTGGTTGGCTTGTAAAGTATATATGGATTTAGGCTTTACACCAGTTAAGAAGAATTTGAAACATAGTTATGAAGGCTGGCAGATTATAAAAGCTTTGACTAAGCACGGAACACTTGAGACACTTGGGGCACAGCCAAAGGATGTGCAGGAGCTTTTAAGACACCCGGACTGTATGTATGGTGGAAGAATTGATTTATTGGATTATTTGACGGGAAATACAGAAGAACAACCGTTGGAATAATACGAAAGAGGTCCTTCTTTTTCGTATAAGGCCATTGACAATGTATATACTATTGTATATACTGAATATAAGGAAGGAGATGATTTTATGCAAGCAACAATTCAGAAATGGGGAAATTCACAGGGAATAAGAATACCCAAAGCATTTCTTGACGCATTAGGAATGATGGAGAATGATCTTGTAGAACTTAACAGGGTTGATGATAATATTGTGATTACAAAAGTTAAAGAGAAAAAGGAACTTACATTGGAAGATATATTCGAAGATTATGACGGAGAATATGTAGCAGAGGAATTTGACTGGAGTTCTCCTATTGGGAAGGAAGTGTGGTAATGTATAACCCGGAGCAAGGAGATATTGTATTCTTGGATTTTAGCCCACAATCAGGACATGAGCAGGCAGGAAGAAGACCTGGAGTAGTTATCAGTAATGAGCAGTTCTTTATGAGGACTAAATTAGCTGTGGTATGTCCGATCACGAATACAAGCAATAAATTTCCGCTGCATATTCCTTTAGATAGTAGAACAAAAACAACAGGTGTGATATTGACAGAACATATGAAGTGTTTGGATGTAATCAGCAGGAATATTCAGTTTGCGGAGAAAATGCCAGAAGACTTGTTAGAGAAGACATTGGCATATGTTAAGGCGTTCTTTTGATAAACAGGATGGCTTATGATGACTAATTTGCTATCATATAAGGCTTCCTTAGACAACGGGGTTGATAAAAGACTTGTACAAGATGCTGCCGGACATGCGCAAATATCCAAATGCGAAAGGAACTGTCCCCGTAACTGCAAGTCAGATCAAAAGAAAGAACAGATACTTAGCAATCTTCCAGAATTCAAGGAAGCCAAACTTATGTTCTGATTACCTTGTTGATTACCTCAAGATGAGATAGTCCCGGAAATTCAGTATTTACAAGGCTTTCCAGACAATAAAAATGGAAGCAAGGGGGCTCGAACCCCTGGCCTTTCGCGTGTGAGGCGAACGCTCATCCCGGCTGAGCTATGCTTCCATGTAACTTATTGTACCACAACGGGGAAAAAAATCAAGGAAAAAATGAAACTGGATTCCGAAATTTCTGTCTGCGGGAGCAAAGCAAGGCTACAAATACGGCTGGATACAGGATCGAAAAAGTGCTATTATAGTGTAGATAGGTTATGTCCGGTTTTGTGCAGGAAGGTGACAACATGGCGATGAGAACGAATAGGGAGCTTGCACAGGCGGTAACTATACGAAGGAGAGCAATATGGCACATCAGATGAAAACCAGTATACAGCGTATACATACGGAGCCGGGGCAGCGCATTCTGGCAGTCAGTGACATACATGGCCATCTGGACCGTCTGATTCAGCTCCTGCGGCAGCTGCATTACGGAGGGGACGATATACTGGTGATCGTGGGAGACCTGATTGAAAAAGGGCCGGAGAGCCTGCGGGTGGTGCAGTATGTGATGGATCTGGCCAGGCAGCATCCCGTCTACGTGTCCATGGGAAACGTGGATCTGGGACGGATTCTGAAAGCAGATGACGATTCTCCGGAGGGAGTGGCGGACTGGGCGGGCTTCCTTGCCTGGGCGGAGCGGACCTGGGGAGGAAGCCTCTTTTCCGAGATGCTGGGGGATATGGGGATACCCGTCAGTCAGGTGGAGGGGGAGAAGGCCGCAGAATACCGTTGTATGATGCTGGAGCAGTTTCAGGAAGAGCTGGATTTTCTCTGGAGCAGGCCGACGATTCTGACTGCGGGAAAGTACATTTTTGTCCACGGCGGCATACCCACGGAAGAAGTGGAGAGCCTGGTGGGAACGGATCCGCAGCCGTTCCTGAAAAACGATGATTTTTACAATCAGGGATATTCGTTCCGGGATCATATCGTGGTCACGGGTCACTGGCCTACCTGTCTGTACCGCACGGACCGGGAGGATGTAAGCCCCTTGTATGACCGGGAGAGGGGAATTTTGTGCATAGACGGGGGAAACGGATTGAAGTCTTCCGGGCAGCTCAACGGAATCATCATTCCCGACAGTCAGGGGGACATGGACGAAATCAGCTGGATGGGGTATGACGGTTTACTTCAGGTGGAAGCGCTGGAGGGCCAGGAGGGCCGGGCTGCCGGGGCACACATTCAGTATTTCGAAAGCGGGGTGGAGCTGTTATCCCGGGATGGGGATATGGGGGAGTGGAAACAGCTTTCCTCGGGAAAGATCTTTTCGGGACCTATAAACTGGACTTATCATGACGGCGAGGGCAGGCTGCACTACAGCGATTATGCGGACACGGTGCTGGCCGTGGCCCCGGGAGACCGGCTGAATGTGATTCTGCAGACCGGGGCAGGGTATTACTGTAAAAAGGACGGTATGGTCGGCTGGTATCAGGGGAAAGCGCAGCCTGTGGAGCAGCGTCTTGTACTGCAGAACGGGGGGCCGGACCGGAAGGAGGCCCACCGTCTTGAGCGGGAGCTTATGGTGTACGGGCTGCTGGACCGGCTGAACATCCCCTATGAGCGGATCGACCATAGGGAGACCAACACCATGGAGGCCTGTCAGGCGGTGGATGAGGCACTGCAGGGGGCAATGATCTGCAAGAATCTGTTCCTGTGTAACCGTCAGCGGACAAATTTTTATCTGTTGATGATGCCGGGGGATAAGGTATTTAAGACCAAAGAGCTTTCCGCCCAGATCGGCAGCTCCAGGCTGTCCTTTGGGGAGGCGGTCTATATGGAGCGGTATCTGCATATCAGCCCGGGCAGCGTCAGCGTTATGGGTCTGATGCACGATACGGAGTGCCGGGTGCAGCTGTTGATAGACAGGGATCTTCTGGAGGGGGAATTTTTCGGCTGTCATCCCTGCATGAACACTTCCAGTATCCGCCTGCGGATGAAGGATCTGCTGGAGGTTTTTCTGCCTGCGGTGGGGCATGAGCCCCTGTATGTGGAATTAACGGGAGAGTGACATGAAAATAGTCATATGCGACGACAATGCCGGGGATGCAGCCTATGTGGGCGGGCTGGCGGAAGCGTGGAAAAGGCGGAAGGGAATCGTGGCGGAGCTTTTAACCTTTCCTTCGGCGGAGGCCCTGCTTTTTGCCTGGGAAGAAAACCGGGATATGGACATCCTGCTGCTGGATATTGAGATGGGCGGTATGAGCGGCCTGGAGCTGGCCAGGCATCTGCGGCAGCACGGGGCAGGAATGCAGATTATCTTCCTCACGGGTTATATGGATTATATTGCCGAGGGCTATGATGTGGAGGCCCTGCATTATCTGTTAAAGCCTGTGAACGGAGACCGTCTGGGCCAGGTGCTGGACCGGGCCGTGGAGCGCATCCGCGTCAGGGAGCGTATGCTTGTGCTCACCCTGCCGGATGGGGTGGTGCAGCTGCCGCTGTATGAGATCCGATACCTGGAGGTCCTGCGTAATTATACTACGGTCCATGGTAAAGAGGATTACAGTGTGAAAAGAAGCCTGAACGATCTGGCAGGAGAGCTGGATGAAAGCTTTTATCGAATACATCGTTCCTTTATTGTCAATATGCGGTTCATCCGGCGGATTACCAGAGAGGAGGTAATGCTGAAGGACGGCACGGCACTGCCTCTGTCCAGGAAGCAGTATGAAGGCCTAAACCGGGCGCTGATCGCGTATTTTTGAGGTGGGGAGAGGGAGGTACCATGTCTTTGCTGGACAGGATCATTGACAAGAGGATTGCCCGCTATCAGGGGGATTTGCTGTCTACTCATTATGCCGAGGTGGAGAATATGTACAATCAGACCCGGGGCTGGCGGCATGATTACCGCAATCATATCCAGGTGCTGAGGAACTATGCCGAATTGGGGGATCTGGAGGCAATCAGGACGTATCTGGATGGGCTGAATGAGGATTTGGGCACGGTGGATCTGGCCCTGAAGACCGGCAACCGGATGACGGACATCATCCTGAACAGTAAAATTTCCCTGGCCAGGTCCAGGGAGATTCAGGTGTGGGCGGATGCCCATGTACCCGTGACTCTGACCATATCAGGGGTTGATCTGTGTATCATCCTGGGGAATCTGTTTGACAATGCCATAGAGGCTTGTATGCAGCTTCCGCAGAAAGAGCGGATGATCCGCATTTATATGGAGATGAAGAATACCCAGCTCTATATTTCCCTCACCAATACCACGGCCCGGAAGAAGCAGCAGCGCCAGGAGAACGGGCGTTTTGCCAGCACCAAGGGACATGACCACGGCTACGGCCTGGTACGCATTGACACTATCATAGAACGATACCACGGGTATCTCCGGCGGGGCAGCGAGGACGGAGCTTTTACCACAGAGGTTCTGCTGCCCCAGTGACTTGGGCCGTTCAAATGTTATTTATCCCCAAGGGCATACATTTCGTCCCTCGAAGTGTAATGCCCTTGTTTTTTTGTGATACTATGTGCAGGAAGTAAAGTATGCGTCAGATCAGCTTAAGGCAGAAACGGATCTTACGCATACGGTTTTCGTGAGGGAGGGATATATGAGCCGGACAGAAGAAAAAAAGAACAAAATCCGCAGGCCCCGGTACGGCATATGCAGTAATATCAAATATCTGCTGAAGATGAGCCGGGAGATACCGGGGCTGTTGTTTCAGCAGAGTCTTAAGGTTTTGGTTAACGTGGCAATCAGCGTCATCGGATTGTACCTGTCGCCCACATTGCTCCGTCTTCTGGAACAGAGGCAGTCACTGGAGGTGCTGCTGGGGACGCTGGGGGGCTTTGTGCTGGCGCTGTTTGCTGCCTATGCTGCCAAAGGGTATCTGGACCAGCAGTGGATCCGTCTGATTGTGGCGAGGGCATGTATGATGGGCCGGATCAATGCCAAGATGGGAAGCTGCTCTTATCCCCTGCTGCTGAACGAGGAATTCAATAATAAGTGGGAGCAGGGCATGGAGGCATGTGACGGTAATGGTTCGGCAGCAACGGAGGCAATCTGGAGAACCATGTTTGCTATTCCGGAGAACCTGATCTGCTTTGGTATCTACCTGGCCCTGCTCACCCGGGTTCAGCCCTTTCTGATTCTGATTACTCTGCTTACTTCCGGGCTTGGGTATTTCATTACCTACCATTTTGTACAGAAGGAATATCGCTTTCAGGCGGAAGGTGCGGAGCCTTACCGGAAGGATTTCTGCCTGCTGGAGGCTGTCCGCGATTTCAGGCTGGCCAAGGATGTGCGTATCTTCGGCATGAGGGAGTGGCTGGAGGGGATGCACATGAAATATCAGAGGCTGGCGGAGGATATACAGAAACGCCGGGGAATAAACAATCTTCTGGCAGATATGGCAAGCCTGGTGCTGGATATTCTGCGCAACGGTATTGCTTATGCCTATCTGCTGGCGGTCACGCTGGAGGGAAATCTTTCTGCGGGAGAGTTTTTGCTGTATTTTACGGCGGTGACCGGTTTTACCGCCTGGATCACGGGAATACTTGGCGGTTTTACCGATCTGCACAGACAGAGCATTGATATATCTGCCGTCCGGGAGTTTCTTGATTTTCCGGAACCTTTTTTGATGGAGGGAGGGAAAAAGCCGGTATTAAACGGCCTGCAGAGTTGCACCTTTGAATTGCGCAACGTGACCTATAGGTATCCCAACGGAGAAAAACCGATATTGTCTCATTTTAACCTGACGGTAAAGCCGGGGGAAAAGCTGGCGGTGGTAGGCGCAAACGGTGCCGGCAAGACCACGCTGATAAAGCTGCTGAGCGGTTTCCTGGATCCCGATGAAGGGGAGGTACTGCTAAATGGGGTAGACATTCGGGAGTATAACCGGCGGGAGTATTACCGATTGTTCAGCGGGGTATTTCAGGATTTTTCCGTTTTGGGAGGCTCCATTGCGGAGAATGTGGCCCAGTGCAGCTCTCCGGAGACAGAAAGAGTGAGGGCCTGTCTGGATCGCGCGGGAATGCGGGAACGGATAGAACGCCTGGAGGACGGTCTGGATACCAAGCTGGAGAAGGCAGTGTATCCGGAGGCCATAGAGCTTTCCGGCGGGGAACTGCAGAGACTGATGATGGCCCGTATGCTGTACAAGGATGCCCCGGTGCTGCTGCTGGATGAGCCCACGGCAGCGTTGGATGCCCTGGCAGAACAGGACATCTATCAGCGTTATGACGAGTTGTCCAGGGGACGTACCAGTGTGTATATTTCTCACCGGCTGGCAAGCACCCGTTTCTGCGACCGGGTTATTCTGCTGGAGGACGGAGGCATCCGGGAGGAAGGTACCCATGAGGAATTGGCAGCCCTGGGAGGCCGATATGCGGAGCTGTTCCGAATCCAGAGTAAGTATTATCAGAGTGGCGGGGAAGACTGCGGGGACGAGGGCCTGGAAGCGGGAACAGGGGGATTGACAGAAAACGGTGGTCTGCAGCAGGATGGGGACGCAGCCGGAAAGGAGGGGTAGGAAATGTCGGAAGAGAAAAAGGATGTGAAGGAAGAGAAGCTGTCCCTCAGGGAGGTGCTGGGGATAAACAGACGGATATTTGGCATCTGTGCCAAAGCCAGACCGGGATTTTTTGTTCTGCGTTTTACGGTGCGGATTTTGGAGGCGTTGTCGCCCTATGTGACGTTGTACTGCTCCGCAAGATTTTTAGATGAGCTCACAGCGGCCCGCAGGCCGGAAATCCTGACCAGATGGGTGCTGTTGATTCTGGGACTGACGGCGGTATTCCGGATCGCAGGTTCCCTCCTTAAGCGAATGGAAGATGCCCAGACAGCCACCGAATCTTACTGGATTAACTGGATCTATGGGAAGAAAGCGTTGGAGCTGGATTTTGCCCAGGCGGACGATGCCCGCTGCAGCGATCAGCTGACGCAGATTTTACAGACGTCCAATTATGGAGGACGGGGGATCTGGCAGTTTACCTATATGCTGCCTGCGCTGGCAGGGATACTTTTTAAGGTGGCTGGCGGTATTGCTTTGTCTGTATCTTTGTTTACGCTGCCGGTTAAGCCCGAATATCAGGGGCTGCCGCTGCTTAAGGCGGGGCTGGGCCTGGCGGTGGGCGGAATACTGGCAGTACTCATTTTATCCCCGCTTTTGGCGGCGAAAAGAGTTAAGGCAGAGCTTGCCACTACCGAGGCGGGCAGATCCGGAAATCGTTTTTATTTCTTTTTTGGCTTTCAGATTTTTACGGAGGAGAAGCGGGCGCTGGATATTCGGATGTACCGCCAGGATCTGTATGCCCTGGAAATGATGGAGAAAGGGAACAGCTGGGGCCTGCACGGGGTGTTCCAGAAGCTGCAGAAAGGACTGGCAGGCGTAATTGGTGGCATTACTGCCGGGCTGTCCCAGTGCATGATGGGCTGTATCTACCTTTACGTGTGCCTGAAAGCCTGGTACGGCGCCTTTGGCGTGGGCAGCGTGACACAGTATGTGGGAGCGTTACTGTCTCTGGCGGGCGGCATCTCCGAGCTGCTCTCCATGGGGGCACAGATGCGGGGTAACACGGTATTTTTAAAGCAGGTGTTGGAGTATCTGGACATCCCAAACGAAATGTATCAGGGAAGCCTGACGGTGGAAAAGCGGAGCGACAGACAGTATGGGGTGGAATTTAAAGATGTGAGCTTTCGGTATCCGGGCAGCCGGGAGTATGCCCTGCGTCATGTGAACATGCGGTTTAACGTAGGAGAGAAGCTGGCGGTGGTGGGGCAGAACGGTTCCGGTAAGACCACCTTTATCAAGCTGCTGTGCAGGCTCTATGATCCCACAGAGGGGGAGATTTTGTTAAACGGTATCAATATCAGAAAGTATGATTATCAGGAGTATATGTCCATATTCTCCGTGGTGTTTCAGGACTTTCAGCTGTTGGACGCGCCGCTGGGGGAAAATATTGCGGCGGGTTTGTCCTGCGACGAGGACAGGGCCGTGGAGTGCCTGGAGAAGGCCGGACTTGGAGAGTGGTATCGGACGAAGGCGGATAAAGGGCTGAAGACATGGCTGTGCCAGCGGGAGAACGCAGACAAGGGAATACAGGTTTCCGGCGGTGAGGGGCAGAAGCTGGCCATTGCCAGGAGCCTGTACCGGGATGCGCCTTTTCTGGTGCTGGATGAGCCTACGGCGGCGCTGGATCCCCTGTCGGAGTATGAGGTGTACACCCGTCTGAATGAGATCGTGGAAGACAAGACGGCCATCTATATCAGCCATCGGCTGTCTTCCTGCCGGTTCTGCGACGAGATTGCCGTATTTCATGAGGGACAGGTGATCGAGAAGGGCAGCCACGAAGGATTGTTATCCCAAGGCGGCAAATATGCGGAGCTGTGGAACGCCCAGGCCCGGTATTATCAGCAATAAAAGAATCCATTAGACTTTTACAGGGAGGCTGTGATATACTGGTGGCAGCAGGTATCAGTTCGGTGCCCTGTCTGAACCGTTACGGCAACGGTAAAGCCGCCGGCATAAAGCCGGCAGTAACTCTTGTGACGGTGTTGGCGATATAGTAATATTTCCGGAAAGGGAGGATATAGTATGCCGGCCAAAAAGCTGGTGGTGCGGCGGAAATGGAAACTTGCTTCTGCCCTTATGCCGTATTGGATCATTACCCGAGTGTCGAAAGAGGACTTTATGCAAAGGTTTCTGCTGGAGGACGATGTTTCCTGTGATGTGACTGACTGGGAGCAGGCTGAGGAGAGTGCGGACTTTTGTCCCTGGGAGTGGGGAGTCCCCATCGGCAATGGAAAAACCCTGGAACTGGAAATAGAGGAAGACGTAAGTTCCGTTTTTGCGGTTACGATGGGTGGGCTCTTGTCAAATGAGATAATACTGGATTCCGACCAATCTATTTATCAGATCTTATTGACGACTAAAGGAGGGTGGAAAGAGCCGTCTTATCCCCGGCTTTTGCCTATGCGCTTTACGTGACCTTTACGCTTTGGTTTCATGGATTGTTTGTGCCGAGAAAGTCGGCACTGCCGCCTGCGGCGGCATATCGGGAAGTGGGGAAAATATGGAAAAAATTCTTGTAATGGATGAGCATAATTATGCGGATGCGCTGGGAGAAATATACAGAGTTTCCGCCAGGGGAATTATATTTGCGCCGGCCGGCTGTTGATGATTGAAAATTCCTTTGGGGAGGTCAAGCTGCCGGGCGGGGGTATTGAGCCCGGGGAGGACGACCGTCAGGCGCTGATCCGAGAGGTGAGGGAGGAAACGGGATATGACGTGATTCCCCAGTCCATAAAGCCCTTTGGTGAAATCGAGGAAAAGAGGTTGTCCGTTCAGGAGCCGATGATCTGGCATCAGATCAACCGTTTATACTTTTGCGATGTCTATCCGGTGCAGGGGGAGTGCGAATATTCCGGGAATGAAAAGAAGTATCAATTCCGCCAGGTGTTTTACACCCTGGAGGAGGCATTGGAAAAGAATAAGAAAATGCTGGAGAAGGAAGGGCTGCAGGCCTGGAACCAGCGGGAGTATAAGACACTGCTGCTTCTAAAGGAGCATTTAGACGGCTTTGTCCGGGAATGTGCAGGGAGCAGCTCTGAAGCAGCATGTGATTGATTGTTTATGAAATATGGAGGGTAATATGAGATATGATGTCATTATCGTAGGGGCAGGGCCGGGAGGAATCTTTACGGCTTATGAGCTGACAAAGCGGAATCCGGGACTGAAGGTGGGAGTGTTTGAGGCGGGGCATTCCCTGGAAAAGCGCCATTGCCCCATAGACGGGGAAAAGGTGAAAAGCTGCATCGGCTGTAAATCCTGCTCCATTATGAGCGGTTTCGGCGGGGCGGGGGCCTTTTCCGACGGAAAATACAATATCACCAATGATTTCGGCGGAACCCTTTATGAATATATCGGCAAGAAGGAAGCCATCGAGCTGATGAAATATGTGGACGGCATCAACATGGAGTACGGCGGGGAAGGGACGAAAATGTATTCCACCGCGGGAACCCATTTTAAGAAGCTGTGCCTGCAGAATAAGCTCAATCTGCTGGATGCCTCCGTGCGGCATCTGGGTACGGACATTAACTTTGTGGTGCTTCAGAATCTGTATGCCGGACTGAAAGGGAAGGCAGATTTTTACTTTGACACGCCGGTGGACAGGATCGAGCTGACAGAGGGAGGATACCGGGTGAGCTGCGGCGGGGAGGCCTATGACTGCGAAAAGTGTGTGGTTTCCGTGGGGCGCAGCGGCAGCAAATGGATGGAGAAGGTGTGCAGGGAATTGGAAATACCCACGAAGTCGAACAGGGTGGACTTGGGGGTACGGGTGGAGCTGCCGGCGGTGATCTTTTCCCATCTGACGGACGAGCTGTATGAGAGTAAGATCGTGTACCGCACGGAGAAATTTGAGGATAATGTGCGGACCTTCTGTATGAATCCCTATGGCATCGTGGTGAACGAGAATACCAACGGTATTGTCACCGTCAACGGCCACAGCTATGAGGATGTGGAGAAACGGACGGAGAATACCAATTTTGCCCTGCTGGTGGCAAAGCATTTCTCGGAGCCTTTTAAGGACAGCAACGGTTACGGCGAAAGCATTGCCAGACTTTCCAACATGCTGGGGGGAGGCGTCATCGTGCAGAGGTTCGGAGACCTGGTGAGGGGGCGGCGCAGCAATGTGAAGCGCATTGAGGAGGGACTGGTGCAGCCCACCCTGGCAGCCACACCGGGAGATTTAAGCCTGGTGCTGCCCAAGCGGATCCTGGACGGCATCATTGAGATGATTTATGCCCTGGACAAGATTGCCCCCGGCACGGCTAACGACGATACCCTGCTGTATGGGGTGGAGGTGAAGTTCTATAACATGGAGGTGGAGATCGACGGAAATCTGGAGAGCTGCCATAAGGGGCTTTACATTATCGGGGACGGCAGCGGAGTGACCCATTCCCTGTCCCACGCTTCCGCCAGCGGCGTGTATGTGGCCAGAAGGATTGCGGGAGAAGAAGCCTGAGGGGTATAGACGACATACCGGAGGAGGAAGCTTATGCGTACAGAGGACATTATTTTGACGGTGAAGGGCGGGGAGCTCGCGCTGCGCAATCCCCGGGAGGAGGACGCCCGGATGCTGCTGGATTGTCTGAGGACTATCTGCGGGGAGACCCGGTATCTTTTGAAGGAGCCGGAGGAAATCACCATGACCCTGGAGGAGGAAGAGACATTTATCCGCAAACAGAACGATTCCGGGAACAGTGTGATGCTGCTGGGGTTTCTGGACGGGAGATATGTGGGGAACTGCTCCCTTATGGGAAACGGCCCGCTCAGATACCGGCACCGGGTCAGCATGGGGATTGCGCTTTATCAGGAATTTACGGGGCTTGGCATAGGCAGGGCCATGATCGGGGCTCTGCTTGGGATCGCGAAAGAGAAGGGTTTTGAGCAGGTGGAGCTGGAGGTGGTAAAAGGGAATGAGCGGGCCGTCCGCCTGTATCAGGATATGGGCTTTGAGATCTGCGGCACCCTCCCCAACAATATGAAATATAAGGACGGCAGTTATGCGGATGCTTACTGGATGGTCAAGCGGCTGACATAAGCGGTCGGCGCAAAAAGTGCTTGAAATTGAGGACACGCTGCATTCTGCGTCACCTGCGGAAGCAAATTATAATGAAGCCGTCTGGGGCAGACCCTGTCATGATCGGAAAACCGGCCGGCTTCAGGGCTTTGTTTTTTCCCAAATATAGAGTGCATAGCTGACTGAGACAAAACACAGGAAGACACATGCGGCCAGATAAGTCTGCATCGTCATCGCGGACTTATTTGCAAAAGCGCTTAAGCTGTTGATAACGCCGTGGGTAATGATGCAGGGCCAGAGGCTTTTTCCTCTGTAAAAAAGCACGGTAAACAGGAAACCGATGGCAGCTGCATAGCAGATCTGCATCAGGGTTTCCGGAATATCTCTTCCATTCAGCAGATTTACGATATGGCCAAAGCCAAAGGTAATGCTGGAAATTATAATGGCCTGCCTGACGTTGGTCCGGCAGATTGCCCGAAACAGGAACCCTCTGAAAATAATTTCCTCCAGAAAGCCCACACAAAGCATACATATCACATGCAGAACCGATTCCCAGGGAGTCAGGTTTACTTGCAGGCCGCCCCAGAGATTGGTGGATGCCAGGAGTACAAGGGGGATAAAATACAGGTATTTCCCCGGGACACCTTCAAAGGGGCAAAGACCGTATTCTTTTTTCAGGCCGTATCTGTTCAGCCATAGATACAGGATCAGGGTCAGGGCAATACAGGCCGGCGCGGTCAGGAGCCTTTCAACCCCCAGGCTTTTCGAAAAATTGTCGGCGGCGCTTATCAGCACCACATAGATACCGATCCACAGCAGGGCAAAGGATAGTTCGTTTTTATCGTACAGTTTCTTCATGTTTCCTCACATTCCTCCGGGCAGGAAGGTGTCTGGGCATCCTTCTCCGGCATTTCGACTTTTGACTTTGTGACAAGGCTGGAATAAACCTTCGTTAATGCCCTGATGATATGGTCTTCCTCACAGGCCATTTCATTATTGGCAAACAGGCTGGCGTATCCGTGAACAAAAATAAAAAGGTTTGTAAAGATTTCTGCGGCTTCCCCGGCTGTCACTCCTGCCTCCTGCCGCAAAACCTGAATAACGGGCATTATACCTTCCGAATGGACCAAATCTGCCAGGCTGTCTCCCGAAAACTCATTGGATTGGAACAACAAGCGGAATAAATGACCTTCTTCAACCGCGAAACGGATATAATTCATGCCCATGTTCAGCAGGGGATCCCCGTAGTCATGGTCCGTATTCATCAGCCGGCAGGAATGATATTCGTCTGCCCGTTCATAAACTGCCGCCTTGATGTCGGCAACCGATGCGAAGTAATACAGAATCGGCTGGGTGGAGCAGTTCAGCTGTTGTGAAATACTGCGGGCTGTTATCTGATCCGCTCCCTGCGTCCGGGCAATTTGAAAGGCTGCCTCCAGAATCATTTCCCTTGAAATTTTTGCTTTTGGCGGCATGTGGCTCCTCCTATATATAATTTATGTTATATAACATACACTATATTACGGGCTATGTCAAGTGCTTTTCAGAATCCAGCTATACTTTTTCGATGGGACAATATATAATGAGGTCAGCGCGAGGTATGAAAGGGAGGTGCATTTATGTTACCCACTGTTGAGCAGGCAAAACAAGAATTGGAAACTGCAGCAGAATTAAATCCGGGGCCCTGGATCAGGCATTCCCTGAATGTGGGAATTGCAGCCCGGAACATAGCACAGAGGGTGTCGGAGCTGGATGAAAATAAAGCGCATGTTTTGGGGATGCTGCATGATATAGGGCGACGAGTCGGCATAGTCAATATTCCAAAGCATGTATATGAAGGCTATGTTTATGCAATGGAAAAGGGCTGGGAGGAGGTGGCCAGAATTTGTATGACCCATTCCTATCCTCTGATGAAGGACGAATTTGATTATGAGCCGGACACGAAAGAGGAAAAGGTTGTAAAGGAATACATACAAAATTGCCGGGCGGATGATTATGACAAGCTGATTCAGATTTGTGATGCCCTTGCGACGGATTATGGTTTTGTCATTCTGGAAAAAAGATTCGTGGATGTAACACGCAGATACGGAATCATGAAAACCTATATTCAGGGATGGGATATTACCTTTCGGAATAAAGAGTATTTCGAGGAGAAAATGGGATGCTCCATTTATGATGTCCTGCCGGGCATTGAGAAGACCACATTGCTGTGGAAGCCTGCTGACAAAAGCGGCACATGAAATGCCATTTTCTTTTAGAAAAAGATTTTGGGAGGAAGACAGATGCGTGGAGAAAAGGAAATATTTGATTTGATCCTGGGGATCGGGGAGAAGGACGAGCGGATCCGGGGGGCTTATATGAACGGATCCAGGACCAATCCCAATGTGCCCAAAGATATTTTTCAGGATTATGACGTGGTTTATGTGGTGCGGGAGACTTCAGAGTTTATACAGGACAAGGACTGGATCAGGCAGTTTGGAGAGATCCTGTATATGCAGTTGCCTGACGAATTTCCGGGGGAGGGGACGGACATCTCCAAAAGCTACGGCTGGCTGGTGCAGTTTGCGGACGGGGTCAGGATCGACCTGCATGTGGAGACGGTGGAGAAGAACCTGGAGGATGGCTTTGACGATAGCCTGACGGTGATTCTGTTGGACAAGGACAAACGATTTCCCAAGCTGCCGGAATCCAATGACACCGGTTATCATGTCAGAAGGCCGGATCAAAAGGAATACGCCTGCGCGTGCAACGAGTTCTGGTGGTGCCTGAATAATGTGGCAAAGGGGATGTGGCGGGGCGAGATGCCCTATGTCCAGGATATGGTGAATTTTCATGTACGCAAGCAGCTGGAGAAGATGCTTGCGTGGAAGGTGGGAATCCTCACAGGCTTCTCGGTCAGTATAGGAAAGTCGGGAAAATATATGTATCGGTGGCTGGAGAAGGGGGAATGGGAGACATACCTGTCCACATGGTTTTCTTCAGATCCGGAGGAGGCCTGGGAGGCTGTATTCAGGATGTGTGATTTGTTCCGGCAGACCGCGGAGTACGTGGGCAGGGAGCTTGGGTACGAATATAATGAGACGGAAGGGAAGAACAGCCTGAGTTTCCTGGAGCATGTCAGGGTACTGCCGGGGGACGCATCCGCAGTATTCTAAGGAAGCGCTGATGAAATCAACGCGTCCTCAGAGCCTCCGGCGGATACGCACGGATTTGCAGGGGTTATGCTGCTTTGCAACGCAGAATTCCAGAGCCGACAAGCTGGCTTGCGGGAAACGCTTTCATCAGCGTTTCCCTGAATTATTCCCGGGGCAGGGGAGGGCGTCACGGGTCTGGCGGCAGGAGGCGTTCTGGGGCGGCAGAGAAAACATAAAATAGCTTGCTTTTTTTCCCGGAATACAATACACTCTAAGGGTAACCCGTTATAAGATTACTGCGCGGCAGCTTTTCGGCGGGGCACGGTTTCAGGGCAGTTTCCGGAGACAGGCTGCGGCGGAATGAGAGGATAATGATGAGTATTCAGGATTTTAAGCCCGTCAAGGAGGGCAAGGTACGCGAGATTTACGATAATGGTGACAGCCTGATTATGGTTGCAACAGACAGGATCAGTTGTTTTGACGTGATCCTGAGCAATCAGGTGGACAAGAAGGGGACGGTTCTGACCCAGATGTCGAAATTCTGGTTTGACATGACGGAGGATATTCTTCCTAACCATATGATTTCAACGGATGTGAAGGATATGCCGGAATTTTTCAGGCAGGAACGGTTTGACGGCAACAGCATGTTGTGTAAAAAGCTGACCATGATTCCCGTGGAGTGCATTGTGCGGGGATATATTACGGGAAGCGGCTGGGCAAGCTACCAGAAGGACG
>CAJTKW010000046.1:31613-32177 GCA_910577035.1 uncultured Acetatifactor sp.
AACCGTCTGCGGCATCCGGCTTCCGGAAGGGTTAAAGGAGTCGGACAAGCTGCCGGAGCCGATTTATACCCCTTCCACCAAGGCGGAGATCGGGGATCATGACGAGAATATTTCTTATGAGCAGAGTGTGGACTATCTGGAGAAGCATTTCCCCGGAAAGGGCCGGGAATATGCTGAGAAGCTGAGGGATTACACCCTGGGCCTCTATAAAAAGTGTGCGGATTACGCCCTGACAAAGGGGATTATCATTGCAGATACTAAGTTCGAGTTCGGTTTGGACGAGAAGGGGAATATTGTGATCGGCGACGAGATGCTGACGCCTGACAGCTCCCGCTTCTGGCCTGCGGAGGGCTATGAGCCGGGACACAGCCAGCCTTCCTTTGACAAGCAGTTTGCAAGAGACTGGCTGAAAGCAAATCCGGACAGTAACTGGACACTGCCTCAGGAGATTGTGGATAAGACCATTGAGAAGTATCTGCAGGGCTATGAGCTCCTGACAGGAAAGCCATTAGTGTGAGAAGAACTTCTAAAGACGTCCCATCATAGGATGGGACGCCAAGAAGT
>CAJTKW010000047.1 GCA_910577035.1 uncultured Acetatifactor sp.
TTTACCTATTGACATTTCTTAGCTGGACTTTTCTTTCAAGATCCTGCGCTTCCATTCCGTAATGCGCCTTACGATCAATTCCTCAAGCTCCTTCCAGGGCATCAGCAGATCCTCCGCCTTCGACAGACGGGGATATTCTTCAGAGAACTCCCAGGCAGGCACAAAAGCATACTTCTTTTTAATATAGTGCTCCGCCTGCCGGTCAAAGGCTTCCTCCGTGAAAATCCTGCCCTCAAACATGGGAGCGGCAAGAAGCCCGTCCTGCCCCGCATATTCCCCGCAGCATTTATCCCGGTCCGGAAACAGCCTGAAATAATGGGGCGCCGGCATGAAAGCATGCTTGCCCGGCTGGACATACAGGATCGCATGAGTCCCTTCCCATTCCGTCTCCCCCTCCAGCAGATTATTCAGGAATTTACCGTGAAAGCTGCCCAGAACCCCCACTATCCTGCCCTCACTGTCAATCTTCACAAACACATGCTCCAGGTCGTATAAATGCTGAATGTCAAAGTCGTAGTAAAAGGCATATTCGATAACCGACTCCCCCGGCTCCATCTGAATCCGCAATTTGCTGGAAACGCTTTGTACCGCCGCCCCGGATGCCGGGCCCGCTGTATACACCGTGTACCCCACACCCTGAATGTCAAAGGGCTCCGCCCTGTCAAATCTTACATGTGGAACATATCTCTCCGCCAGCTTCCGGTCTTCTCCCGGCTCTCCCATTCAGCCTTCTCCCCTTCCGTACTAACCTTCCTGTTTCCCTAGCTTCTCCTGTTCCTGATTGCAATGGTATGGTCAAATCCCGTATAATCCGTGAGATACAGGGTTGCCGCCCCTGCCGTCTTTGCCTCGCTGTCTTCCTTGCCCTCCGTGAAATGATGTGCTCCAAAGCAAGGGCCGACAATCAGGGCATCGCTGCCGTTCCCCACCTCCACAAAGCCCTTCTTCAGCACCACTGTCTCGCTGCCCGTCAGGGGCAGATCCATATATTCGTTTGTCATCAGTTCCACACCGGTAAAGGCCAGCTCAATCCGCCAGGGCGCCCCTTCCACGCCGGAGGTCCTGACCCTGACATCCACACCGCTTTCTACTTCCCTGACCCAGACGTCAATCTGCATGTCAGGCCCTGTTTTCCGCTCCCGGGAGGCATTATCCATCTTCCACCAGTCATTTGTTTCCGGCTTTTGGGCAAAGGGCAGATAGTACCAGCCCCTCATGACCTGGGACAAATGATATTCCCCCTCCGACAGCCTCTCCATGTTCTCGCTTTTAAACGCCCGGTGCTCGCAAAAGCTTCCGGCCACCTTCATCTCCAGTTTCATGGTGCCGTTATGAAGGTAGAAGAAATTGGACTTGCCCCCCATCACCGTATAGGTAAAGCGTCCCTGCTGCCCTCTGGCAATCTGAGATTCCTGATAAAAGCTGCGGAAATCCGGCCGGACATAGCTTCCCTCAGCCTCCAGGCTGCGGTACTTCGGCTCCAGCATATACCAGATCAGGAAATCCGGAGAAGAAATGTTCTTTCGATCCACCATCTCAAAAATGGAATTACACATCTGCAGGAATTCGGGAATATGGTACTTCATTCCCATCCTCAGATACTCCATGTAATAATCCTTGGGATACACCAGCCTGTCCTTGTCAAAACGGGTGGAATTGGCAGTAAATACACTGTCGTCCGGCTCCCAGTAGGTAAGCATCATTTTCAGATTGCGCAGGGCATTCTCCTCATAAGAGCAATCCCCTGTGGCCTCAGACAGCATAATCATGGCATCGTTATTGACACGGTTGTAGTTGCCCGCGGACTTCTCCGCAAATTCCCCGTCCCCGTTGCAGTCAATCCCTTCCTTCAAATAGGTAAACGCCGCCTGCTCCATCTCCCTGCTGTCAAACATCCTGCCGCAGGTCATCAGCACGGAGGCAATGGCCCAGCGGTGGTTTGGAGTGTGGAAACCGCCGGCCAGCATCCCGGAAGCCCCTGCGCGGACAATCCCTTCTATCTGCTCCAGAATCTTCCTCTCCCCATCGGGCAAAGCACCCCTGTTCCCACTGTGAACCGGTTTCAGGCCTCCTTCCTTTCCGGGCGGGGTAAATTCCCCTGCTTTCCCTGCCAGATACTGGTATACGGGAAGCAGCTTTTTGATACAGAAAGCCGTGTCCGGCGCAGAGAAAAAGTTGCAGGTGATATAATCAAACAGCCCGTTTTCATGCTGCACCCTGCGTATATACTCCAGCCCCAGCAAAATGCTGTCCAGCACCCCCGCATCGTGATAAAAGGCCGTATCCTCATTGCAATACGCCGCCGTCATGGACGCCGCCCGGTAGATGGAGAACTTGGCCTGCACAATCCCCGTGGGATCGGCAAACCCGCCGTATCTGGGGCTTTCCCTGTCCAGAACCTGAATCTGCAGGGACCTTGCCACCCGGTTCTCCGTATCCGCAATCATTTTCCGATAATGTCTTTCCATCTTCCTCTCCTTTTACCCGCACATCACGATTTATAAAATTTCCAACAAAATTGTCTTGATCTCAAAGGCCCGGAAGCTTAAGCACAGTCTGTTGTCCTGTATCTCCAGCTCCGCCTCCGGCTCTTCCAGCATGTTGCAGGCATACGCCCGCTTTACGGCCCCCGCAGGCAGGGTCAGCCGCGTAACCCCCGCGCACCCCCTGGACTCATACAGCCTCAGCACCACACCGTCTTCCCTGTCGAAGGCCGGCTTACAGGTCTCCAGCACTGCATGGCCGCCTTCCAGGGAAAAGAAGGATACGGCGTTTTCCACTGTCTCCCGTCCCTGCGCACCGGCCCCTGCCACAGTGACCTCCACATTGCACTCGTAAGCCTCCTCCGGCACCCGGCTGTCCGCAAAGGGACCGTGAAAAGGCAGGATGGCATAAGTAAAACGGTGCTCTCCCCTGTCCGCTGTCATGTCCGGCAGCACCGGAGCCCGAAGCAGCGTCAGGGAAAGCCTGCTGTCTTCCGCCGACAGTCCGTATTTGCAGTCGTTTAGCACGGCAAAGCCGTTCTCCCCGTCCGTCAGCACCGCATATTTGTGGTGGCAGGTCTCATACAGATCCTGCTCGTACCGCCTGGACTTATGGGTGGGACGTCTGATATATCCAAACTGGATTTCCTCCAGCGCTTCTTTCGTGTAGACCGTGGTGGGAAAGTCCGTCTTCAGGATCCGATGCCTTTCCTGCCAGTGGATCTTCGTCTCAAAATCAATTCGCGGGCTGTGGGCAGTAAACCGAATCCTCTGCACAGCCGTGAAATACTGCTCTTTTCGCTCTACCGTAACCGTAAGGCCGCCCGCCCAATCACGCACCGCCTGCCTCGTACAGCTGCCTGTCAGTGCTTCCGGTGCCTGCCCGTACATCCTGCCCAGCTCCCAGGCGTCATAGTCCACGTTTACGTCCCGGTACAGCTTCCACTCATTCAAAGGCTCCTTCGCGTACTCATACCCGGTCTCTTTCAGGATCAGACTGACAATCCGCCCTCTCCCGTCAATCTCCGCCCGGTAAAAAGCATTGTCGTACACAAGGCCCTCCCCGCCGGAATTCTCCTCCGCCGGCGGCATCTCTCTTGCACCCCCTCCGGCCTGGCCTGCTCTCAGTGTCACATACCCGCATGGCGGCAGGCTTATGCCCTGCCAGCGGCGCTCCCACCCCAAAGAGTTAAAAACCGCCCTATGCTCGTCTTGCGCATCGATGATCCGCTCCCCGGCACCAGCCCGGCCGGAAACCGATCCCGCGGAATCAGGCAGCTTCCTGCCCGCCAGCTCCCCCAGAAGCTCCGCCGCCAGCTCCCGGCTCTCCCGCTCCGTATACTCCAGGGCTTCCAGAGCCTCCTCGTTCACCCGCTGTATGGAAGATCCCGGGAGAATGTCATGGAATTCCTGCACCAGCAGCGTCTTCCAGAGCTCATCCAGCTTTTCCAGCACCGGCTTCTCCCGGACAGGATCCTGCCGGCCCCCGGCCAGCCGCATCAGCCCGGCCAGGAACTCCGCCTCCCGCAGGGCATACTCCGCCCTGCGGACACCCCGCTTGATCTTTGCCTGGGCCGTATAAGTCCCCCGGTGCCATGCCAGGTACAGCTCACCGTAATAGACATTCCGGATCTTTTCCCCGGCCAGCCTGTCGAAAAAGGCTGCGGGACTCTCCATGGTACACCTGGGCGCTCCCTCCAGGTCTCTGCAGCGGGCGGCCGTTTCCACCATAATTTCCGTAGGGCCGCCGCCCCCGTCCCCGTAGCCGAAGGGAAAAAGGAAGGTATCGATCTCCTGCTTCTGGTTCCTGTCCTCCTCCCAGCGCCGCCGGAGCGTTCCGGCGTTAAAAACCTCGTTATTCTTTTTATAAATATGGGACAGAACCCTGGTACCGTCAATCCCCTCCCACCAGAATATATTGTAGGGAAAAGGCTCGCTTTCCGGATCGCTGCGCAGCAGCTTCTGTGTGGCGAAATAAGGCACTCTGCATCCCGCCATAATCTGCGGCAGCGCCCCGGTAAAGCCAAAAGTATCCGGGAGCCACGCCACCCTGCTATCGGCGCCAAACTCCTCCCGGAACCACCTTTTCCCTATTACAAATTGCCGGATCAGGCTCTCGCCCCCGGCCAGATTGGTGTCACTCTCCACATATAAGCCGCCCTCCGGCAGGAACCGGCCTTCCCCGGCAAGCTCCTTCACCCGTGCAAACAGCTCAGGATAATATTCCTTCAGATTCTCCAGAACGGTAGGCGAACACAGAAGGAACTTGTAATCCGGATACCGCTCCATGAGCCGGATCTGGTTGGAATAGGTCCTGGCCGACTTACGCTTTGTCTCCTCATGGGTCCAGAGCCATGCCAGGTCAATATGGGACTGGCCGAATACGGTATACTCCGGCACGGTGTCCCCGTTATGCTTCGCCAGCAGCGGGCGAAGAAGCTCTCCCGCCTTTCGGATGCTCTCGGTCCGCAGAGGCTCTTCCGCCTCAAAATCCGCCGCAAGGGTAAACTCCCGCAGCGCATCCCCTATTTTCATGGTCCGCAGGTCACTGTCGGGCATGGCCTTCCAAAGCTCATATAAGGTATGGTAATCCGCATAGACCGCAAATAGATCCTCCCGAAATATTCCGAAATGGCTGTCTGCCACCGTACACTGACATTCCGGCGGTTCCGGCACGGGTACGGAATCCCTGCTGCAAATACCGCCGCTCTCCGCCCGCACACCATGCCCTGCATACACCTCGGCATAGATTTCAAACCGCTGTCCCCGGACCGCCCTGTCCGTCAGCTCTACCATGGAATGCTGTTTATCAATGGAACCTGCCGCTTTTCCGTTCACAAACACCAGCATTTCCGGTCCTGCCCCGATGTGGAGCATTATCCGCTTTCCTTCCGCCGCCTCCGGCAGAACCGCTTCTGTACGGAACCACCCGTATTCCCATTTCCTTCCCCAGGAGGAGCCGCCGGGAAAGGGCCGGAAGGTCTGCTTCTTCGCCTGCTCCAGGGTCATCTGCTCAAAAGTGGTAAACCCGGAAAGCGCAAGCCGGGCAAGGGGCGTGTACAGATTCTCCCCAAACGCCCCGTCCCATATTTTCAGACGCTCATCCCACTGTCTTCCCAGCTTCATATTTCCCTCCTGTATTCCATCAAAAACAACATTGCCAGAGCCTGCCCGTACGGCATGGGCTTCAACTCGATCCCCTTATAGAAATCCCTGGAGGTACGGCCCATGGGCGTACCGTAAGACACCTGATTCACCACACCTTCCTCTGAAATACAGTTCAATATGGGCTCCACGGCCCTGCATGCCGCCTCCCGATAAGACGGATCCACCAGTCCGTCTTTCACTGCCTTTAAGATCCCGTAAGCAAAGCCGCAGGTAGCACTGGCCTCCAGATAGGAATCCTCATCGTCTACCAGGGTGTGCCACATACCTCCCTGGTCCTGATATTTACAAAGGCTGTCGATCTGGGCCCTGAGGGTATTCACCAGAGTCCTCCGCACCGCTCCCCCGCAGCTGCTTATGGAAAGGAATTCCGGTATGGCCATGGTAATCCAGCAGTTTCCCCTTCCCCAGAAAGCGCCTGCGAAATTATTCTTCTCCCGGAAAGTCCAGCCGTGATACCACAGGCCGCTTACCTTGTCACTCAAATACTTCTGGTGCAGCAGGAACTGGTACTCTGCCTCCTCCTCCATTTCCCTGTTTCCCAGGATACGTCCCATATTGGCCAGGAACAGCACCGTCATATACAACGTATCGTCCCACAGCTCCTCCGCATTCACGGAATCCGAGGTCTGATGCTGGAAACCGCCCTCCTCCGTCCGGGGAAAGGATTCCATGATCCGCTCTGCCGCCTCCACACAGGGCCGCATATATTTGTCCTCCCCGGTATACTCCGCCAGAAACGACATCGCCAGATAAGGGGTCACCGTATTCACATTCAGGGCCGGGAACCCAATCCCGATCTGCCGGTCGTAATACCTCCGCAGAGTCTCCAGGCAGCTTTCGTTTTTCTCATATTGGAAAAGCTTCCACAGCCCGTACAGGCCTACGCCCTGCGTCCACTCCCAGTATTTGTATCTGGAAATATCGTCCCCTGCCAGATTGTTGCTCTGCATATTCCGTAAAAAGGTATCGTCCGGCTCATAGAGAATCTGCGAAAAAGCTTCCGTCATCTTCTCTATCTTCCCGGTCACTCTGCGGATCATCTCCCGCCTGGCCCCGCACTGCTCCTCCAGCCTGTGGATCAGTCCTATAAGCTCCTCCGGTGTCTTTACCGTATAATCCGGCTGCCAGTCCGGCTCCTCCACCCGGTGAAAATACCTGGGAGACCAGTCCAGCCAGACAGAGGTGATGCCGTAGCGGTTGGCTCCCGCCACATCCTTTTTCAGATTGTTGCCGATCATGACGATAAAAGGCTTATCTCCTTCCTTTAATCCCATTTTCTCCATGGCCGTATCAAACATGGAGCGGGCAGGCTTCTGTTCGCCCACCGCCTCGGACACAATCCATTCCTCGAAGCAATACCCCAGGCCGTTTTCCCTGTAGACATTCTGAAAGGATTCCCATTCACCGTCCGCCACCAGGGCAATACGGTAGCCTTCCTCCTTCAGCTGTTTCAGGACTTCCCCTGCCCCCGGAATAAACCCGGCCGTGGTGACGATCCCCCTCTCGTCAAACACCTGGGTGCTTTCATCGATAATGGTATCTCCGCTGTCCGTGAAAATTATCAGGTTCTTACTCATGATTCCCTCCAGCCTCCCGCTTTCACACCTGTGTTGTAAATCTGTGATAAGGCAAGTGTATCAAAGGTCAACCTTCTTTTCCACGCATCTCTTGTTTTTTTTGCCATAACATTGCATATTTTGCTTTCACTGGTAACGTTTTATTTGCTTTTTGCATTATTTTCACAAATTTGTTTTCCTCATATTGTATAACTTGTACAATAACAGAAAAATAATTACGCAAACTTCACACATTTTTTGCATGTAAGGGTTGACTTTTGGATAGGCGATTGCTATACTAGTATCAAAGGGAACACATTTGCATTTTTACTTTGTCGAAAAAACGTAATATTTGACAAAACGATGATTGTTTCCCCGAATTTATTAAGGAGGATATAGTTATGAAGAAAAGACTCATTGCCCTGCTTTTGGCGGGCACAATGGCCATTTCCCTGGCTGCCTGCGGCGGCAGTGGGGACTCGGGCAGCAGCACGCCGTCCGATTCCTCAGGCGACGTAAAGCAGTCCCAGGAATCCACACCGGAATCAACCCCGGAGTCAACACCGGAATCCACACCCGACGCTTCTGCCCCCCCCGTTGAGGCAGCTACATCCGGCGAAGCACCCATGCTTGCCGACCTGGTTTCCGCGGGATCTCTTCCCAAGCTGGAGGACAGGATTCCCGTAAAGGACGACCTTTTCGTAGAGCAGACCGACGCGGCGGGAAATCCCCTGGAAATCGGCACCTACGGCGGTGTAATCAACCTTTTGGGCGCAGGCGGCAGCTGGGGACTGTCCAGGCCTGTACTGGAGAGCATCATTCATTTCAATTCCGACGGAACCTATTATCCTAATGTCATCAAGAGCTTTGAGCACAACGATGATTATACCGTATGGACCTTTAAGCTCAGAGAGGGCATGAAATGGTCCGACGGCGACGATTTTACCGCGGATGACATTACTTTCTGGTACTATATGTGCCATCTCACCAACTACGATACCAAGAAGAGCTGGGGCGCTTTAAAAGAAACGGTGAACGGCGAAGATGCCTGGGCGAACCTGGAAAAGGTGGACGATTACACCGTGACCTGGACCTTTGTAAACCCCAAGTTCCCCGCTGACTTTATCGAGAACGGCGACTTCAAGTGGTGCTGGGCTCCTTCCCATTACCTTCTTGATATGATTCCCGATTCCATCTATGTAGAGAACCCTTACTGGGAAAAGACAGGCTTAAGTGACGAGCAGGTGCTCTTAAATGCCAAGGCAAAAGGCATTGACGCCGCTACCGTCAACGATCTGGGCAAGGCAGTTTCTTACTACTGGTGGAACGAAGACGGCATTCCCTGCCTGAACTCCTATGTGCTTTCCACAAAGGAGGGCAATAATTCCAGGGACGCCCAGCTGTGTATCTTAGAGCGCAACCCCTACTTCTGGAAGGTTGACGCCCAGGGGCAGCAGCTTCCTTACTGCGACGCCATCCACTTTAATGCCACCTCCGAAGACGGCCAGGATCAGCTGATGTTCCGTTCCGGCGAGCTGGATATTATGGAAGTAGGCATGCAGGATATTGCTTCTCTTCTGGCAGACCTTGGCGACGCCGCATATCTTCGTGAGCTTGCCAGCACAAACTGGGGTTCCTACCTGATTACCTTTAACTATACCTGCAAGGATGAAAAGTATGCGCAGCTGTTTGCAAATCCCAAGTTCCGTCAGGCCATCTCCGTCAGCGTGGACCGCGAACAGGTATCCGGCCTCCTTACGGAAGGCTTCCTGGAGCCCGGCCAGTGCGCTCCCCAGGAAGGTAACTTCGGCTACGATCCGGAATGGGAGCAGAAGTGGACAGAGTATGACGAAGCAGGTGCAAAAGCGCTTCTGGAGGAATGCGGCCTGGTAATGGGCAGCGACGGCTTCTATGATTTCGCCGACGGCACGGACTTCGTCCTCACCATCTATACCTACACGGATTCCGGCGCCGACGCTGCCTATCCGGTTCTGGAGCAGTATTACAACAAGGCCGGCATCAAGTGTGCCACCAAGGACATCGAGGTATCCGCGTTCGACCAGGAGATCGACAACAACGACTGGTACGCAGTGCTCGGACCTCACACCGCTATCGGCGGCGTTTCCCTGAAATCCAGAGTACAGCCTTTCGTTCCCATCGCACAGTCAGCGGAATGGTACGGCGAGTACGGCACCTACTACGGAACAAACGGGGAGCAGGGCGTGAAGCCGGAAGGCGATATGGCGAAGCTGGTGGAAATTTACGAGCAGTGGAAATCCACACCTGATTCGGACGAAAGGGATCAGTACACCCTGGATATTTACAACCTCCACAAGGAGAATCTCTGGACCATCGCCTACTTAAAGGCGGCAGGCGCATACAGCCTGGTAAGCTCCAAGATCCACAATTATCCAGACCTGCTGGTAAACGATGACCTGTATCAGTATCAGAACATCGTCCACTACTGGACCCTGTTCAAGACAGAGTAAACAAGGGGCCGCTTTCACGGCGGCAGACTTCCCTGCAGAGTAACAAGGCAGGTATCAATGATAACTTCCGGAGGCGGGGACCCGGTTCTCCGCCTCTGTCTTTTTAAGAAAGGGAATTTCCAATGGAAGAAAATGCGTACAAATCAGAGAGCATACCTGAAAGCGTCCCGAAGAAAACCCTGCCGGAAGCCGTGGGCGATTTCTTTAAAAAAGATCTTGTCCAGTACATAATAAAACGTCTTCTGATGTTCATACCTACATTGTTTTTAATTTCCATCCTGGTTTTCTTCGTTATCCAGCTGCCTCCCGGAGATTATGTATCCGCCCACATTGCAGCACTTGCATCGGAGGGGGAATTTGTGGATGCCGATTACGCGGCACAGCTCCGCGCGGATTACGGGCTGGACCTGCCCGTATATGAGCAGTACTTCAAGTGGATCAAGGACATTATCTGGACTCCTACCGACTCCACCTATTACAGATTATATGGTTCCCATCATAACTGGAAATACTCCTTCGCCTACGGCCGGGATGTCTGGGACGTAGTTGACGACAGGCTGGGGCTCACCATTCTGGTAACCGCGATCATTATGATCTTCCAGTATGCGGTATCCCTGCCCATCGCCGTCTATGCCTCCACCCATCAGTACTCCGTGGGGGATTATGTCTCTTCCATCATAGGCTTTCTGGGCGCCGCCATACCAAACTTTATTCTGGCAATCGTGCTGATGTATCTATCCTATAAGTGGACGGGAAATGCAAATGTTGGCCTGTTCTCCCAGGAGATGCTGCAAAACGGCGTTCATCTATATAATTTTGGCGACTTTTTAAAGAGAATGATTATTCCCATCATCGTCATCGGTACCAGCGGCACCTGTGGCATTATCCGTTCCGTGCGGGCCCAGATGCTGGACGAAGTGGGCAGGCAGTATACTCTGACGGCCAGGGCCAAGGGCGTGCCGGAGCGGACCATCGTCATGAAATACTGCTTCCGGGCAGCCATCAACCCCACCGTTTCCGGACTGGGCGGCGTCCTTTCCAGCCTGTTCTCCGGCTCCACGGTGACGGCCATGGTGCTGAACATGCAGATCCAGGGGCCGGTGCTGTTTAAGGCGCTGCAGGCCCAGGACATGTATCTCGCGGGAGCAATCGTCATGGTTCAGGCAGTTCTGGTGGTTATCGGTATTCTCTTCTCCGATATTGCCCTGGCATTCCTTGATCCGAGAATCCGTTATTCAGGAGGTGGCAGATAATGTGGAAAAAGAAACAGAAAAGCAATGAAGATTATTATCTTGCTTCCCAATGGACATTAATGGGCAGGAAACTGAAAAAGCATAAGCTGGCGAAGCTCTCCATGCTGATTCTCCTGATCCTGTATCTGGGCGCCCTGTTTGCGGATTTCCTGGCGCCATACGCACTGGACGAATTTGACGCCCTGTATAAAAACAGTGCCCCCTCTAAGATTCACTGGACCCATGAGGGAGAGTTTATCGGCCCCCATGTATACAAGCTGGAGAAAACCATCGACCGGTCCGATTTCTCCGTAAAAATTACGGAAGATACCTCGGAATATTACAAGCTGAAATTTTTTGTCCACGGCTCGGAATATAAGATCCTGGGACTGATCCCCTGCGACATCCATCTCTTTGGCGTGGGCGAGGGAAGCAATGGCGGAAGCGGCGCCAAGATCATGCTTTTCGGGACGGACGCCCTGGGACGGGATATTTTCTCCCGTATCCTCTTAGGCAGCAGGATCTCTCTGACCATTCCTTTTGCCAGCGCCATTATCAGTTTCTTCCTGGGGGTTACCATCGGTTCCATCTCCGGATACTTCGGCGGAGCCGTGGATATTGTGATCCAGCGTATCATTGAGGTGATTGGCGCCGTTCCCCAGATTCCTCTGTGGATGGCCCTTTCCGCAGCGATTCCTCCCGGAATCTCTACCGTTAAGATGTATTTCTACATCACCATCATTCTCTCTTTCATCAACTGGACCGGCATGGCCCGGGTGGTGCGGGGCAAATTCCTTTCCCTGAAAAATGAGGATTACGTGATGGCGGCAAGGCTTTCCGGCGTGTCCACCTGGAAGATTATCTGGAAGCATCTGGTACCCGGCTTTATGAGCTACCTCATCGTTTCCATCACCTTGGGAATCCCGGGCTCCATCGTAGGCGAGACCTCCATGTCTTATCTGGGACTTGGTATTAAATCTCCCGCCACCAGCTGGGGAGTCCTGCTCCAGGAAGCAAGCTCCGTCACCGATGTTGCCAGCAATCCCCATAAGCTGATCCCCATCATCTTCGTGACGATCACAGTCCTTGCCTTTAACTTCTTAGGCGACGGAATTCGTGACGCTGCAGACCCGTACAAGTAAGGAGGTATGAAAATGAGCGAAGGAAATATTCTTGAAGTCAAAGACCTCCATGTTGACATTCATATGACGGAGGGCCTTCTGACAGCAGTCCGGGGTGTGAACTTTGAGATGAAAAAAGGCGAGACCTTAGGGCTGGTGGGAGAATCCGGCTGCGGTAAATCCCTGACCTGTAAGGCAATCTTAGGCATCAATGACAAAAAATGCACCCCCAGCGGACAAATCCTGTTTGATTCCGAGGGGCTGGGCAAGGTGGATCTCCTTTCTCTGGATCCCAAGGGTAAGGACATCCGTTCCATCCGGGGCAAGGAAATCTCCATGATCTTCCAGGAGCCCATGGTGGCCTTTTCCCCGATGTATACCATCGGCAACCAGATCAATGAGGCCACAAGGCTTCATATTACGAAAGATAAAAAGAAATCAAAGGAAATCTCCATGGAGGTAATGCGCAAGGTGGGTATCGCCAACGTGGAAAAGCGCTACAATCAGTATCCCCATGAATTTTCCGGCGGTATGCTCCAGCGTGCCCTGATCGCCATGGCCCTGGTATGCAATCCGAAAATGCTGATTGCCGACGAGCCTACCACCGCCCTGGACGTGACCATCCAGGCCCAGATCCTGGAGCTGATGAAGGAGCTTCAGAAAGACTTTAACATGGCGATTCTCTTCATTACCCATGACCTGGGTGTGGTGGCCAAAATGTGCGACAGGGTAGCCGTCATGTACCTGGGTAAAATCGTAGAGAGTGCGGAGGCTTCGGAGATTTATGCCAATCCCCAGCACCCCTACACCAGGGGGCTGATCGGCTCCGTTCATAAAATCGGTTCCCGGAAGGAAGACCGGCTGTTCTCCATCGAGGGTACGGTTCCCCTGGCTATGAACCTGCCCAAGGCCTGTGGGTTCTATGACCGCTGCGATGTCCGCATTGAAGGCCTCTGCGACAAGGCGGAACCTGAGCTGACGGAAATCGCTCCCGGTCACAAAATTGCCTGCTTTAACTGTCCCCACGAGGCCTGCAGGGCCCAGCGGGAAAAGGTTGAGGCTATGCTGAGGAAGGAGGCCGGCAAGAATGGATAAAGAGAATATCCTGGAAGTCAGGGGACTGCATAAACGTTTCACCTCCAAGGGCGTTACGGTAAAGGCTGTGACCGATGTCAGCTTCAACGTAAAGCCCGGAGAAACCATCGGCATCGTAGGCGAGTCCGGCTGCGGCAAGACCACCCTGGGGCGCTGCATTGTCCGTGCCTATAATGCCTCCGAGGGCGAAGTATTTTATCGCACAAAAAACGGCGAGGAACTGGACTTCTTAAAAGCAGACAAAAAGAAAATGAAAGAAATCCGCAAAGAGATTCAGATGATCTTTCAGGATCCGTATTCCTCTCTTGACCCGCGGATGACCGTCCTCGACATCATCAAAGAGCCGTTAAGGGCTAATTACCCGAATATGTCCAAAGACGAAATGGATCAGAAGGCAAAGGCCATGGCAGAAAAGGTAGGCTTAAACCCCACCTACCTGATGCGTTATCCTCATGCCTTTTCCGGCGGCCAGAGACAGCGTATCGGCATCGCCCGGGCACTGGTAATCGAGCCTCAGATCATCGTCTGTGACGAGGCTGTCTCCGCCCTGGACGTCTCCATTCAGGCTCAGGTTATCAACCTGCTGCGGGATCTGCAGAAGGAGCTGAAGCTGACATACCTTTTTATCAGCCATGACCTTTCGGTGGTGGAGCATATTTCAGACAAGGTGGGGGTAATGTATCTGGGCCGGATGGTGGAATTCGCTCCGGCGGAGGAGCTGTTTGAGAAGCCCAGGCATCCTTATACGGAGGCGCTGCTGTCCGCCGTGCCTGTGGCGGATCCCACAATACAGATGAACCGTATCCCCTTAAAAGGAGAAATCCCCAACCCGGCGAACCCGCCCAGTGGATGCTATTTCCACGAAAGATGTCATTACTGCATCGATAAGTGCAGGACAGACTCCCCCGGGCTTACCACGACCCAGGACGGAAGAAGCTGTGCCTGCCACAGGGCCGAAGAGCTGAATCTGCGGGGCTTTACTTATGACGAGAACGCCAGGACCCAGAAGGCGGCTGAATAGTTAAAAAACAAAACTATCGCTGCAGGTACAGTGCCTGCAGCGATATTCAAACTATAAATATATTGCGTTTTTTACTTTCGCTGATTATACTTTAAGTGACCGCCGCAGGCAGCGGCAAATACATGCTCAGGAAGGAAACTGCCATGCTGATTGACAATTCGGTAATCTACACCCCGGAATACAAAATAGAAATCGGACGCCCGGACAGGAAGCTCTATTACTTTTTCGACTATGACGAACGCTCCTATTCGATCAACATGGAGTTTCAGCACTTTCACCAGTTCTATGAAATCTGCGTCTTTCTGGACGAAAGCGCAGGTCATTTAATAGACGGCGTCTGGTATGATATGCGTTGCTGTGACATCGTAGCGCTGCGCCCCTCTCTGCTTCACAAGACCGTCTATCCGGAGGGTGAGCCTAACAAACGCCTGATTATCCAGTTTTCCATACCGGCCATGATTTCCGCCCTCGAGGGCTGCATGAAATATATTTACAGCATTTTTGAGGAGGAAGTACCCATCTACCGCTTTGAGGAGCCTTACAAAAGAGCCGTGATGGAAAAGCTGAACGATATTTATTATCTCTCCCAGAGTCCCAACGAACTCAGCGAGCTATCCATACATAACAAATTTTTGGAATTTTTAAGCCTGATCTACTTGTACCGGGACAAAAACGTCTACTCCAACCACGCGGACTTCGACAATATCACCAACAAGGTCTACAGCATTACCGCGTACATACACAGCCATTTTACGGACAATATCTCGCTGGAATCCGTGGCGCGGGAGTTTTTTATCAGCAGCTATTATCTCTCCCATCAGTTCAAGCGGATTACCGGCTTTACCCTGACGGATTATGTCCAGCTGACCCGGGTGCGTAATGCCCAGACCCTGCTGCTTTCAACAGACAATTCCATAGCGGACATTGCCTTTCAAAGCGGATTTTCCAGCTTTTCCCAATTTAACCGGGCCTTTAATAAATTTGCCCACCAGGCCCCTTCCACGTTTCGCAAGAACACGAAAATTGCTTCCGTCCAGCCTCTGGTATCCCAGTAATGCCCGCAGTGCCTTGCCCTCCGGATACACGCGCCTGACGGCGCGGTTTCCCATAATAGCTTGACATCCTCTCTTACCGGGATTATGATAGAAAAACCATTATACACATGAAAATAGGAAAAGTGAAGTGAAAGGTACCGTTGCAAAATGAGCTTACTGACATTGTTTCTCACTGCCGTTGGATTATCCATGGACGCCTTTGCCGTCTCCGTCTGCAAGGGGCTGGCCATGAAGAAGCTTTCCTGGAAAAAGGCTGCCGTAATCGGCCTCTGGTTCGGCGGATTCCAGGCACTGATGCCCGCCCTCGGATATATTCTGGGGAAACGCTTTGAACGCTACGTCACTGCCATCGACCACTGGATTGCCTTTGTCCTGCTGGCACTGATCGGCGCAAACATGATAAAAGAAGCACTGTCTGCGGAAGAAGATAAAACGGATGACTCCATAGATATAAAGACCATGTTCCTGCTGGCGGTGGCCACCAGCATTGACGCCCTTGCCGTCGGCATCACCTATGCCTTCCTGCAGGTGCGCATTGTTCCCGCCGTATCCTTCATCGGTATCATCACCCTGGTCCTGTCCGTTATCGGCGTAAAGATCGGAAATGTATTCGGCCTCAAATACAAAACCAGGGCGGAAATCCTCGGCGGCCTGATTCTCATTCTCATGGGGTTGAAAATCCTCCTGGAGCACCTGGGGCTGTTGGACTGGCTGCCCTTCTGACATACCATCCCTGCCGGAGTGCGGGCCAGGCTGCCTTATCCCTCCAGCCGCCTCAGCTCCGTATAGGCCAGCAGCAACGGCCCCACGCCCTTGGCGTCATTCTCTACCACCGGCTCGGACATATAATACCCAAAGCTGCCGTCCCTGCGGGGATTATTCTCCGGCCCCAGGCCCGCCACAAGGCAGATTCCGCCCAGATTTAAGGCTCCGTCCGTCTCCTTTAAATATCTGTCGCAGATCCCCTGAAAAGCCCTGATACCATATTGTCCGTACTCTTCCGGCAGGAATCCCAGCCGCACTCCCTTGAGCAAAGAATAGGACATGATAGCGCTTCCGCTGGTCTCCAGATAATTTGGTTCCTTACCTGCCAGCGCCGGAAGCTGATACCACATACCGCTCTCATCCTGAAACTTCAACATATCATCCATCAGCCGTATAAATACCTGCTTTAAATTCTCATATTCTGCCCTGTACTCTTCCCCGGGTTCACATTTTGCAAGAGTATCCAAAAGCGCCATGGAATACCAGCCCAAAGCACGCAGCCAGAAATTTGCTGACAGCCCCGTCTCCTTATCACACCAGAATGCCTTCCGGGAAGCGTCATAGCCGTGATAATAGAGCCCTGTCCTTTCATCCCGCATATATTTCACCACATTGGCAAACTGTGCGAAAATGTCCCTGTAATTCTTCCTCTCATGAAATCTGGTCTCATACTCCATGTAAAAGGGCTGTCCCATATACATACCGTCCAGCCATACCTGGTTCGGGTAGATCTGCTTATGCCAGAAATTCCCCTCGGCCGTTCTTGGCTGATTCTGCACCTGCCCGTAGATCAGCTCAATGGCCCTGCGGTACTTCTCTTTGCCGTTGATCTCATACAGTGCAAACAGCGTCTTCCCGGCGTTTACATTGTCAATATTGTATTCCTCCGGGTCATAGCCGGTGATAGAGCCGTCTTCGCTGACCCGGTGGTCAATAAAAGCATCCGCAAATTCATAATACCGCTTCTCCCCCGTGGCCCGGTAGGTCTCCAGCAACGCCAGAATCATACAGCCGTCAATATAATTCCAGCCCCCCGCCTTGCCGGCCAGGGCTTTCTCGATATTCCATGCCGGAACATCCAGGGTACTCTTCTCTATCAATTCGTCAATATATCTTTCAAAAACTGGCATCTGCATAGGTGTTTCATCCTCCGTAGCACATATACCGTCCACTGTCCGGTCTTCCTATCTGATATAATGCTATTTTACCCTGTTTCCGGCCTGCCGTCAATAAAATCGTCCGCCTTATGCCTCCATCTTGTAGAAGTTCAAAGCAGCGATTACCATAAACCCTCCGGTAAACAGAAGCAGTACCAGCACCATCATTCCGTAGGCAGGCGTAACGCCTCCCATCATGTTCCCCAGCACGGCCCCCAGGACGGCCCCAAAAATCACAAATCCCTGGATAAACAACTGGAACAGCTGCTTCCCCACGGTTCCAAGAGTCCCTCCCACGGCGATTTCAGCCACCGCCAAAGCATACAGCTTATTAGCGGAAAGCGTCGCACAGGCTATGACACAGAGTACCGCTGCCACAGGCGGCATACCCATCACCACCGCCCCCGGCACAGTGATTAATAACCCGTTGACCAGCGCCTGGATCAACTGGATTGCCGTGGCATTCAGCAGCTTGTGAAAGGCGGAATCGGGTATCATGTAAGTATACGGCGACTTCAGCTCTTTGGCCCACTTCCCGTTCAGCGTGGTAAAGATGAAGGTGACATAGGCAGACGCCATGGGAATGACATAGTCTTCAATACCGTTAAAGCCGCCCTCACGAACGTAAAGCCAGGCAATCACAATTCCCGCCAGCAGGGCAAACACCATATTGACGTCCACTATAAAATACTTTTTCTTTTTATATTCCAACAGCTGCCGGTAAAAGATGGCTTTTGCGCCCGTCCCTTTCCATTTCACGCTGGCCCTGCCAAACTTCTGCCGCTTGCCAATACGCATCCTGGTACCGCCCTGCCGTTGATTGGCCAGCACCTCCTCATAATCCTCCGCAAATTTGGCCGCATCCTCATAAAAGGCCCCTGTGCATTTCATACGCAGTGCTGCCGTTACTACCGCCGCCAGCAGGCAGAAGTAAAGAACGGCTCCCACAATCCCCACAGTGGTCACCCTGCCAAACAAAAGATGGATCACCGAGATATACCAGCCCACCACCGGCACCATCTTCACCCCGTCACTGTTTAAAAAGGCTGCTGCCATTGCACCGTTCAGGCCCTGCTGTAGATAATACCAGATCCCGATGACCACCAGAATGCCGATCAACCCGTAAGCGGCGGCAACAATCCATTTCCGATGTTTCTCCTCCAGCCTCTCGGAGCCGTAAAGCAGAAGCATCATGCAGGCTTCCATCACATTTTCCACCAGCAGGGAAAAGACCACGTACACCCCCAGCCGCCAAAGCTCCACCCGGAACATAATCACGCCGCAGGCTACGGCAAAGAGATTCAGCAGCACCTGCATAAGCAGCGTCCTCACATGGGCATACAGCAGCACCCGCTTGGGGCTCACCGGTGCCGGAAACAGGAAATGCACGTCACTGTTTCTGTACACCAGCCCCTTCCGCTTCGCATAGGCCACCAGATTGGCCGGGACGGCCCAGAAGGCCAGAACCGTCAGCACCAGCACCATCCCCTCCGGAGAATTGATTCCGAACTGCTCCGCTATGGTACTGAGGGAAAAAGGCACAACAGACAGATAAAAAAGAATAAATACAATATATACATATGTAACCGGCTTATGCAGCGCTTTTTTCACCCAATTCGCCCAAAGCCGCCGATAAAGATACCCAATCGCCCCCATACTCTACCTCCCGGCCTCCTGTTTCTCCGCCTTTTCCTGTTCCGCGGCTTCCTTCTCCCCCTGCCCCGTAACCTTGAAGAACAGCTCCTCCAGATCCTCATTGGCAAGATCCTCTTTCACATAGGTGCCCAGAATATGCCCCTTATCCATGACAAAGGTCACATCCCACAGCTCCTTGACCATCTCCAGCATGTGGGTGCTGATGAGGACGGTACAGCCCTGGCTGCGCAGCTCAAGGACCACCTCTTTCAGCTCCTTGATCGCCGCCGGATCCAGGCCCACCATGGGCTCATCCAGAAGGATCACCTTAGGCTTGATGGCCAGCGCACAGCAAATGCTTACCTTCTGCATCATTCCCTTGGAAAGCTCGTTCCCCAGCTTATCCTGCTTGTCCTCCATTTCAAACTTCTCCAGCAGCTGCAGGATCTCCTCCTCCGTAATGTCCGCCGCATAAGCCCGCCGGACAAATTCTATATGCTCCCGCACGGTCAGTGCCTCGTACATATTGGGGATCTCCGGCACATAAGCAAAGCATTTCTTGGCCTCCGTCTCCCTGGAATCGACCCCCTGGATACGGATGCTTCCCTGATAGCGCAGCAGCCCGGCAATACTCTTTATCACCGTTGATTTTCCCGCACCGTTAGGCCCCAGCAGGATGCCTATGCGCCCGTCCGGCACCGTAAAACCCACACCGTCCACCGCCAGCGTCTTTCCGTACTTTTTTGACAGATTCATGATTTCCAACATACTCTTTTCTCTCCCTCCTCTTTACAGCAGCCTCCAGGATTCCGCTTTGCGGAATCTCTCCTCACACCAATCCCATGGCCACGCAGGCCAGCCAAAGCAGGAACAAATGCAGCGGGTAAAACGCATAGAAGAAATATTTCATCTTCATACCCCGCTCCCCATTATAAAATGCTACGGGAATCAACGTTAAAAACGCCGGTATCTCGCTGAGGCTCATGATCGTCAGCGTGACACAGCCTCCGGTCATGGAAAGCACTTTGTTATTCCGCAGGACATACATTACGGCAATGGTCAGTACCCCCATTCCGCCATAATCCGTACACAGCAGATCAGCGCCCGCCATGACCACGGCCAGAACCGCCAGGCCCCCGCATATTCTCCAGGCTTTGTCGCCTCCCAGCCTCTTCCGAAACGTCAGCCACGCCTTCAGCATAATTCCCGCCAGCACCAGGTATATCCCTGCGAGTACCAGCAGGCCGCTCTCATACCGGCCCACTGACTTTCCCATAAATTCTCCCAGAAATGCCTTCACAAACCCTGATAAAAATTCGCCAACCGCAAACGTTCCGTATAAGGCGGGAAGCAGAATACCTCCTGCAATCGCCAGATACCGTATCCCTTTTGCCGGCTTCAGGCGGAAAATGATGTCAAAGGCCCACAGGACCAGAATACCGGCCAACAGGGTAAAATATACATTCTGGTATCCCGGATACCACACCCTGCCGTTAAACGCCAGATCAAAAGGGACCTCCGAAACCAGGGCAAACAGCCCCAGCCGGAAAGCATACTTTTTCACACTGCGGGTCTTCTGAAAGCCTTCCACCAAAAGGAAACAGAATATGGGAAAGCCCAGCCGCCCGACGGAGCGCATCACAGTCACCAGGGCATAAAGGCTTCCATGCTCCGCCATCCATCCAAGGTAGCTCTCCTTGCTGACGGCTGCCTGATAATACCCTTCCAGTATCATGATCCTGGTCAGAAGGGTCGCCGCCGCATGGTCGATGAGCATCGTCGTCACCGCAATGATCTTTATCGTGCTTCCGGAAATCCCCTTCTTTTTCTGCTGCACAGGCTGCCGATACTGCGATGCGTTAGATTGTGCGCTGTCCATTTCCATCCCTGCTCCTTTCCCTTGTATCATTCAATTAATACAATAGATTATTTTGCCCCTTTTGTCAATTGGTTTATCTGCACTTTAAAATTATTATTGTGCAAAAAAGACCCGGAAGCTCATTCCTTCCGGGCCTGCCCTTATATTGATTGACCTTATCCCACCTTATAGCCGTTTCCCCATACCACCTTCAAATATCTGGGCTCCCTGGGATTGGCCTCAATCTTCTCACGGATATGACGGATATGCACGGCAATGGTATTTTCCGCCCCGATGGCCTGCATATTCCAAATGCTCTCATAAATCTGGCTGTTGGAAAGAACCCGCCCCCTCTGCTGTACCAGCAGCCTTAAGATTTTATACTCAATAGGCGTCAGCCTTACATTCCTGCCCTCCACCGTAACCTTGCGCTGCATGTCGTCGATCACCAGACCGTCTACCTTATAGATCCTGTCTATGTTTACGCACATATTGACCAGCTGGATGTACCTGCGTATCTGCGACTTCACTCTTGCCAGAAGCTCCAGGGGATTGCAGTCCGCCGCCACGTAATCATCCGCACCGGCTTCCAGCGCCATGATTTTGGCCGTTTCCAGGGATTGTCTGGAAACAACGATCAGGGGGATGCTGCTGGCCTTCCGCAGCCCCGCAATCATCTCGATTCCCTTATCCCAGCCTTTGCTTCCCAATTCCACATCTACCAGCATCAGCAAAATCTCTTTATCCTTCAGGAGCACATGTAGTTCCTCCAGATTAGCCGCTTTCGCCATCTGCAGTCCCTCACCTGTAAACAGGGGTTCCATTTTCTCCGCAATTCCCGTCTGATTGTTGTACACTAATACTTTTCTCATGACCCTTCCTCCTCCGTCATTTCTTCTATAATGATATATGTCAAATTCGGCCTGTTAATATTCCTGTTTTATCGTTTTTTTGCTTTTTGAGACTCTCCCCCTTATGAATAATACTATTTTACAATACACTTGTATCAAAGTTGCAACAAAAACAACAAAATAGAGAGTGTTTTCACACTCTCTATACTAAATAGACGATTTTTTTCCCGAAAGGTTTCACTTTTTTTCTTTTTTTTGAAAAATTTTTTTATGTCCCTGTTTTTTGGCCTCCCGACGGGCCTGTTTCTCCTGCAGCTCTTTCCGCCGCTGCTCCTCCAGCTCGCCGGAGGTCTTCTCCTCCCGCTGCTGCATTTCTTCCACCTCGAGCAGGTCCTCCCCGCCCAGACGCCGGAATCGGTTAATGCCCGCCACCAGGATCAATACGCTGTTCTGCGTGGTTTCAAAGGCGCCGTCCTGATACATGGAATAGAGCAGAAGCCCCGCCGGTACCGCAATAATCATACCGATGACGCCTCCAACCTTATAACCGATAAAGAGAAGAAAAAGTGTCGGCAGGGGCGGTACTCCCATGGAATCTCCCACGATCTTGGGCTGGATCAGCTGCCTTGCCAGCTGGCCGCCTCCCCAGATAATCAAAAGCCATACCGCCATTTTATAATCCGCAGTCAAAATCTGAATAATTGCCCAGGGTATCAGCACCGTCCCCGTTCCCAGAAAGGGCAGCAGGTCCAAAAAGGCAATGCCCAGCGCAATCAATGCAAAATAATTGACACGGAGGGCCCCCAGGCCCACAAGCAGCAGCAGATACATCCAGACCTCTATCTTCAGCTGTGCCTTAAAATATCCGCCCACAGAGCTCATAAGGCTGTGGCGCACCGTCCGGTAACGCTTTTGCAGAGATGCCGGCGCATGTTTGCGGAACCACTCATTAATCTGCTCCCTCTCCGACACAAAGAAGTAAGAGGACAGCAATGCCATAATCATGCCGATGAAAAAGGTAGGAAGCCACTTGGCAAAATTCCCGGCTGCCGCTATGGTGGGCGTGCCCAATTTCCCGATGAAATCACCAACCACCACTCCGATCTGCTCCAGCAGGTCATCCAGCTTCAGTTTGGTCCGGTTTTCTCCGGGCAGCTTTTCTAAAAACACATTCAGGGACTTGCCGATATTTTCCAGATCCTGCTCGAGGCTTTCCCACATCTCAGGCAAAGACTGGATCAAACCCACCACCTGATTCACCAGCTGGGAAATCACCAGATAGATTAGCAACACCACCAGCCCGATGATTACGATAATCACAAATGCACTGCCGGCCTTCCGCTTAATCTTGAGCTTTTCTTCGAAAAAGCGCACAAGCGGGCTGGCGATCAAGGCAATGATCCAGCCCACCACGAAGGGTGCAAAAAAGACCAGCGCCCTGGGCAGGAATATAATGATCGCAAAGAACAGAGCCACAGCCACGGCAATGTTTACCAGTGCCTTACTGTATTTTCTCATGCTTTCCCCTCCTGCTGCTCCAGAATTCCGTCCAGTATCTCATAGATCTCTTCTCTGCCCTCTTTGGTCTGTGCGGAAAAGGGAATCAAAGTGATTCCCTCCTTCGCACCCAGTGTATTTAAAATCAACTGCTTCTGCTTTGAAACCTGGCTCTTTTTGATCTTATCCAGCTTCGTAGCGATCACAATCGGCCGATAACCGTTTGCACAGATCCAGTCATACATCATCCGATCATTCTCCGAAGGGGCATGCCGTATATCAAGAAGCAGGAAAACAGCCTTCAGCTGCGCCGACCTTTTCAGATAGCGCTCCACCATTTTACCCCACTGCTCCTTCACGCTGCCGCTTACCCGTGCAAACCCATAACCCGGCAGATCTACAAAATAAAGGGCATCATTAATATTGTAATAATTAATTGTCTGCGTCTTTCCCGGCTGGGCGCTGGTTCTTGCCAGGGACTTGCGGTTCATCAGCGCGTTAATCAGTGATGACTTCCCCACATTACTCTTCCCGGCAAAGGCTGCCTCAGGGTGTATATTGTCCGGCAGCCTGCTGGTGATGCCGCACACCGTTTCCAGACTCACCTTTTTAATGACCATACCGAAGTTATCCTTTCACTAGATGGCTTCACCCAGTCGTTTTCTTTCCTCGCCCCTGTGGATCACCACCGGATCGCTCTCGTTTTCCACCACAGGCTTGGTAATGATACATTCCTCAATGGAGACGTCGGAGGGGATCGTGTACATGGTATCCATCAGCACATCCTCCATAATGGAACGAAGCCCCCTGGCCCCCGTCTTCCTCTCGAAAGCCTTCTCGGCAATGGCCGACACGGCATCCTCCTCAAAGGTCAGCTCCACGTCATCCATATCAAAAAGCTTCTTATACTGCTTAATCAACGCGTTCTTGGGCTCCTTGAGAATGCGGATGAGCGCTTCCTTATCCAGGCCCTGGAGCGCCACACAGATAGGCACACGGCCCACAAATTCGGGAATCAGTCCGAATTTCACCAGGTCCTGGGGCGTTACTTCCTGCAGCAGCTCTCCCAGCTCCTTTGAGGTCTTCTGTGTCACCTCCGTATTAAACCCGATGGCCTTGCGGTCCAGCCTGGCTTCCACGATCTTTTCCAGCCCGTCAAAAGCCCCTCCGCAGATAAAGAGAATATTGGAAGTGTCAATGGAAATCAATTCCTGGTGGGGATGCTTTCTGCCTCCCTGGGGGGGGACGTTGGCTACCGTTCCTTCCACAATCTTTAACAGCGCCTGTTGAACGCCCTCACCGGACACGTCCCTGGTAATCGAAACATTCTCACCCTTCTTGGTGATCTTGTCTATTTCGTCAATGTAAATAATTCCGTACTGAGCCCGCTCCACATCATAGTCTGCCGCCTGAATAAGCTTAAGCAGGATGTTTTCCACATCCTCACCCACATAACCGGCTTCCGTCAGCGTAGTAGCGTCCGCAATGGCAAACGGCACATTAATGATCTTTGCCAATGTCTGGGCCAGATAGGTCTTACCGGATCCCGTAGGTCCCACCATAATTATATTGCTCTTCTGGAGCTCCACATCATCCAGATCCTTGGGTGCCGTCACGCGCTTGTAATGGTTGTAAACCGCCACGGATAATACCTTCTTTGCCTCATCCTGGCCGACCACATATTCATCCAGAAAATCCTTGATCTGGATCGGCTTGAGCAAATTGATTTCCGAATGAGCGGTCTCCTGTATTTCGTCGTCTTCCAGTTCCTCCTCCAGTATATCCGCACAGATGTCAATACACTCGTCGCAGATATATACCCCGGCAGGACCCGCAATCAGCTTGCGGACCTGTCCCTGGGTCTTATTGCAAAAGGAACATCTTATATCGTTTCCGGTCATTTTGGATGCCATTTTTTTACTCCTAAAATTTATTTTGTCTCATGGGAAGTGATTACCATATCAATCAATCCGTAGTCCTTTGCGTCCTCCGCACTCATCCAGTTGTCACGCTCGGTATCGGCGCAGATCGTCTCATAATCCTTACCCGTCTTCTCCGCAAGAATATGGTTCAGCTTCTCCCTGGTCTTCAGTATATGCTTTGCCGCAATGTCGATTTCCGTCGCCTGTCCCTGGGTACCGCCTGCCGGCTGGTGAATCATAATTTCCGCGTTGGGCAGGGCAAACCGCTTGCCCTTTGCCCCTCCGGCCAGCAGGAAGGATCCCATGCTGGCAGCCATGCCGATGCAAACGGTGGAAACGTCACACTTAATATAATTCATGGTATCGTATATCGCCATACCGGCAGTGATAACGCCGCCGGGGCTGTTAATATACAGGTGAATATCCTTCTCGGGATCCTCTGCTTCCAGGAACAAAAGCTGTGCCACCACAATGCTTGCGGAAGTATCGTTTACCTCCTCGCCAAGAAATATGATCCTGTCCTTCAAAAGTCTGGAATAAATATCATAAGACCTTTCACCCTTACTGGTCTGCTCAATGACATAAGGCACCAAACTCATATTCATGTCCTCCATTTTGTCTGTTATTAAATAACGTTATTATATCTTAACTTTTCCCGTATTTCAATGAATATCGGGGAATTAATAAAAACTTAAGCACCAGCCGCCACAGGGAACGGCTGTCCCCGCCATCCGGAGTACAAACCGTTCCCTGTGCTCTGGTACTTTAAGCTTCTCCTTCGGTATTCTCCGCAAGGCTGTCTGCCGCCTGCTCCTCTTCGGCAGCCTCTTCCTTTGCCTTCCTGGTGGTCTTCTTTGCCGTGCCCTTCTTAGCGGCAGGCTTGTCCTCCTTGGCATTCTCTACCAGGAAATCCACTGCCTTCCTGACACAGATGTCCTCCAGGACCTGCTTCCTGCCCTTCTCACCCAAAAGCTCCCTGACTTCGTCGGCGTCCTTTCTGTATGCTTCCGCCATGGTCTTTACCTCTTCCTCGAATTCCTCCTCGGAAGCCTCGATCTTCTCGGCAGCCACTACCGCCTCCAGCACCAGTCTGGCCTGAATACGCTTCAGCGCCTGGGGCTTCACCTGCTCCATCAGCATCGGAACCGTCATGCCGGTAAACTGCATATACTGCTCCATGGAAATGCCCTGGGACTGCAGCCGGCCTGCATAATCCTCCACCATCTGTCTCTGCTGGGTATCTACCATGGCATCGGGAATATCCATCTTTGCATCCGCGATAACGGCATCGATGACGGCATCCTCCTTCGCGGTCTTTGCGTCTGCTTCCTTTCTGTCAGACAGCTTTTTCTTTATTTCTTCCTTATATTCTTCGACGGTATCGCTCTCCTCGGAAACCTCTTCCACAAAATCCTCATCCAGCTCGGGAAGCAGCTTCTCCTGAAGCCTGGTCACCGTACATTTAAATACGGCTGCCTTGCCTGCAAGCTCTGCCGCCTGGTAATCCTCGGGGAAAGTGACATTCACCTCCGTCTCCTTACCCGTCTCGGCGCCGATCAGGGCATCCTCAAAACCGGGAATAAACGCACCGGAACCGATGGTAAGAGGATACTCCTTACCCTTGCCGCCCTCGAAAGCCACACCGTCTATGAAGCCTTCAAAGTCAATGGTTGCCACATCACCCTTCTGTACGGCCCTGTCAGTCACCTCAACGGTTCTGGAATTCTTCTCACGCTCCCTGTCGATCTCCGCATTCACCTCTTCTTCGGTAACGGCAGTATCGGCCTTTGCCACCTTGACCCCCTTATATTTCCCCAGGGCCACCTCCGGCTTCAGCGCTACCTCAGCCGTAAAGATAAAAGGCTTTCCCGCCTCCAACTGCACCACGTCGATCTTCGGTGAGGATACGATCTCCTCCGTACACTCCTCCAGCTCCTTCTCGTAAGCGTCGGGAATCAGGATATTCGCGGCATCCTCATAGAAAACCTCTTTGCCGTACATCTGCTCGATCATCCTGCGGGGCGCTTTGCCCTTGCGGAATCCGGGGAGACTGATTTTATTCCTGCTCTTCTGATAAGCCTTTTCAATCGCCTTCTCCAACTCCTCGGCGGGAACCTCTATGGTCAGCTTCGCCATGTTGTTTTCTAATTTTTCTACCTGTAAACTCATTACTACACTTCCTCCTTATTTTATCTGCTCCCCCATTAGCCATTGCACTATACGGACACAGTCGCAGTCATTTTAATATTATAACATGAAATCAACAGGAACACAAATGAAATGTTTTATTTTACCAGCATTTTACCGCTACTGTTTTCCCAGGGCCCGGACCTTCCTGCGATAAAATACCACCGAAATCACCATGGCCACCGTCCAGCCTACAGGCCATGCACACCATATTCCCAGTGCCGAGCCCGTATAGCCTGACAGAACATGGGCCAGAACCACCCGAAGGATCAGGTCTGTAAAGGTGGCAGTCATAAACTGCCCCATGGCACTGGTGCCCCGCAGAATGCCGTCCGCCACCAGCTTGGCCGACACTATAAAATAAAAAGGGGACAAAATCCATAAAAACTGTCTGCCTGCCAGCAGCGCATCCACCGATCCCTGTTCCAGAAACAGGAGCAGCAGGTATTTGCCCAGGAATATGTAAAGGACACAGAATGGCAGACACAGGCACCATACCATCTTCAGCCCCGCACGAAAGCCCTGGCCGATCCGCTCATACTTCCTGGCTCCCAGATTCTGGGCGGAATAATTTGAAATTCCGTTGCCTATGGTGGTAAACGAGGTAATCACCATGTTATTGAGCTTAACAGCAGCGGAATATCCGGCCATGACGGAAGCCCCGAAGCCGTTGATTACACTCTGGATCATAATGTTTCCTACGGAAATAAAGCTCTGCTGGAAGATGCTGGGAACGGCTATAATCACAATCTTTTTTAGGATGCCAAGGTCCATCAGGGAAGGCTTCTCCTTCACTTCTATCCTTTTCAGCCTCTTCCATACGGTAATCACCGCCAGTGCACAGCTCACTCCCTGGCAGAGAAAGGTAGCCCAGGCCACGCCTGCCACGCCCATATGAAAAGCCTTTACAAACAATATGTCCACGGCAATATTCGAGACGGACGAGGCTGCCAGGAAGCAGAAGGGTGTCCTGGAGTCTCCCAATGCGGAAAAGATGCCTGTGGCAATATTGTAAAAAAGTACAAACGGCAGCCCCCACACATAAATGGCAAGATAGAGCCGGGAATCCGCCAGCAGCTCCTCCGGGGTATGGATCAGCCGCAGCAGCGGGCCGCATCCCGGAATGCCCGCCAGCATTAAAACAGCGCATAGCACCGCACTGAAAATGCAGGCCGTGGACACCGCCGTCTTCATCCTGCCATAGTCCCTGGCCCCAAACAACTGGGAGACCACCACGGAACAGCCGATATTACAGCCAAAAGAAAATGCTATAAAAATCAACGTAACCTCATAACTGTTTCCCACGGCAGCCAGCGCGTTTTCACCGATAAACCTGCCCGCCACCAGAGAATCCGCAATATTATACAACTGCTGAAAGATAACGCTTCCGAAAAGCGGAAGGCAGAATTTCCATAAGACCGGCTCCGCCTTTCCCTCTGTTAAATCCCTGTTCATACTATCCTGTCCTTTCTGTGGATTCTTTCCCTGTTTTCAGGAAACATTATAATACAGCCTTTCAAAAAGTCAAATACAGCATGTTGCAAAATTTTCCATCATAATTTCATTTTCCAGGGTCATACTAACATCAAGATAAGTCGCGGCAGACACTTGCCTTGAACAATAGCTTCAGGATAAGTGCAGGCAGCACTTATCTTGAAGATAGAGAAAACACAAAAAATACACTGATATGGAGGTGAAAAAGAATGTCCAGCAACAAAACCAATAGAGTAGAGGTGCCTGAAGCAAAGGCAGCAATGGATCGTTTCAAGACTGAGGTTGCATCCGAGCTTGGCGTGAACCTGAAGGAAGGCTACAACGGAGACCTGACTTCCCGCGAGGCCGGTTCTATCGGCGGTGAGATGGTTCGTCGTATGATTAAGAAGCAGGAAGAGCAGATGAAGTAAGCTTTACTGCGCAAAACAGCCGGGGCTGATACCCCGGCTGTTCCTTTGTCAGATCTTCCTGTCCTTATTCGCCAAACACTGCCTTATAATCCGCCTGGAACTTGGCAATTCCCGCATCCGTCAGAGGATGCTTCACCATCTGCTCGATCACGCCATAGGGTACCGTGGCAATGTCCGCTCCTGCCAGGGCACAGTCCGTCACATGGATGGGATTCCTGACACTGGCTGCAATGATCTGCGTCTCAATCCCCGCCACATCAAAGATCTCCGCGATCTCCCGGATCAGGTCAACGCCCCTCTGGCTGATGTCATCCAGACGTCCCAGGAAAGGAGATACATAGGTAGCGCCGGCCCGTGCTGCAAGCAGAGCCTGGTTGGCACTGAAGACCAGGGTCACATTGGTCTTGACACCCTCTGCGGTAAGAGCCTTGCAGGCCTTTAAGCCTTCCACGGTCATGGGAATCTTCACTACCATATTGGGATGAATCTTTGCAATCTCACGCCCTTCTTTAATCATGCCCTCAGCGTCTACCGTAGTAGCCTTGACCTCGCCGCTGATAGGCCCGTCAACGATGGAAGCAATCTCCGCGATCACCTCTTCAAATACTCTGCCTTCCTTGGCAATCAGGGAAGGGTTGGTGGTCACGCCGCAGATCACACCCATGTCATTTGCTTTCTTAATGTCCTCAACCTTTGCGGTATCAATGAAAAAACGCATACTTCATATCTCCTTTTCCTTTTTCATGTTCTGAGCCGCCCGAATACCGGGCGGACATCCTTAAGGTAAAGTATACTAGAATGCCCCCGAAAACTCAAGAGGTTTCACACAAATTTTCACCAAACATGTACATCCTGCAGCACCCGGATTTCTCCCTTCAGCGCCGCCCTCTGTCTGCCGCTCATCCTCCCCGTGCCGCCTTCTGCGCACAGCTTCAGCATCTCCGCCAGCTCCCGCATATTTGAAAAACGCTCCCGGGGATCCTGTCTGGTACACCTGTCCGCAATCCGCTTCAGCAGGCCTCCCGGCCTTCCCCCCGTCAGCTCCTGCAGCGTCCTCCCCAGGCCGTATATATCGGCCGCGGCGGTCTGCAGGCCATCCCGGGCAAACTGCTCCGGTGCGCCAAACTCCGGTGTCCCCGCCCTGTCAACATTCCTCCCCGCAGGGCAGACACAGCCGAAATCCAAAAGCCTCACCCCGCCTTCCGGCGTCAGCATCACATTTGAGGGCTTTACGTCCCGGAACACCAGCGGCAGCCTCCTCTCATGCAGATGCGAGAGCCCTTCCGCCAACAGGCAGCCGATCCCCGCCGCCTTCCTGTCGGAAAATGCCCCTTCCCGGCGCAGGGCCGCGTCCAGGCTCTCTCCCGGCACATATTCCATCAGAAGGGCTCCTCTGCCGTTTTCCTGCCAGAAGGCGCAGAAGGCCGCCAGCACCGACAGCCGCTGGCAGAGCGGATTCATTTCCGGAAAATTCACCGTCCACCGGTGCTGCTGGACCTCCTCCACGATCTCCGGTGGCGTCTTCTCCGGGAAGCCGAACTCCCTTACGCCGTCCTCCTCCAGCAAACGCCGGATGTACCCATGGGAGAAAGCAGTGGGAACCTGCTCCAGCAACGGAAAATTCCTCCATAACTCCTCCGGGGCCGCTGGCGGAAGGTCTCCCTTCAGAATCTCCTTCAATGCGGGAAACTCCCTCTTCAGCGGCGGAGCTCCCTCCACCGGCTGATCAAAGGCCCAGGGGAAGCCCAAACGGGCCATGAAGTCCGTCATCTGCCAGCAGTCGCCATAGGGGAACTGGTCGTCGGGGCAGGCGGTCTCCTCCATCGCATCTTCATCCAGGTCAGACCAGTGGACAAGATAGCGCCCCATCATCGCCGTATCCCAGGTAGGGAGCCACCCCGCCAGCGCCGCCGGATTGCCGGAGAGGCGCTGTTTTTCGCGCGGGCTGACAGGGCCGAAGGCGTCCGGACGGGTTCTGAAATGGTCCTCTTCCTTACCGCCGTAGAAGTCATAGCCCCAAAAGTCCCCGTCGTAGATGTACAGCAGCATCACAGGATTCTCGGAGAGGTCGGCCAGCGCCCTCGCCAGCGCGGCGAAGCCCAGGCAGTCCCCCTCCATCAGAACCTGCGTACCCTCATAGCTCTGTGCGTACCGGCAGGTTTTGGGGTCGATCTGAAATACCGGATTTTTCGCAGCTGTTTCCACTGCTTCACGGGCGATAGACTCGTCACAGCCTGGAAACAGGGCGGTTTGCAGG
>CAJTKW010000048.1 GCA_910577035.1 uncultured Acetatifactor sp.
AAGAGGTAAGAAAACCCAGTAAAATCAACGGGTTTTGGCATTTAACAAATGCCTACGTTTCTTAAAAGAAGGAGGAATTGTCCGTGTATGACGTACTGCTGATAGTGATGGACGTGATCGTCTATTCCTTTTGGAGCGGGTGTCTTAGCAGGTTCTGCGGGAGCTTTCTGACGCTGAGAAAGCCCTTTTGGCAGCAGGATGGCGGAGCCGGGGCAGCAGCACCTGCGGAAGGCCGGAAAGGGGTCTGGCGGAACGGCTGGCCCATGTGGTGCTTCTGGTTCGCGGAGAAGTGGCTGTTCGGCCTGTTCCCGGTCACAAATTATAATACGGCAGATATGCTTCTGCGGACCGCTGCCCTCTATGGAGTGCTGTTTGTATTTCTGCGCATTTTCTACGAAGGCAGGCGGGGAGCACTGCTTTTTTCGTTTGTAACCTTTACCGCAGTCAGTGAAATCAGCCGCTTTATGGCCCATGCCCTCACTCCCCTGGAAAACTGGCTGTATGATTGGGGCTGCCGCATGGTGGAGGAGGGGCGGCCCTTTGATGTGAATAGATATATGCAGCTGGTCTGGATCCATGCCGGCCTGATGCAGATTGTCATGAATGCGGCGTTTATGGCCTGTATGGGCTGGACGCTGGGGCGTGTGAACAGGGCCTTTCGGGGCAGAATCCGGGCATTTGACGGGGCAGAGCTCAGATTCCTTCTGCTGCCGGGAGGCACGGCAACGGTGTTTTGCGCGCTGCTGAGGATTATTCTGGTGACGATGGAAGGGAATATCCCCAGCTTTCTGTATGACAGGTATCCTCTGTTGATGGGATTGGTGCCGCTTCTGCTCATTTTATGTCTGTGCTCCGTTCTTTACAGTACAAGGTTTTTCTGCGAGCTCAGGGATCTGCATGAGGAGAAGAACAGAAGCGCTGTTTTGCAACGGCAGATGGAGAGCATGGAAGTGCACCTGAAGGAAACGGAACGGGTATATGCCGGAGTGAGGGCCATGAGGCATGATATGAAGAATCAGCTGGCAGTGGTGGCGGAACTGGCAGGACATTCCGGGGGCCGGGAGGAGCTGCAGGCTTATCTGGCACAGATGAACAATAAATTGACGGAGCTGGATTTCCCGTACAGGACAGGCAGCGCCGTGCTGGATACCCTGCTGGGAATCAAGCTTCATGAGATGCAGGAAAGAGTACCGGGGATCCTGTTTCAGGCGGAGGAGCTGCTGGTTCCGCCGGATTTGAAGATTCGTCCCATGGATCTGAGCCTGATTCTGGGAAACGGGCTGGACAATGCCATAGAAGCCTGCGAAGGGCTTACAGTATCAGGAAACGATACGGAGCCGTATGAAAGCGCAGCCGGCGGGGGAAACGATGAGGGATGGGGCAGCGGGGCAGAGATGCCGGGGGAAGCTTTTCGAAATCCGGAAGGCCCATGGATCCGGGTGAGTACGATGATGCGGGGTGCCTGCTTCTTCCTGGAGATTGCCAACAGCTTTGACGGGAGGCTGAATTGCCCTCCGGGGCAGGAATTCCCGGCAACCGGGAAGCAGGAGGGCAGCCTGCATGGCATCGGCCTGCAGAGTATTAAGTCTACGGCCATGAAATATCATGGGGGCGTGGACTGGGAAGCGGAGGGAAGTATCTTTACCTTGACCGTGATGCTGAAAAATGAAACCGGTGAGAAGGGTTTGTAACATTTCGAAGGGGTTTGATGACGGAAAGCAACAGTGACGCCCTCTGCCTGCCGATCTTCTGTACAGAAAGGGGTGATTTCAGGTGGATTTATCGATGTTATACGGTTTGGGCGGTTTGTATGGTTCGAATTATTTATATGGGGCAGGCGGCCTGAGCAGTCTATATGGCCTGAACGGGCTGTATGACAATTTCCCGGGGCAGGCCGCGTCGCTGTATCCGGCGGCTTCCTATGCCAAATTTTCCGATGCCCTGCAGAAGGCGGCGGGGGAAAGGCTGGAAAAGACCATAACCGATATGGAGAAGGATCCGTCGTATCATAAGGAGATGCTGGAGATGCTGCGAAAGGTTGGGCTTCAGGTCCTTGGCGGCAGTACCGGGGAGGCCGGCGGGAAGGGGACGTCTGCAAGGAGCAGCGCTTCCGTGTCTGACAGTCGGAAGGCGCAGGGAAAAGAGCGGTTTCTGCAGGAGTCCGGTACGGCCCGGACTCATTGGCAGAGGGCAAGAGGGGGAAGCCTGGCGGACAGACTTGCCGCAAACAGGGCCGGCAGGCTGGCGGAACGAACCACAAGAAGGCAGGAGGGATCAATATGAGAGTCACAAAAGGAATGATAAATATGCACGGAGGAGGTTTGCTTTCCGGCAGGAAATCCCTGCTCAGCTATGTGAAATCCAACAGAACCGGGGGCAGCTCCCGGCTTAATTCGTTGCAGAATAAGAGCGGCAGGAACAACAGCATAGCCAGCGTTGCAGGTGCAAGATACCAGAAAGCGGGGTATGAGCGGCTGGGAAAGGCGGCGGACTCTCTGGAAAGCCGTACGGGCTCCGTGGGAGAAAAAGCCGACAAGGGTGAGCTGGCTGTCTCCGAGGCGGAAAGCCTGCTGGCCAGCTACAACGATACGCTGAAAAGCCTGTATCAGTGCGACGGCTCGCTGAACAATTTCTACAGGCAGACCTTAAAACAGGCGGCAACGGATAATCTGGATGCCATGCGGGAGATTGGGATCAGCTATGGCAGCGACGGAACCTTAAGCCTGAACCGGTCCAAATTCGGTTCGGCGGATGCCGGGAAAATAAAGGCGGTGCTGGGGAGCGGCTCCGGCTTCATGAGGCGGCTTGGAGTAGTGGCTCCCAGGGTCTCGGACAGCGCGGCGGCAAATGCGCGGACTGCGTCCAGCAGGTATAATGCCAGCGGGGACATCGGTAATTCTTATTTCAGCAAGTATAATTTTTTCGGTTAAAGAAGCCGAAAAAATATAAGAAGCCGCAGAAAATGCGGCAGGCGAAAGGAGCGGAAGGGTGAGGCTTGGAATTTACGATACAGGAATGGATTCCGCAGGAAGCCGTCAGGTTTCCGTAACAAAAAACAGGCGTTATACAGGGACGGAGCAGACGGACGCCGCCCAGGCAGCAAACAGCATATGGACCGTGATTAACAGCAGGGTACAGGCAGCGGAGGAAAGCGGTGACAGGAAAACGGGCGGCGGTTCCGGGGAAACGGAGGCAGAGGAAGCCACAGAAGGGAAGCGGCGCTCCGAGGCGTCCAGAATCTATGAAGCGGCTACGGCAGGAAAGGCAAATCCCATCAGCGGGATGCGCACTGCCCCCAAGGTTCCTTACGGACATCTGGCAAAGGACGGTGTCATCGAATATAACGGCGTGGTCTTTGTCTGTGACGAGAGAACCAACAGCATCTGCCTGGGCGATATGTCTGACAAGAGCAAGGTCATTACGGTGACCCTGTCCGACGGCGGACACTTAATGGTAAACCGGGAAAATATCGGCCAGTTGTCCAAGGCCGCGGGCATGTTTTCCCCCGAGGATCTGAATCTGATCCTGCGGGCCATTGCCCAGGATAACAAGATCCAGTCCGTCAAAAAGGAAATCGACGATATGGAGAACAGCATCGGCAGTGCAGAGAATGCCGTATCCGGAGACGCCGAAGGGGCGAAGGAGCCGCAGCAGGCCGAAGAATCACAGGACGCTCCGGAGCCGCTGCAGTACGAAGAGCATGAGAAAAGCGGCTACGAAAAGCAGATCTGGTAAGCCGGCCGCCCGATTTCATTCCTGCCGGGGGCTGTTTGACCGGGGAGTCCAGCCTGCCAGCACCTTTTCCAGGGTGTATTCGGCGGCCTCCGCGTCCGTCAGCTGACGGGAGAAGGCTGCCCGGGTGTCCGGGCTGGCACCGGGACCGGCAGAGTGGTATTCCCCATAAAAGAAATGTCCGTGGGGCTTGTCCCAGTCTGCCCAGCCCGCAGGGTGGATATGGGGGCCCAGCTCGCAGTTCAGGAATACGGTTTTGGCCCATTCCCGCCAGGGCCGCCCCAGCATGACGGTGCCAGGCGGGCAGTCGCTGTCCAGCCTGCAGCGCTGAAATACATAGCCGAAGGGCTGCTCCTTTGGTGTGGAAGCGGCAGTGATATAGCCGCAGATTGAAGAACCGCCGGCAGAGTCACCCTTCCGGTGGTCTTTTTGCTGCCTGTTTTCAGGCATTTTGGAGTACAGGACACAGGATTCAAACCAGGCGGTGCCTCCTCCGAAAATGAAGTCCACATCTCCCTGAATCAGGCAGCTGCGGAAGCAGTGCCGGCCCTGAATCCGGGGCTTGCCTGCCCCGGGGCCCTTGAAGCCGCCTGGTATGGCCTCTTTTAATGGCAAAGGCGCGGTAAAGAGGGTGTCCTGGCTGCCCAGCAGGCAGCAGTCTTCAAAATAGATCCGGTCCCCGTCCACATACAGGGCGAGGGCCTGTCCTACGTTGCAGCCATACCCGGCATCATTCTGAAATGTGAGATGCCTTGCGGTAAAGTCATGGGTGTCGATCCGCACGGAGGCGGTGCGGAAGGTTCCGCGTCTGTCTCCCTCAGGCATTTCGTCAAGAGCGGCGTCCCCCCAGCAGAGCACGGTGTCCTGCCGGTCACTGCCTTCTCCCTGGAAGGTCAGGTTTGGACGGCTGATCACAAGCTTTTCCCGGTAGACGCCGGGACCGATATGAAGGACGGCGGGGGTAAGATCCGAAACAGGAGCAGGGCAGGCCTTTTCCTGTTCTTTTTCTTTCTTTCCCCCTTTGTCATCTTCCTGTTCGATATTTGCCAGTGCGGCGGTTACCGTGGGGAAGCAGGGAACGTGCCCGGGCATGTTTACGTACAGGTGAAGGGTTTTCTCGGGAAATATTTTATTCATAGAAGCTCCTTTCCGGGCCGTCTGCCCGGTAAAATGATATTGATAGTATAACACAGGATGGAGGGATTGTGTAAGTTTTTGTGAGAGGCCGGGGTGTCTGAACGGCACGTATTCATAAAATGTTTATACCTGGGAGAAAGCTTACTGTTGAATCTGCACGCATTTTCTGTTACAATATATCGTGGTTACCTTTAGGAAGGTGGCGGAAAGGTGTGGAAATCACGTGAAAATAATAGATAAGATATTTGGAACACACAGCGAGAGGGAAATAAAGAGGATTCTGCCTCTGGCAGATAAGATCGACGAGCTGCGTCCTGCCATGCAGGCGCTGTCCGACGAGGAGCTGAAGGCGAAGACGGGCGAATACAAAAAGCGGCTGGCGGACGGTGAGACCTTGGACGACCTGCTTCCGGAAGCGTTTGCAACGGTGCGGGAGGCCGCAAAGCGTGTATTGAATATGGAGCACTACAGGGTGCAGATGATCGGCGGTATCATTATGCACCAGGGACGGATCGCGGAGATGCGTACCGGTGAAGGAAAGACCCTGGTGGCTACGGCTCCCGCATACTTAAATGCCCTGGAAGGCAAGGGCGTCCATGTGGTGACGGTCAACGATTATCTGGCAAAGCGTGATGCCGAATGGATGGGCCAGATTCATGAATTTCTGGGATTGTCCGTGGGTGTTGTCTTAAACAGTATGAACAGTGAGGAGCGTCAGAAGGCTTACCGCTGTGATATTACCTATGTGACCAACAACGAGCTGGGCTTTGATTACCTGCGGGACAACCAGGTGATCTACAAGGAACAGCTGGTCTTAAGGGATCTTCATTTCTGCATTATTGACGAGGTGGACTCGGTGCTGATCGACGAGGCCAGGACGCCCCTGATTATATCGGGACAGAGCGGGAAGTCCACGGCCCTGTACGAAATGTGCGACCTGCTTGCCCGCCGCATGAAGCGGGGCGAGGATATTGCGCAGCTGACCAAAATGGATGCCATCATGGGCGTCGTGCAGGAGGAGACTGGGGACTTTATCGTCAATGAGAAGGACAAGGTCATCAACCTGACGGAGGCCGGCGTAAAGAAGGTGGAGGATTTCTTCCACATTGAAAACTATGCGGATCCCGAAAATCTGGATATTCAGCACAATATTATTCTGGCGCTGCGGGCTCACAATCTGATGTTCCGGGACCAGGACTATGTGGTGAAGGAGGATCAGGTGCTGATCGTGGATGAATTTACCGGACGTATCATGCCGGGGCGGCGTTATTCCGACGGCCTGCATCAGGCCATCGAGGCCAAGGAGCATGTGAAGGTGAAGCGGGAGAGCAAGACTCTTGCCACCATTACCTTCCAGAATTTCTTCAATCTCTTTGATAAAAAGTGCGGTATGACCGGTACGGCTCTTACCGAGGAAAAGGAGTTCCGTGAGATCTACGGGATGGATGTGGTGGAAATCCCCACCAACCGTCCCGTGGTTCGTAACGATATGCAGGATGCCGTGTACAAGACCAGGGGGGAAAAGCTGAAGGCCATTGTGGATGCGGTGGAAGAGGCCCATGCGAAGGGACAGCCTGTGCTGGTGGGTACGATCACCATTGAAGCCAGTGAAGAGCTGAGCCGTCTCCTGCAGAAGAGAGGAATCCGGCACAAGGTCCTGAACGCAAAATTCCATGAAATGGAGGCGGAGATCGTGGCGGATGCCGGGATACACGGGGCAGTGACCATCGCCACCAACATGGCGGGCCGTGGTACGGATATTAAGCTTGACGAGGAGGCCAGAGCCGCAGGAGGCCTGAAAATCATCGGCACGGAACGCCACGAGTCCAGGCGTATTGATAACCAGCTGCGGGGACGTTCCGGACGTCAGGGAGATCCCGGCGAATCCAAGTTCTACATTTCCCTGCAGGACGACCTGATGAGGCTCTTCGGCTCCGAGCGCCTGATAAGCATCTTTAATACTCTGGGTGTCCCGGAAGGCCAGGAGATCGAGCATAAGGCGCTGACCAATGCCATTGAATCCGCCCAGAAAAAAATAGAGAACAATAATTTCGGCATCCGCAAAAACCTCCTGGAGTATGACCGGGTTATGAGTGAGCAGAGAGAGATCATCTATGAGGAGCGTCGTCGGGTGTTAAACGGCGAGAGCATGAGAGATTTCATCTACAAGATGATTACGGATATTGCGGAGAACTGTGTGGATATAAGCATTAATGATGACGCGGAGGTGGATGAGTGGAATTTCAACGAGCTGAATACCCTGTTGATTCCTACGATTCCTCTGCGGCCCGTCACGGCGGAGAGGGTACAAACCCCCAAAAAGAACAGCCTCAAGCAGCAGCTGAAGGAAGAGGCCGTGAAGCTCTATGAGAGCAAGGAGGCAGAGTTCCCGGATGCCGAGGCAATTCGTGAGCTGGAGAGAGTCATCCTGTTAAAGGTGATTGACCGGAAGTGGATGGATCATATTGACGACATGGAGCAGCTCAGGCAGGGGATCGGGCTGCAGGCATACGGACAGCGTGATCCTCTGGTGGAGTATAAATCCAGCGGTTACCAGATGTTTGATGAGATGATACAGAACATCAAGGAAGAGACGGTTCGCCTGCTGTTCCACATCAGGGTGGAGCAGAAGGTGGAGCGGGAGCAGGTGGCTAAGGTGACCGGCACCAACAAGGACGACAGTGTGGCAAAGGCTCCTGTAAAGCGCGGAAATGCAAAAATATATCCCAATGATCCCTGTCCCTGTGGCAGCGGCAAAAAGTATAAGCAGTGCTGCGGACGCAGGGTATAGTGTGAGAAGAAGTTCTGAGGAAGCGCTGATGAAATCATCGCTTTCTCAGAGCCTCCGGCGGATGCGCACGGATTTGCAGGGGTTTTTGGTGCTTCGCAGCGCAAATTCTTCCCGATTCTGGGAGCGTGTAGTAAAGTTCAGGCAAATAGAGAAAGCAGGTGGCGAATGTGGTAGAGCTTGACCAGATGAAAACCGAAATTCTGACTTATGAGACACCTTTAAACGAGGTGCGGGATTCTCTGGATTTGGATAGTAAAACAAAGAGAATTGAAGAGCTGGAATTGGAAATGGAGGCTCCGGGGTTCTGGGATGATCCTGACAAATCCAATGCCAAAATGAAGGAGCTGAAGAATCTTAAGGGTACCGTGGAAGAGTGCGGCGGACTGTTTCATCAGTATGAGGATATTCTGACGCTGATTGAAATGGGATATGAGGAGAATGACGATTCCATGGCGGCGGAGATCCGTCAGGAGCTGGAGGAATTTAAAATAAAATTTGACGAGCTTCGTGTGGGGACCCTTCTGTCAGGGGAATACGACAAGGATAACGCGATTCTGAAGCTGAATGCAGGGGCAGGCGGTACTGAGAGCTGTGACTGGTGCAGCATGCTTTACCGTATGTATACCCGGTGGGCGGAACGCAAGGGCTTTGGTGTGGAAGTACTGGATTTTCTTGACGGGGATGAGGCCGGTATCAAGTCGGTGACATTTCAGATCAACGGTGTCAACGCCTACGGGTATTTAAAGTCGGAAAAGGGAGTGCACAGGCTGGTCCGCATATCTCCCTTCAATGCCCAGGGAAAGCGCCAGACATCCTTCGTATCCCTGGACGTGATGCCGGACATAGAGGAGGATGTGGATGTGGAGATCGACGAGAAGGACCTGCGTATCGATACCTACCGAAGCAGCGGTGCAGGCGGACAGCACATTAACAAGACGTCGTCTGCCATCCGCATTACCCATATCCCTACGGGAACAGTGGTGCAGTGCCAGAATGAGCGCAGCCAGTTCCAGAATAAGGATAAGGCCATGCAGATGCTGCGGGCAAAGCTGTATCTGTTAAAGCAGGAAGCCAATGTGGAAAAGCTTTCCGATATTCGCGGCGAAGTGAAGGATATTGCCTGGGGCAACCAGATTCGTTCTTACGTGCTGCAGCCTTATAAGCTGGTGAAGGACCTGCGGACGGATGTGGAGACGGGAAATGCCGACGCCGTGCTGGACGGAGCGCTGGATCCCTTTATCAACGGATACTTAAAGTGGATCAACACGAAGGAGTCTGCGTCCTTTTCGGGTTAATCAGATCCAGATAAAACATGGCATAGGTCATGTGCATATAGGGCTCCAGCCAAAGCTCGCCCACGCCGAAAGTCAGAAGGCAAAGCAGCCGGAGCGGGAGGAAGCTGAGCTGCAGAAGGAAAAGGCGGCTGCGGCTGCCTTTCATCAGCCGGAAACTGTCGCTGACAATTCCGGCGGTCTTTCTGTCCGGGAAGTCCAGCAGAAGAAAGTATGTTACATCCAGAGCCAGGGCTATGGGGATGTAAATGCAGCAGCCGGCCAGGCAGGCAAGCAGGGCCGGCCAGAGGGAAGAAATATCCTGAGCGCCGGAAATGGCGGCTTTAAAATAGTCAAAGGGCAGGCGGCAGACATAGCCAAGGGCCAGACGGATGGCGGTGAGGAGCAGGGTCTTAAGCAGGTTCTGCCGCTGGAAGCCATAGAACACATCCGTATAATAAGCGGGTTGTCCGCAGGCCAGCTTCAGACAGAGGCAGGCAGTGCCGAAGCCAAGAAAGCCTGACAGGATATGGGCAATGACACAGCCGAACTGAAAGATACGGAGAGCGGCCATGCTATATGCACCGCCGGTATAAAGGGATGCCAGAAAGGACAAAAAGAGAGCAAAGCCGAACAGAAAAAGGACAAGGAAAATGATGAGCGAAAAGAGGAAGCCTCCCAGGATCAGGGTGCCGTAGTTTCCGCTTAGAGTGTCTTTTGCCTTGTCCTTTAATTCATATCGTTTTGCAAATTGAACCATTCTGATTTCCTATACTGCGTAATCAGCATTCATTCCGCTGTATTTTGCCTGATCTGCAGTTTTTAAGCCCTTCTGATAAGGATTATCCTCGTTATAATACTTAATCTGGGTATTTGTAGTACCACCGGATACATAAGTTCTGCCGCATTCCGGACAGACCGCGGTGTGGATGGATACGGAGGCGGATATTACCTTACCGTTTCCCTCTGCCGCTTTCTTAAAGGCATTGGAGACGTGCTCCTGTTCGTGGGCCCTCACCCGTGCCCCGGCGCTTTCCGGTGAAATATGGGCAGCGCTCTTAAAGGAAACCATCTCATCGGAACCGTCCTGATATTTCCGGTTTTTGCAGGTCTGGCATTCCTCATTGGGATTGTTTTCCCCAATGGGATCCTTTTCCCCAATGGGATCCTTCTTCCCAATGGGATCCTTTTCCGCCGGGTCCTTTATTCCCATAAGTTCTTTTCGTTTCTGTTCCTGTTCTTCTTCCCGGGCTTTCTCCGGAGCAGTCGCAAATCCGTTCTGCATTCCGCCTGTTCGCCCCGTGTAAATGTCGCCGGTGCCGATTGAAAGATTCATAAAGCTACCTCCTGACAATCTTGCTTATCGATATAATTGTTCATAGATCAGCTGCATCTGCTGTATAAATACCGGATCATGCAGGCTTCGGAAGACCTGATATACCAGGTTCACGGTTCCGTAGATACATCCGAAAATACTCAGACATAAGCCTGTGCTGCCGTTGCTGTTCCCGGGCCTTTTCTTTCTGCGGCACAGTACGGCAAAGAGGATGCCCATGGCACCCAGCGGCAGAGAAAGGGAACAGCAGCCCAGAGTAATGGACAGGATGCCGCACACAATGGAAGCGATGGAAAAGCCCTGGTCATAAGGGGGATGGGTGGGCTGATTGTAATAGCTGCTGTGGGAGGCATTGCTGTCCCATTTGTCCCAGTTCTTCTTTTCCTGTTCTTTTTCCCACTTTTCCCAGTTCTCACGGGCGTTTTCCCAATCGTTCCGGCTGTCGCCGTTCTGTTGTTCCTGCCCGTTCCGGTCAAAGCCCATAGATCAGTCTCCCCTCGCTGCGCGCTGCTTGTTTTTTCCCTGCATTTACTATATTATACTACAGGACAGGAAGGGCAGTCAAGTAAGGCGGGGCACATTCGGCATTGCCGGATACTGTTATATTGGAAGCTTCAGGGAGTGGAAAAGTAAGCGGATGTAAGAACTCCAGACTTGTTTTATGCCGGAATTCTTGATACAATAATATGGGTCGGCAAATACATATAAGCAGTCAGAACAGGGGGGAAAGAGAGCAGTAATGAGCGATTCTCAGAAATACTACGAGGAATTACATTTTAGCAGTGGTGACGGAAGACAGCTTCTGCCTCAGAACCAGGATGCTATTATCGAGCTTTTGGATAAAAACGGAGCCGTGGGAATCGTCGGTGTGTATGATGAACCGGGATACCCCATCTATTTTATCTCGGGTTTTGCACTGACGGCTATCGGTTACGATTATCAGGAAATGATGGACAGATCTGAGGGGAAATTTATCAACCTGATCTTTGATAAGGACAAGGCGGATTTTACCGAGAGCATGGAAAACCGGGATCTGGTCAGCCATGAGTTCAGGATGGTTAATAAGGACGGTAAAAATGTATGGGTTAATTCCTATAGGAAAGCATCCGTATCAATGGACGGCCGCCGCATCATCATCGCATCCGTCAGGGTGGTGGAAGACGCAAGGCGGCGTGAGAGTGAGCTTTTAAACGCTCTCACCAGAGGATATAACCGCATTATTTATGTAGATATGAACCAGGGACGTTACCGGGTCATAAAAAGTGAACGGAATGATGTGGATGAACAGGTCTGCGGCACCATTGAGGAGCTGGATGAGCTGCTGCAGCAGTACGGGGAGGAGTATATCAATCCGTATGACCATTCTTTTGCGGAAATACTGAACAAGCTGAATTTCTTTGCCAATCCCGGCGAAAGGGGCGGAAATTACCAGGCTACCTACCGGGCAAAGGTGGAAGGGCAGTACCAGTGGGTTCAATTTCAGGCATTTTACGGCGGTGCCATGAAGCTGGAAACAGGTCATATTATTCTGGCGTTCCGCATTGTGGATGAGGAGAAAAAAAAGGAGCTTGAGACCAACCAGCTGCTGTCCGACTCGCTGGCCAGAGCAGAGGAGGCCGGGCGGGCAAAGAGGCTGTTTTTGTCCCGCATGTCCCATGATCTGCGGACCCCCATCAATGGGATTGTGGGTATGCTGGAAATAGCAAAAAAGAGTAAAAACAATCCGAAACAAATCGATGAATGTCTGAAAAAGATTTCCATATCCTGTGATAACCTCATGAGTCTCGTGCAGGACGTTCTTGATATGAACAACCTGGAAAACGGTAAGATAGAGCTGATGGATGAGACCATCAACCTGCCGTCGTTTCTTACGGAGGAGCTGGTCAATATTGCGGACAGGGCCGAAAAGGAAGGGCTTACCTACGCATTTATTCCGGGAGATTTTCCACATCCGAATATCATAGGAAGCCCCAAACATATCCTGCAGATTTTCGATCATATATTAGATAATGCCATCAAATATAATAAGCCTAATGGTTCCATTATCCTGAGCGGCCGGGAAATATCCGGCAGTGAGCAGATGGCTACTTATGAATTCGTGGTGGAGGACACCGGAATCGGTATGGCACCTGATTTTGCCCGGAACATATTTGAACCGTTTGAGCAGGAACACAATGAGGCGAGGACGGAGTATATGGGAACAGGCCTTGGCATGTCCATTGTCAAGCGGCTTGTGGATCAGATGAATGGCGTGATTACGGTAGAAAGCGAGCCGGGAGAGGGGACGAAGGTTACCTTCACCATTCCCTTCAAGGTGTGCGGGGATAAGGTAGACACCGAGTTCGGAAATGTGGATTTGAGCGGACTGCATGTATTGCTTGTGGAGGATAACGAACTGAATATGGAGATTGCCAGGTTCCTGCTGGAGGGCGAAGGCATAGTAGTGCTTTGCGCTGCTAACGGGCAGGAAGCCATTCATGTTTTCCGGCAGACGGAATGCAATGCCATAGATGTGATCCTGATGGACATTATGATGCCTGTAATGGATGGGCTGGAGGCAGTGAGGCGAATTCGCCGGCTGGATCGTCCCGATGCGGAGACAGTGCCTATCATCGCATTAAGCGCTAACGTTATGGATTCGGATGTCAAGGAAACAAAAATGGCAGGAATGGACGGACACTTGTCGAAGCCGATCAATGCCAGCCTGCTGCTGGGGGCAATTGCCAGATGTGTACATAAGTAAAACCGCAGTTCAGCCTTATGGCTGAACTGCCGCCGATATATACCAGTCCGTACAGGACAGGAAAGAGGCCGGCTATAGCACATGACTGCGAAGCCAAATGCTACGAAATGTACAAATGATACGAAGCATCCAAATGGCGCGAAGTATCTGTAGGATACACAGTATCTATGGGATATGAAGCATCTATAGGATACACAGCATCTATAGGATACGCAGTATCTATAGGATACACAGTATCTATAGGACACATAGCATCTATATGCTACATGGCAGCTATGGGATGCGCAGGATATATTAAGGGAGGAATTATGGACATTATACAGAAAATCAAAGAAGAGCTGAAGGTGGAGAAATGGCAGGTGGAGGCGGCAGTCAAACTGATTGACGAGGGCAATACCATCCCCTTCATTTCCCGGTACAGAAAGGAGGTTACCGGCTCGCTCAATGATGAGCAGCTGCGTGACCTCCATGAGCGTCTTGTGTATCTGCGCAGTCTCGAGGAAAAGAAGGAGCAGGTACTGGGCAGCATTGAAGAGCAGGGAAAGCTGACGGAGGAGCTGAAGGCCAGGATATTGGCCGCCGAGACGCTGGTGGTGGTGGACGATCTGTACCGCCCCTATCGTCCCAAAAGGAAGACCAGAGCCAGTGTGGCCAGGGAGAAGGGGCTGGACGGGCTGGCGGAATACATTCTGGCGCAGTCGGCCGCGGCGCCTCTGACAGAGGAAGCGGCAAAGTATGTTACGGCGGAGGATGTGGAGGATGAGAAAAAGGTAAAAACGCCGGAGGAGGCTTTGCAGGGGGCAAAGGACATTATAGCGGAAAGCGTTTCCGACAATGCGGACTACAGAAGCTATATCAGAGAGCTTACAATGGACGAGGGGATTATCACCAGTACGGCCAGGGATGAGAAGGCGCAGAGCGTGTACGAGACCTATTACAATTTTGAAGAGCCGGTGAAGAAGATAGCCGGCCACAGGGTTCTTGCCTTGAATCGCGGGGAAGCGGAAAAGATACTGACGGTAAAGGTGAATGCTCCCGTAGAGCGTATTTTGCGGTACCTGGAAAAGAAGAATATAACATCGGATAATCCGTATACTTCGCCGGTTCTGCAGGAGGTGATGGCAGACAGCTATGAACGTTTGATAGCACCTGCTATTGAAAGAGAAATCCGCAATGCGCTGACGGAAAAGGCTGAGGATGGCGCAATTAGCGTATTTGGCAAAAATTTGGAGCAGCTCCTGCTGCAGCCCCCCATTGCCGGGAAGGTGGTCCTGGGCTGGGATCCTGCCTTTCGTACTGGCTGTAAGCTTGCGGTGGTGGATCCCACCGGGAAGGTTCTGGATACAAAGGTCATTTACCCCACGGCGCCCCAGAATAAGGTGGAAGAAGCCAAGACGGAACTGAAAAAGCTGATTAAGAAGTATCATGTGGATCTGATCTCCGTGGGCAACGGTACGGCCTCCAGAGAGTCGGAGCAGGTCATCGTGGATTTGCTGAAGGAGCTGGACAGACCGGTGCAGTATGTGATTGTCAACGAGGCAGGGGCCAGTGTCTATTCCGCCAGCAAGCTTGCCACAGAGGAATTTCCCAATTTTGACGTGGGACAGCGGAGTGCGGCATCTATTGCCAGAAGGCTTCAGGATCCATTGGCTGAACTGGTCAAAATCGATCCCCAGTCCATCGGCGTCGGTCAATATCAGCATGATATGAATCAGAAGAAGCTGGGTGAAGCACTGAACGGCGTGGTGGAGGACAGTGTAAACAAGGTGGGTGTGGATCTGAATACAGCTTCCGTTTCCCTGCTGGAATACATATCCGGCATTAATAAGACGATTGCGAAGAATATTGTGGATTACCGGGAGAATAACGGCCGGTTTACAAATCGTAAGCAGCTCTTAAAGGTTGCCAAGCTGGGGCCCAAAGCATTTGAGCAGTGTGCAGGCTTTATGAGGATTCTGGACGGTGATAACCCTCTGGATGCCACCAGCGTGCATCCGGAATCTTATGACGCTGCCATGAAGCTTCTGGAGAAGCTGGGCCTGACCATGGAGGATGTACGTGCGATGCAGAAGAAAGCGGCAAAGTCAGCACCTGGAGCGGGTTCCGCGAAAAAGACATCTATGTCAGAAGGCAATCTGACAGATAAAACGGCAGGTGTGTCAGGTACGGTAAGGGCGGCTCAGAAGAAAGGCATACAGGTGCGAAATACCAGCACTGCCATGGGCAGAGCCCTTGCCGTAGCCATGGCATCCGCCGGAAGCCCGGCTTCTGAAAGTGCAAATGATGTACCTGAGAGAGACGGCCTGGGCGGAGCAGAGGCGCGTACCGGCGGGGGGGTATCGAGCCTGGAAAAACGCATTCGGGACAAGAAAGGTCTGGCGGAGGAGCTTGGGATCGGAGAGATTACGCTGACGGATATTCTGCGGGAACTGGAGAAGCCTGCCCGTGATCCCAGAGACGATATGCCCAAGCCCATTCTGCGCAGCGACGTGTTGGAAATGAAGGACTTAAAGCCGGGGATGGTGTTGAAGGGAACCGTGCGTAATGTGATTGATTTCGGCGTATTTGTGGACATCGGCGTTCACCAGGACGGGTTGGTGCATATCTCTCAGATTACGGACCGCTATATCAAGCATCCGCTGGAAGCCGTCAGGGTGGGGGATATTGTGGAAGTGCAGGTGCTCTCCGTAGACACGGCAAAAAAGAGGATTTCCCTGACAATGAAAATCAATCAGGATCAGAAGTAATCAGGCCGGGTTTGCAGGGAGAAGGGGAGTATCATGACAGAGAAAAAGAAACGACTGTTATCCACAGCGGGATTTCTGGCAGGACTTGGAGTGCTGCTGGCGCTGGCTACGGCCTTTGACCTTCAGGTGAGTCATATTCTGGCAGAGGGGAATCTGACGGAGGGACGCTATTATTCCGTGAATTTTCTGTGCAATTTGGTAGAGATCCTGGGGGCATGGCCAATCTGGGCTGCGATTGTTTTTGCTTCTTCTGTGCTGGCGGTATCTTTTGAAGCAGGAGGAGGCGTGAAGGGGATATTCCGTGTTTTCTTTTTTCTCCTTTCCACAGCCTCCGCCGGGCTTCTCCTGCGGGACGGGTTAAAATATACCTTTCGGATCTATGACAGGGAGGAGCTTCTGGAAGGACCGGGCACCTGGGTGGTATCCCTTGCCTTCGGACTGCTTGTGGCAGCAGCAGTCCTGAGACTGGCCGGGAAGGGGATCAGGCGGAATCTGGACAGTCTGCTGCCCCTTGCACTGGCAATTTTATGCAGTTGCAGTTGTTATTTTATAATTGAAATGATTAAGACTCCCATGGGAAGAATGCGGTTCCGGGGGATGCACCTGCTGGGAGACTATTCCTGTTTTACGCCATGGTATCAGGCAAGTGCTGCCGGAGAGGTGTTAAGGGACAGGGGGCTGGTGAGGGACTGCTTTAAATCATTTCCCTCCGGCCATACCTTTTCTGCGGGAATGTCCTACATACTGATTATGCTGCCCGATGTGCTGCCTGGATGGAAGACCACCAGGGGTAAGGTACTGTCATATTTAATACCTGTGTGTTATACGGGGTTTGTGGGATTCTTCAGGATTGCGGCGGGAGCTCATTTTTTCAGTGACGTGCTGGCAGGAGGGACGCTGGCATATGTGGCGGTGCAGACTTTTCGGTATGTGTTTCTGCGCAGAAGCATCGGGAAAGCGGTACAAACCGGCACCGCGGCGGCGTGAGGCGCATGTGGCGGTACCTCGGCCCCACGCCGGACGGCTTGGTAACTTAAAGCCTGATATAGTTTGCGGAACAGGGAGGCACTTTCCAGGTGCTTCCTTCTTTTTTTGCCGGAGATCCGAAGGAATAGATCAGCTCTCCTTCAGGAAGCTCGCTTTCAAAGCCGGCGGCTTTGGCGGAGGGGTTGAGGATTACCAGGATCCGTTCGCCGGCGGCGCTTCTTAAGTAGGAAAGGGGATACGCGTTTTCGGCGGCGTAGACAAACTCGATTTCACCGTTGCTTTGCAGGGCGGCATGGGCCTGCCTTAAGGCAATCAGCTTCCTGACCTCATGGTACAGCGAGTTCTCGTCGGCCATCTGCGCTTCCACAGTGGGTCTGTCCGCCGCATCATCCATTTTGACGTACAGCTTTTCGGACGGGGCACTGCTGAAGCCGCCGTTTGCCGTGTGGTCCCATTGCATGGGGGAACGGGAGCCGGTGCGGTTATAACCACCCTCCACGGAAGTCAGTCCCTCAACATAACGCATACCGATTTCGTCCCCGTAGTAGAGGAAGGGGGCGCCGGGCATGGAGAGCAGGAAGCTGAAAGCAATCTTCATTTCGTCAGGATTCAGACGTCTTGCCAGTCTGTCCATGTCATGATTGCCGGAAGGAATGCAGATCAATCCCTTCTTGTCTGTTTTTTCATAATTATCCCGATATTTTTCCACAAAGGCAGACACGTCTCCCTTGCCTTCAGAGGAGAAGAAAGGATGGTCACAGCGGAAAAGGTCATTGTAATGGGAAGGACCGAAGTGAAGCAGAAAATCCATGTGGAAGCCGCCCAGAAGGGACTTGTCCGGCTCCCCCCACTCGGACACGAAAGCTGCCTCGGGGAAGTCCCTGTCCAGAAAGGCACGAACCTTGTTCCACAGCGCTATGGTGCCCTTTCCCTCTTCATCGTTCTTCACCAGAGAGCCCGCCATGTCAACCCGGAATCCGTCACAGCCCATGGAGAGCCAGAACCGGATCACGTCCAGCATGGCGTCAAGAGTAGCCCTGGGCCCCTCGTCCTCGGGGGACTGCTGCCAGGGGCGGGTGATCTTATAGTAACCGTAATTTAAGGCGGGCTGCATGGAAAAGAAGTTCAGGGCGACTGCGCCGTCCCTGGGTGAGATGCCCCTGAGGCAGCCCATGTTCTCGGGGGACTCCCAGACGTTGTCCGTCCAGATATACCGGTCCGTATATTCGTTTTTTCCGGCTTTCATGGATTCCCGGAACCATTTGTGTTCCACGGAAGTGTGCCCGGGGACGAGATCCAGCAGAACGTGAATTCCGCGTTTATGCGCTTCGGTAAAAAGCTCTCTCAGGTCTTCATTGGTGCCGTATCTGGGCGCCGCAGTGTAATAATCCGCCACGTCGTAACCTGCGTCGCCGAAAGGGGAAAGGAAGCAGGGATTGATCCAGACCGCGTTGCATCCCAGCTCCTGTATGTAATCCAGGCGCCGGATGATCCCCTGAAAGTCTCCGATACCGTCTGCATTGGTATCCTGGAAGGACTGGGGATAAATTTCATAGAAAACAGCGTTGTCGAGCCATTTAGGCATAGCAGTAACCTCCTGTATGAAAACGTTTTCTTGTACTTCATGTTTATCATACATCTTTTTGCGCAGATTATCCAGAGTTTTCCAAAAAATTTTAGGGTATAACTTTTATTTTTCTGCAGACAATAAATCGTAATCATTTTGAAAGGTCCGGGAAGGCTGCTGAAACAGGCCAAAGCAGCAGGATGCGGAAGGAGGGCGGCAGATGAGAGTATGCCTTCTGATTATGATGGGAGTCAGTTATGGACTCCTGTCCTCCGCAGGTGTGTTCACCGTACTGGCGGCAGTGGGGCTTGTGCCCAGGTTTGCCGGTAAGACCCATACTGCGGGAAAGATAATTCTATATGAGGAAGCGGTGATCTTCGGCACGATCACAGGCGCAATCTTAAGTATTTTTTCCAGATACTGTCAGTTTGGTGCCTGGTGGCAGGAGCTGTATCCTCAGGCCGAGGTGCAGCTTCATGTGATCGGTTCGATCTGGCAGGCAGCTTTCGGTTTGTTCGCGGGCATGTTCGTAGGCTGTCTGGCACTGGCAATCGCAGAGATGCTGGACAGTATTCCCATTTTGTCCAGGCGTATTTCCTTTCGACATGGGATCGGACTGGCGGTGGTCAGTATGGCAATCGGGAAGCTGTGCGGCTCGCTGTTCTATTTTCTGACGGAATTTCATCGAACCGGCTAGTGGGGGTCAGTGAGGAATGGAGAATAAAACGGTTTATTTAAAATGTGAGAGAAATGTGGAAGTGAAAGAGCCGGATGTCTTTCTGGCGGATGTGGGGACGGTCCGCTGCTCCGATACCGTGCTTGACGCAAGGCTGAAGGCGATCAAGGTGCATCATTTCGGAAAAGAGGGTGCAAAAAGGTGCGTGATCAGCACACTGAAGCTGGTAGAGCTGATGGAAAAGGAATGTCAGAATATCAGCGTACAGATTGTGGGGGAAACGGATGTGCTGGTAGAGTGGATCAGCGTCGGCAGGCATAAGGGCTGGCAGCAATGGCTCCGGGCAGCCCTGGTCTGTCTGGTCAGCTTTTTCGGGACGGCTTTTACCATCATGGCCTACCACAACGACGTGGGGATCAATGAGGTGTTCACCCTGCTTTATACGATGGTAATGAACCGGGAGCCTCAGGGCCTGAATATTCTGGAAGCGGCATATTCCATAGGGCTTGCCGCGGGCATTATCCTGTTCTTCAACCATGTGGGGGGCAGGCGGCTGACCAAGGATCCCACGCCTATCGAGGTTTCCATCCGCAAATATGAGGAAGACGTGGATAAGGCGCTGATCGCCCAGGCGGGCAGGGAAGGGAAAGAAGAGGAATGAATCCGGCGGGGAAATCGGGCAGGACAGATTAATTAAAGCCCCGGAATCCCTTGCCGATGATTTCACTGCTGTTGGTGATGGCGATGAAGGCCCCCGGCTGTGTCCTGCGGATGAAATTCCGCAGCTCCACGGCCTGGCGGCGTTTCATAATGGTGATAATGACGGTCTTTTCATTGTGCTGGTAGGCCCCCAGGGCATGATAAACAGTGGCGCTTCGGTTCAGCTCCTTCACGATATAGTCACAGATGGGATCGGGATTGTCACAGATAATGGTAAAACATTTACAGAGGTTGATATTTTCGATTACCCCATCCACTACCAGGGATTTGGCCAGCAGCCCGCAGAGGGAGAAGAGGCCGGTCTGGGCGTCGAACACCAGGCAGGAGGAGACTACGATGCCAAGATCCACAAGAAACAGGGCAGTACCGATATTGAACCGGGTATGCTTTTTCAGAATCATGGCGATGATGTCCGTTCCGCCTCCGGATGCGCCCATATTAAAGAGAATTGCGGAGCTGAAGGAGGGCAGGGCAATGGCGAAGATCAGCTCCAGTACGGGCTCGCCTGTCAAAGGATGATCCATGGGAAAGAGAATCTCCGCCGCAGACAGCCCCACCGAAGTCAGAACGCTTACATAGACGGTCTTGAGACCTGCCTCCCTGCCGAGAAAGAGAAAGCCCAGCAACAGCAGTGCCATATTGATGATAAAGGTAATACTGCCGGGAGTTGTGGGCAGAACGGCGCTTAAGACCACGGCAATGCCGGTGACGCCACCGAAAGAAAAATTGTTCGGGAATTTGAACAGGTAAACCCCTGTCACCAAAATCAGTGTGGCGACAGTGAGCATACAGTATTCCCAAAAGATCTGCCTGAGGTGCATCCTGCTGGTCCGCATAATGAAATCTCCTTTATCCTGTTGTAAGCCATGGACTATTATACCACCTTTCCAACGGCCGTGCAAACAGGAAAGGCGTAAAATGCAGGCCGCAATTCCGTGCCGGGCCGGCCGCCGGGGCGGTGCCCCGGGCCTTCCGGTGTCCCGAAACAGAAGGGGTAATTGCAAGGCATAATATAAGGTAGAGATGCCTGAAAAGCGGAATGTCATCCTGTAATATCACAGCAAATTCCAAATGCTGGGAGGCCAAAATACGATTATTCCCTGAATTCCCGCATTCCGCGCCGATTGTGTTCCATGAAGATTATCAAAAGATGTAAATATTTCGCTAATAGCGAAAAAAGTGCTTGCAAAATACAACGATAGGTGGTAGAGTAAAGACATGTGAAGCGGGTTTAGCAGGGACGGTTCACAGAATATGACAATTTCAAGTAAAGAAAGGGAGAGGAGTAAAAATGAAAGGAAAGAAGTTTTTAGCATTTTCGTTGACGGTAGCTATGTTGGCGGGTAGTGCTCTGACCGTATCTGCTGCGGGCGTTTCTGATGTGTTCAACGCAGGCTATTATGCAGACAAGTACGGTGATCTGAAGACTGCTTACGGTACTGACGAAGCAGCGCTTTTAAAGCACTTCATGACCAGCGGCGCTAAGGAAGGCCGTGTTATGAGCCCCATCCTTGACGTAGTAGCATATCGCAACGCATATGCAGATCTGAACGCAGCATTCGGTGATAACTGGGATGCGTATGTTGATCATTATCTTACTTATGGTATCAAGGAGAAGAGAACCACGGGCGTTCTGTTCGACCTGGCTGACTATGCAGCAAAGAATCCTGATGTAAAGGCTGCTTACGGCGATAACTATGCAGAGATCGCTAAGCATTACGTAAACTTCGGTATTAAGGAAGGCAGACCCGGCGGTACTGTTGTGAAGGCAGCTCCTGCAGCTCCTGCAGCAAGCGGATCCAACAACGGCGGCGGCACTACCACTACTCCTGAACCGGAGAAGCCTACCACAACGGCTCCCGCTGAGCATGTACACATCAAGGGACAGCTGCTTGGTGCAGTAATTCCTACCTGCAAGACACCCGGTTACAATGAGTGGAGATGTAATGCAGTTCTTCTGGAGAACAAGTACGATGCAAAGGGCAACTGGATCGGAACCGGCCCTATTCTGACACCCGACGGCCAGGAAATGCACTGTGACCAGGTATGGAGAGAGAATCTGAATGTAGCACATGTTAAGCCTGTAAATGAGGATCAGGTGTACGTAGAGCATGCAACCTGTGCTTCTAACGGCAAGATCGTTTATACCTGTACTCTTTGCGGTGAGCAGCAGACAGAAGTTGTTGAGAAGCTTCAGCCTGTATACACCAACAAGGTTAAGTCTGTTGCATCCAAGAGCTGCAAGCTTGAGGATCGCGGCTATGACGAGTATCAGTGCGTAAACTGTAACGGTACGGTTCATGCTAACAACAAGGTTATGCGTGATCCCCTGCCTCACAGATTATCTAATGATAAGGATCAGGTTAATGTAATTACTCCTTCTACCTGTACGGCAAAGGGTTCTGCATATGGTTACTGCAGTATCTGTGGTACAAAGGTAACGGTTGATCTGGAGCTGGCTCCTCATAAGGAAAAGACTGTAAAGGCTTATGCAGATGCTTATCTGACAGGCAATGCAGCTAGAACTCATATTGAGTATGATGTTACTTACTGTGAGAATTGCAAAGAGATTACCGACGTACAGAATAAGACCGCTGAGATTAATTGTGTTGATGCTGACGGCGACGGCGCATGTGATGCTTGTAAGCTTCTGATTAACAGAAACGCAACCACTCAGATTAAGGATTACAAGGTGGGCGAGACCTTTATCGGCAATGTACAGTAAAAGTAAAGCCCAATTTGATTTCAAACCCTGCTAAAGTTTGATGAAAAATATCCCAAAGCCAGACGTAAGTCTGGTGGCGGGATATTTTTTATTCTAAGAAAATGCTGATGAAATCATCGCTTTCTGTGTACCACTGGCCGATCAGAGCGTCAGCCGGGCACTTCGCCGCAGGTTTTAATGATTTCGTATTTCCTTTTTCAAGGGATTATGATACTATTAAGGTAAAGCAGGGAAGAATGAAAGCAGAGACGTGTTTCGAAGCCGTGTAAGGGCAGAGAGGATGACTATGAGAGGGAAAACATTTTTTGCTTTTTTGCTGATAACAGTGATGCTGGCGGGGGATGTCCTGAGTGTGTCCGCGGCAGGAGTGAAAGACATATTTGATGCCGATTTCTATGCCGGAAAATATAATGATTTAAAGTCTGCGTACGGAAACGACGAAGAGGCCCTTCTGGAGCATTTTCTTTCCCGCGGTGCAGGAGAAGGGCGCGTTATGAGTCCCGTTCTTGACGTTGTGGCATATCGGGCAGCATATGCGGATTTGAACGCTGCCTTCGGGGATGACTGGAATGCCTATGTCAGGCATTATTTCACTTATGGCATTGCGGAAAAGAGAACCTCCGGCGTCTTATTTGACCTGGCTGCATATGCAGAGCAGAATCCTCATGTACAGGCCGCCTGCGGCAATGATTATGCTGCTGTTGCCCGGTACTATCTCAGGGAAAACAAGACCAGCGACGGTATTGTGAAGAAGGCGGTAGGTACCGTTTCCAGGAGTCTGACGGGAAGCGGGGAGCGTGGTGCCGGGACGGCGGAAACGCCGGATGCAAATATAGCGGCCGGGGAAGGAGATAAAGCGGTAAAATCCGGGGCCGGAGACCCTGAGTCGGAAATCGTCGATGCGGAAAAACCTGAGCCGGAAGCATCCGGGTCGGAAGCTCCTGCATTGAAGGCGCCTGTAAAGGGAAATCCTGTCTCAAATGAGCCTGCTTCAAATATAACGGCAGCGGGAGCATTTGCCACGGAACACATTCATGCCTGGGTTCTGGTGGGCTGCAGGGAGGCCACTTGTGTGGAAGACGGTTATAAGGAGTATTGCTGCCAGGATATAATCGCATATACGGATGCGGCAGGCAATGTGGTTGCTACATTGAAGTGTAAGGAAACGATGCGCGAGGAAATAAAGGCAGCTCATACAAGGCCGGAATATGTGGTGTATACCGTATTTCCTTCCTGTACCCAGGGAGGTATTGCCGAGTATAACTGTACCGTGTGCGGCGAGGCCGTGAGTGAAGAGGTTGCGGCATCCGGGCATGATTACGACGGAACTGCCGACAAGCCTGTGAGAACAAAGGCATCGACCTGCACGGAAGCAGGAAGAGAGGTGTTTCTCTGTAAAAGATGCGGGGCAGAAATCACGGAGGAGCTTCCTTTGGCGGATCACACTGTAGCGGAATGGGTAACGGACCAGGATGCCACCTGTGGGGCGGAAGGGAAGAGGCACGGAAGGTGTTCGGTGTGTAACACACTGATTTATGAGAGCACGGAAAAAGCAGCCCACAGGAATGTGGAAAACAGGAACGTTATAGAAGATGCCTATCAGGTCAGCACCAGTGTGCGGCATTCGGTTCAGAACATCACCTATTGCAGGGACTGCGGATATATCATTTCAGCCAGTGAGCCCAGCTATGTAAACTGTGCGGATGCCGGGAACGGCAAGTGTTGTACCTGCAAGCTTGATGTGACCCGAGCGGCCCTGGAGGCGGTGAAGGTATATAAAGCCGGGGATGTTTACGACTGCGGACAATGAGGGGAAAGCGGCATCTGTAAAATGTGCGCGTAGCACAGAAAAGATGCCGTTTTCGTATAATCTGCAGGGAACTGCACATACTGATCAAAAGCTTTGCAGGAAAGGAGCGGTATCAGTATGGAGGAAATAAAGGAACAGGAAAAGACACAGGAGCAGGAGACGCGGCAGCAAAAGAAATACGAGAAATATGTGAAGGAGGTTACGCCTACTCACAATCTTTGGCTTCAAATGCTGAAAGCCTTCGTTACCGGCGGTATCATTTGCTGTCTTGGTCAGTTTATATTGAACTGCGCGGGTCAGATGGGACTGGAAAAGCAGGACGCAGGAAGCTGGTGTTCTTTGATTCTGGTGCTGCTGTCTGTTATTCTCACCGGCTTTGGCATTTATCCGAAGATCGTAAAATGGGGCGGTGCGGGAGCTCTTGTGCCCATTACCGGCTTTGCCAACGGCGTGGCGGCTCCGGCTATTGAATACAAGGCAGAGGGCCAGGTATTCGGCATCGGATGCAAGATCTTCACCATTGCCGGGCCGGTGATTTTGTACGGCATCTTTGCCAGCTGGCTGCTGGGGCTGGGATACTGGATCGGGAAGATGGTTGGAGTATTTTGAGGACAGTTACAGAAAAGATATAGAAGCAGAGTTTGTATTATAGGCAGAGTGGCAAATGCAATGATTTGTCAGTCTGCTTTTTATTGTGCGTTCTATTTTTTCCACTTATAATATGATTATATTGAAAAGTAGGTTAAGATCGAAGTGATTATAGATATAAGAAATAAGACAAGAATATATCGATTGCAAAAGAAAATGTAATGCACTTATAAATGATGCGGCATTGGATGCGAGAGTAAAGATAGCAACGGATATGATCCGGGGGAATGAATCTTTGGAGAAGGTGGTAAAGTATTCCGGGCTGCCGGAGGAAAAGGTTTTGGAATTATAGGGAGGCCGTGAAACATGAATAGCCGGGCATACTATACGCCTGGTGGCGTAAAAGGAAAAAGAAACCGGAAGGCAGGCTAAGGCGTTCCGGTTTCTTTCTTCTTTTCGGTAAACAGGCGGACAAGGGCGCTGACCCCGCCAAGGATCAACACCAGATAAAAGCTGATTCCCCTGCTGATACAGATGGAGGCCACAAGATAGTGTCCGGGGAAGACGGCGCCGAACACGCTGCTGTACATGGCCTCGGTGACGCCCTGGGCCCCGGGGATCGGCAGCATCTCCACTGCCACAGAGACGGAAGCCTGCAGGAAAAAAATACCTGGTAATGCCATTCCCAGCAGTCCCAGCCCCCGGTACACCATACAGACCAAAATCAGGGGGCAGCATCTTTGCAGGAAGGAACCGGCTATGATTGTCGCTACCATCTTTTTGTGTTTCTGCAGGAACCCCACAGTTTCCTGATAACCGGAGAAAAAGCCCTCGATTTTTTCCCGCCGGGCTTCAGATTCCTTCCACAGCTTCAGGCGTACGGGGATATGCTCCAAACGGTATAGAAGCCTCTTAATCCACGCAGTGCGGAACATGATTAAGAACAAAATGATTACCCAGCCCACATGCAGCACTACCCCCAGACAGAACAGGCCATAGTACCCCTCCAGATGTGCGTGCAGCGGCCTGCTCCAGAACACCAGCACGCCCAATCCCAGCAGGGCCATCACGAATTTGTTAAAAACCGCGATAATCATCAGAATGGCAAAAGAGGAGGAAAAAGAACAGCCGTCCCGGTTCATATAATATAACTGCATGGGCTGGCCGCCGCTGGCGGACGGAGTGATTCCGGAAAAGAAAAATCCGGTAAAGGAATAGGAAAAGCAGCGGAATAAAGACTGCCCTTCTCCAATTCCCCTCAGCAGATACCAGATCATAATGCCTTCCATCGCCACAAAGGAGACCGCCAGCAAAACCGCCGCCATCAGGTACCATCCGGACATTTCTCCTATGGCGGCCAGCATTCCGTGAAAATCCTGTCCCCTGAAAACATTCCAGAAGGTCAGCCCCATAATTGTGATAAACAACAGGGCATAGAGTACAAATTTGCGAATTCTTTTTTTCCTGTTCATCTTCGTAACACCTTATACGTTATTTTCTGCCATATACGCTAACACAGATTTCTAAACAATTGTCTGCGCCATTTCAAAAGAAATTCTAAAGGCCTCTTAAACAGCGCTTTCTTAACTTTACTATCCGACGCGTTCCTTGTCAATAAGGGGAATCCGGCTGTTTATGCTTGACAGGGCGGCAGTTCTGTATTATATTATAAGTGTACTAAGAAAGTTAATACACTCCAAATTCATAATACACTTAATCTAGAAGACTAAGAAGGCATGTAAAAGGCAGCGGTTGACAGATAGTCCGGGAAGGAGCGGAGGGCTCATGATTTTGTTGGATTACAGGGATAAAAGGCCGATCTATGAGCAGGTTGTGGAAAAACTGGAAAAACTTATCATGGGGGGGGCACTTGAGGCCGATTCCAAGATGCCCAGTGTCAGGGCTATGGGCATTGATCTGGCAGTAAATCCGAATACCGTTCAGCGGGCTTATAACCAGCTGGAAAAAGAAGGCTACCTCTATACCGTATCCGGAAGAGGCAGCTTTGTGGCGCCCGAAAGCGAATGGCGGGAGGGTAAGAAGAAAAAGATACTGGAGGAATGGCGGCTTGTGACAGAGGGGGCCAGGGAAGCCGGGTTGACCAGGGAGCAGATGATGGAGCAGCTTGTACAGATATATGAGGAGGGGCGGCATGATTGAAGTGACGAAGATCAGCAAGAGCTTTGACGACATCAAGGCCATTGACAATGTAAACGCCCGGATCGAGGAAGGGCATGTATTCGGCCTGGTGGGAACCAACGGTGCCGGGAAATCGACCTTTATGAGAATGTTGAGCGGTGTATTGAAGCCGGAGGCCGGAGAAATCCTGATTGACGGAGAGCCGGTGTATGACAATCCGGCCAGCAAGGAAAAGATATTTTATATTTCGGACGACCAGTTTTTTTTCAAAAGCGGTACGCCGGAAGACATGGTCAGGCTGTACAGGACCTGCTATCCGGCCTTTGACAGGGAGAAATGGAAGGATCTGACGGGAAAGTTTGGCCTGGATAAATCGCGAAAAGTCAATACCTTTTCCAAGGGAATGAAAAAGCAGCTGTCCGTGATCTGCGGTGTCTGCAGCGGTGCAAAATACCTTCTCTGTGACGAAACCTTTGACGGGCTGGATCCGGTGATGCGCCAGGCGGTAAAGGCGCTCTTTATCAGGGAAATAGACGAGAGGGGGCTTACCCCGGTCATAGCTTCCCATAATCTGAGAGAGCTGGAGGACATCTGTGAGTATGTGGGCCTGCTTCACAGGGGAGGGATTCTGCTGGAGAAGGACATCGATGACATGAAGCTGAATATTCATAAGCTGCAATGTGTGATCCGTGAAGAAGAGATGCTGCAGAAGATCCGGCGAAGCCTTGATGTGGTGTCGGTTGACAACAGAGGTTCACTGTATACGGTGACGGTGCGGGGGGAGAAGGAAGGCATTATTGAATTCATGGAGCTCCTGAATCCTGTTTTTTACGAATTGCTGCCGTTATCCCTGGAGGAAATATTTATCAGCGAAACGGAGGTGAAGGGCTATGACGTCAAAGCGTTGCTTTTTTAGATTGATGCGGGAAGATCTCAGACATAAGATCTGGGTGCTGGTGCTGTCCGTTCTGGGAAATATGCTGGCTGTTCCGGTCTGTTATCTGATCAGTACGGGGCAGAGCAGCCGGATGATGGGGGTGACAGTGCAGAGTCTGACGGTCGGGATCGGAAGCGTTGCGGAATTTTTCAGTTATACTGTAATGGTCTCCGGCGGCGTCATTGCCGTATGCGGTGCATTGATCGTCGGGCTCTCGGGTTTCCGCTACGTATTTCACCGCAATATGGTGGATACCTATCACAGCATTCCGGTGAGGCGGAGGACTCTTTTTCTGGTAAACTGGCTGAACGGATTTTTGATTTGGCTTGTGCCCTTCCTGATCTGCCTGGGGCTTACCCTTTCCCTGGGGCTGGGAAAGCTGGCAGGCCTCAAGAACAGTCTGGGCGGGCTGGCAATGAATGAGGGAGAGCGGCTTATAGCTTCCCGGTGGCCTGCAGCCAGCGACTTGATTGCCAGCACCCTTATATCTCTGCTGGGGCTGACGGTGGCATTTTTGCTGATCTATCATCTGGCGCTTCTGGCAGTGATGTTGTGCGGTAATATTTTGAACGCAATGGTGACGACGGCAAGCCTGGGAACAGGAGTCATTACGGTATGGCTTTTGTCCACACTGTTTTGCGGGGAATATTTTGATACCTTTGTGAATAGTGCGGCAACCGGATACCGGGGATTGTCGTATGCTTCGCCCCTGGTCTCGGCTATTATGTTATTGTACCGCCGGGTAGCTTCCTTTCAGGAAGGGCCGGGAAACGAGATTTTCTTCTGGATGCCCTGCCTGTTCGACCTGTTGATTGCACTGATGCTGGGAGGGCTTGCCTTTCTGGCTTATCATAAGAGGCCGTCAGAGCTGGCAGAGCAGGGCCTTAAGTGCCGGCCGGTGAGATTCCCCATACAGATTATGGTTTCTCTGGCGGCAGGCATGGGCGGCTGGCTGCTTTTCTATGCCATAGGAGAAAGTGCCGGGCTGTTCTGGGGAATTTTCGGAGCCGTGCTGGCGGGAGGAGTTTCCTTCTGCGTAATGGACATTATTTTCCATATGGATTTCAAAGCCTTTTCCGCCCATAAGATTCTGCTGGGGCTGACGGTGGCGGCGGAGGTCTTTCTGGGGCTTATGTTTTACCATGACTGGTTCGGCTACGACAGCTATCTGCCGGACAGGGAGAAAATAGCGGAGGTGGCAATATTTGACAATATATATTGTAACAAATATGGTCCCTACTATGATATAAAGGATGAAATGCACCCGATCAACAAGGTGCATATCCGGAACAACGACGGGGTATATACTTTTCTGGAGTCTGTGACGTCAGCTGACGGCCGGAGGCAGGAGGACCCTCTCTATGGGACGGAGCTTATCCTGACGAAGGTTACGCTGAAAAGCGGCAGGAGTTATTACAGATATTACAGTATAGGTCATGGTAACAGCGAGGCGGCCTGTGCACTGCTTTCCTCGCCGGAGTATGTGGATGTCAACCTGCGGCTTAAACAGGGAGAAAGAGGGTATACACGTATTAACCTGTATCAGGGGGATATTGTTGAAGAAATCCGGGTGGAAACGCCGGAAGGCGGAAAGCTGCTGGAGGCAGTCTGTGAGGCATATAACAAGGATCTGGAAGAGGATCCGGAGAGTTTCATCCACAGAGAAGGAAGGCTGCTCTGCAGTATTTCGCTGAGCAGTGAAAACAATAACGGCAGAAGGTACCTGGAGGTATACGAGGGGATGAGGCATACCCTGGAATTGCAGAGCCTCTGAAGGCGGAAGCGGTAAGTGAGATTCGGCTGGATCTGGGCTACAGGTATGTAGATGCCGGAGAAAGCTGGGATCCGGTGGAAGCCGCCAGGGACACATATGGGGTGTGGCCGGAGGAAGCTGTGGAGGATTCTGAAAACGGGTCGGAGGGTACCGGAATGTACACGGATTTGCCGAAGGTGGACCAGGCCTATACGGAAGCGGAAGAATGCGTTGTGTGTATAACGGACGAGACAGAGATCAGGGAGCTTCTGGAACTGATTTCCTATGACTCCGGCCGCGGCCGTGGGGGAGTCTTCCGGTTAAATCCTGTGGATCGGGTTACAATAGTGTTGAAGGAGGAGCAGAAGGTGATGTATGTGAATATTCCCTACGGCGCTCTGCCTGAAAAATATATTCTGAGGTTTGGAGACCTGTAACCTGCAGCGGCATAAACGGTAAAAGGATTTGGAAGGATGTGATGATGAAATGAGTGAGAGAGCAAAGGGTGGAATTGTTCTGATTTACGGAGAGGAAGGCGCTTCCGAAGCGCTGGAATGTATGATAAAGGGCTGCGGCTTTGGCGTGGAGAGGCTGAACAGGAAGGAGGAACTGGCAGAGCGGTTTTCCGGGGATGACGCGGTACTTTTACTGTTTGACTTTCAGACGGAGGCAGGAGATGATGCGGCAGCGCTGGGGCTGCTGGCTGAATTAAGGGAAGGCTGTCGGAAACCAATCATTGCCATCGTGGACAAAGAGAGAACCATGCTGCGGATCCTGGCGCTGAATGCCGGGGCGGATGATCTGCTGGACAGCGAGTGTTCCAGCCTGGAAAGCCTTGCCCGGATTCAGGCGCAGATCCGCTGTTATCACCGGCTTGTGGGAGAAGAGCATTCCCACCTTATGAAAATGGATGATCTGGAGGTGGACGATAAGGCTAAGCTGGTCAAGGTAAAAGGAAATAAGGTAAAGCTGACCCCTACAGAGTATAAGATCCTGCATCTTCTCATGGAACATCCCGGACGTGTCCTTTCCAATAAACAGATTTATGAGAGCATCTGGAAGATGGCGCCTATCGGCGCAGATAACACGGTAGCGGTGCATATCCGCCACATCAGGGAAAAGATAGAAGAGAATCCCCAGGATCCCCGCTATCTCCATGTGGTCTGGGGCCAGGGCTACAAGGTGGGATAAGGAAATACGCAGAGATTATGGAAATGAATAAGCGCTTGTGGTATAATGTCCGTACAGGGCAGAGTCAAGCGGTCAAAGAGGCATATGTCGAGCTTGCTCGGGCAGATGCCTCTTTGACCATTTGACGAGCGAAGCGACCCCGGCCGCCTCCGGCGGCCGGGGCTCTGCCCGGAAGCTCCCCGGAAGCGGGCG
>CAJTKW010000049.1:0-25532 GCA_910577035.1 uncultured Acetatifactor sp.
GAGCCTTCAGAGCGGAACCCTTGATGATAGGGCAGTCTGTGAACTCGTACTCCTCCAGCTGCTCGGTAATCTCCATCTCTACCAGCTCCAGCAGCTCGGGATCGTCAACCATGTCGCACTTGTTCATGAATACTACGATATAAGGCACACCAACCTGACGGGACAGAAGGATATGCTCCTTGGTCTGAGCCATAACGCCGTCGGTAGCAGCCACTACCAGGATAGCGCCGTCCATCTGAGCAGCACCGGTGATCATGTTCTTTACATAGTCAGCATGGCCGGGGCAGTCAACGTGTGCATAGTGCCTCTTATCGGTCTGGTACTCAACGTGTGCGGTGGAAATGGTGATACCACGTGCTCTCTCTTCGGGTGCCTTGTCAATGTTCTCGAAATCTACCTTCTCGTTGCCGGCAACTCTCTCAGCCAGAACCTTGGTGATAGCAGCAGTCAGAGTAGTTTTACCATGGTCAACGTGACCAATGGTGCCAATGTTACAATGGGGCTTGTTTCTTTCAAATTTAGCTTTAGCCATTATTAAAGTCCTCCTTCAAATTGATAAAACCTGTTTTTTTGTTTTCCCGCCGAATTGCATTTCCGCACACTCGGCGCTTTATAACCCGGCTAATTCTCATTATATGGAATAAGTCAGTTTTTTTCAAGTAATTTTTCAAATCTTTTGGAAGAATACGGCAGATATTCTTTCGGAAACCCGGTAAACCTTAACCGCAGCCTTTCAGCGTCCTTTGCCGCTTTGGATTTACTTGGTTCCCTTTGCAGCCAGTACCTTCTCCTGAACGTTCTTGGGAACGGGCTCGTACTTTTCAAAGAACATGGAGTAGTTGCCGCGGCCCTGGGTCTTGGAACGAAGGTCTGTGGAATAGCCAAACATCTCGGCAAGGGGAACGAACGCCCTCACCATCTTGCCTCCGCCAATATCATCCATGCCCTCCACACGTCCACGGCGGGAGTTCAGGTCACCGATGACATCACCCATATATTCCTCAGGCATTGTCACCTCTACCTTCATAATAGGCTCAAGCAGTACGGGAGCCGCCTTCTGCATAGCTTCCTTGAATGCCATGGAGCCTGCAATGTGGAATGCCATCTCGGACGAGTCCACCTCATGGTAAGAACCGTCATATACGTTCGCGTGTACGCCCAGCACGGGGAATCCGCCAAGGATACCGGCCTGCGCCGCTTCTCTGATACCTTCGCCTACCGCAGGAATATATTCCTTCGGAATGGAACCGCCCACAACGGTAGATTCGAACAACAGCACAGGGGGCTCATTAATCAGGATATTCGCCTTGGGATCAAAATCAAACTTCTCACAGTTTGCCTCCACAGGCTCAAACTTAACCTTACAATGGCCATACTGGCCGCGGCCGCCGGACTGCTTGGCATATTTGGAGTCTACCTCCACCGCCTTGGTGAAAGCTTCCTTGTAAGCGACCTGAGGTGCACCTACATTAGCCTCAACCTTGAACTCACGAAGCAGACGGTCCACGATGATCTCCAGATGGAGCTCACCCATACCGGCAATAATCGTCTGTCCTGTCTCCTGATTTGTATGGGCACGGAAAGTAGGGTCTTCCTCTGCCAGCTTCGCCAGCGCTTCCCCCATCTTGCCCTGTCCCGCTTTGGTCTTGGGCTCGATTGCAAGCTCGATAACGGGCTCGGGGAATTCCATGGACTCAAGGATTACGGGGTGCTGCTCGTCACAGATGGTATCGCCGGTGGTGGTAAACTTAAAGCCTACCGCTGCCGCAATATCGCCGGAATAAACCTTATCCAGCTCTGCCCGCTTATTTGCGTGCATCTGCAGGATACGTCCCACACGCTCCTTCTTATCCTTTGTGGCGTTCAACACATAGGAGCCTGAATTCATGCTTCCTGAGTAAACACGGAAAAATGCAAGCTTTCCTACAAACGGATCCGCCATGATCTTAAACGCCAGCGCGGAAAACGGCTCGTCATCCGACGAATGCCTCTCCACCTCATTGCCGTCCAGATCCGTCCCCTTGATTGCGGGAATATCTGTGGGAGCAGGCATATACTCAATGACTGCGTCCAACAGCTTCTGTACTCCCTTGTTTCGATATGCGGAACCACAGCATACCGGCACTGCGGTGCATTCACAGGTTGCCCTGCGAAGAACCTTTTTCAATTGTTCTACGGAAGGCTCCTCACCCTCCAGATACATCATCATCAGTTCATCATCCAGCTCACAGATCTTCTCTATCAGCTCGGAACGATACAGCTCCGCATCGTCCTTCATATCGCCCAGATCATCTGTAACGGTGATGTCCTCACCTTTATCGTCGTTGTAGATATATGCCTTCATCTCGAACAGGTCAATGATTCCCTTGAAATCATCTTCCTTGCCGATGGGCAGTTGGAGAACAACAGCATTTTTACCAAGCCTTGTCCTGATCTGCTCAACTGCGCCGTAAAAATTTGCACCCAGAATGTCCATTTTATTGATGAACGCCATACGGGGCACGTCATACGTGTCCGCCTGACGCCAGACATTCTCGGACTGAGGCTCTACACCGCCCTTTGCGCAGAACACGCCGACAGCGCCATCCAATACGCGAAGGGAACGCTCTACTTCTACAGTAAAGTCAACGTGGCCAGGAGTGTCAATGATGTTGATACGGTGCTCCAGCGCACCCTCACAGGGCTTGGTTTCTTTTTCCAAGGTCCAGTGACAGGTTGTAGCTGCAGATGTGATGGTGATACCTCTCTCCTGCTCCTGCTCCATCCAGTCCATGGTAGCAGTGCCCTCGTGAGTATCGCCGATCTTGTAGTTTACACCGGTATAATACAGAATACGCTCCGTCAATGTGGTCTTACCCGCATCGATATGAGCCATAATTCCGATATTCCTGGTTCTCTCTAACGGATATTCTCTTCCAGCCAAGATCTTTTCCTCCTATATTGATTATGCTGTCTTTAAAATCTGTAGTGCGCAAACGCCTTGTTTGCTTCAGCCATCTTGTGCATGTCTTCTTTCCTCTTGACAGAAGCGCCGGTGTTATTGGCTGCGTCAAGAATTTCGTTTGCCAGCCTGTCCTTCATGGTCTTCTCGCTTCTCTTGCGTGAAAACATGGTAAGCCAGCGCAGACCCAAAGTCTGGCGTCTCTCAGGCCTTACCTCAATAGGCACCTGATAGGTAGCGCCGCCGATACGTCTTGCCTTTACCTCCAGAACGGGCATGATATTATTCATCGCCTCTTCAAATACTTCCAGGGCAGGCTTACCGGACTTCTCCTCTACCTTCGCAAATGCGTCGTATACAATTCTCTGGGCTACACCCTTCTTGCCGTCAAGCATGACATGATTGATCAGCTTGGTAACCACCTTGTTATTGTACAGAGGATCTGCTAATACATCTCTTTTTTGAATATGTCCCTTACGTGGCACGGTTCTTCCCTCCTTAACAAAATGAACTTGTGTTAAATCGTCGGTACTCACATGTGTTTCCCCAAGTGTTCGTGCTGTTCTGTAATAAGGATTTATCTTACCATAACAGAATTCCAACACTTATCTTAGTTACGTTTTTGTGGTACTAAACGGGCGCGGCAGCGCCGTTAGTCTGCAGACGTTCTGAATCACTTCTTGGATTCTTTGGGCCTCTTAGCGCCATACTTGGAACGCGCCTGCTTTCTGTTGGCAACACCTGCTGTATCAAGAGTACCACGAATGATGTGGTATCTGGTACCGGGCAGATCCTTTACCCTGCCACCACGGATCAGGACAACGCTGTGCTCCTGCAGATTATGGCCTTCTCCCGGAATATAGCTTGTTACCTCGATTCCGTTGGAAAGACGTACTCTGGCAATCTTTCTGAGCGCTGAGTTAGGCTTCTTGGGAGTCGCAGTCTTCACAGCGGTACATACCCCGCGCTTCTGGGGTGCGGATACATCCGTAGCCTTCTTGTGAAGAGAATTGTATCCCTTCTGCAGAGCGGGTGCTGTGGACTTCTTTACAGTGGTCTGACGTCCTTTTCTCACTAACTGGTTAAATGTCGGCATTCTGTTTCACCTCTTTCATATATTAGTATTATTTATGGCACACAAAAAAATACACATCTGTGCGCACACTTAGATAGTATACTTGCTAACAGATGTGTTGTCAATTGTATTTTTCATTTTTTTTGCTTAAAATCAGTGATTTTTGTTAAAATATTCTTTCATGCTGATCAGGCTCTCCTTCATATACCCTTCCACAGTTTCCCCCCCTTCTATTTTTAGAATAATCTGGTAAAAACCGTTTTCTTCCGCCAGAACGGTTACCTCCTGCCCGCCCTTAAGTGTCGCAACCATTTCCGCACTTGTGGACGGAGCCTTGCGTACTCTTACGGCCTCACCCATAATCACGCCGATGCCAATGGCATCAGCATCGGCAGTGTCCCGTCCGCCGGAAGCACCAACGCCCAGCATCACGGCAAGCATAACGAAACACACCAAAACAGACAAAACTTTTTTCAGCAATTCCATTCTCCTTCCCCTCATGCCGCCGGCATAACCGGTTTGCAGAACCTACCTGCCAGATAAAAGCCTCACATATCTCTTCAGGGCATCCTGCCAGGGAGGCAGCCTGTCAAATCCCATCCGGGTCAGCTTATCCTTGTTCATACGGCTGTTTGCCGGGCGCTTTGCCTTTGCGCCATATTCCGCCGTGGATACCGGCACCACATTGACGGCCACACCGGCCTCCTTAAAAACAGCGCAGGCAAACTCATACCAGGAACAGCTTCCCTCATTGGTAGCATGGTAAATGCCGTATTTCTCCGTAAGCACCATATCCACCAACAGCCTGGCCAAGTCAAAAGTATATGTGGGCGAGCCGAACTGGTCGTTCACCACCCGTATGGTGTCATGGTTTTCCGCCAGCTTCAGCATGGTTTTCACAAAATTCTTTCCGTTGATGCCGAACACCCAGGCAATGCGCACAATAAAGTACTTGTCCAGAAGCTCCTGAACCGCCAGCTCTCCCTCGTACTTTGTCTGCCCGTATACACTCCGGGGCTCCCTCTCATCCTCCGGCTCCCAGGGGCGGTCGCCCTCGCCGCCGAATACATAATCGGTGCTGATATAGAGCATTTTCATGTCCAGCGCCTTGCACACGGAAGCAATATTCCGGGTGCCTTCCGCATTGACCCTGCGGCAGAGTGCTTCGTTGTCTTCCGCCGCATCCACTGCCGTATAAGCGGCGCAATGGATCACCGCATCCGGGGCCGCCTCCCTGAGCACTCTTTCCACACTGGCTCCGTCGGTGATGTCCATTTCGTCAATGTCCACTCCCACCGCAGGAATATTGCGTCTTGCCAGCTCATTCAAGACATCATATCCCAGCTGTCCTTTTCCGCCTGTCACCAAGACCTTCATAACAAGCTACACTCCTTTCCCGATATTTTCAAATAAGCAAGTCAGCATGTCCTCCGTAAAAGCTTTCCCTTCAATGCCCACTTCAATACTGCCGTCTTCACAGGGAACCATGCGGCGCACCACTGCAAACATAATCATGCTCTCCGCAACAACAATGACTTCCTTCCCTACAATGTCCGGACTTCCCGCCGGCATCCTGATTCCCATTCCCAGGGGGCTGACATTTTCCACTTTGATATAATATTTTTCCTCGGTATCACAGATTATGATTACATTCATGTCAATGTACTTTGTCCGCACGATCTTTCTTCTTTCTTCCATAGTATCCTCCATCTGTAAAACGGTTCTCCGGTTAAAATCCCCCATATACGGCGGGGGAAGCGGGATAAATCCCTCTTCCCCCTTTGTCTGTCCTGACTTGCGCCCGACAGAATTATGACTCCGTTACCATTACTGCCTCCGCTTCTGCTGCGTCTTCAGCTTCTTCCGCTTCCGGCTCCATGATTTCTTCCTCGACAACGATTTCATCATTGATCTCGTCCCCGGCATCAAGCTCCTCAAAGGAGATGGTATCTATCTCGTCCGTGCTCAGCCTGGTATTACGGTATCTCTTCATTCCTGTACCCACGGGAATCAGCTTTCCGATGATAACATTTTCCTTCAGGCCGATCAGGTTATCCACTTTGCCTTTGATAGCCGCTTCCGTCAGAACCTTTGTGGTCTCCTGGAAGGATGCCGCCGACAGGAAGGAATTGGTGGCCAGGGCCGCCTTGGTAATACCCAGCAGAACCTGCTTGCCTTCCGCCGGCTCCTTGCCCTGGGCTGTCAGCTCCTCATTCATGTCCTCATATTCCAATACGTCAACCAGAGTCCCCGGCAGGAATTCCGTATCGCCATTGTTTTCGATGCGAACCTTTTTCAGCATCTGACGTACAATCACTTCGATATGCTTATCTGCAATATCCACGCCCTGCAGACGATAAACTCTCTGCACTTCCCGAAGCATATAATCCTGCACAGAACGGATTCCCTTGATCTTCAGCAGATCGTGGGGATTGACAGAACCCTCCGTCAGCTCGTCGCCGGCCTCAAGCATCTGTCCGTCCATGACCTTGATACGGGAGCCGTAAGGAATCAGATATGCCTTGGATTCTCCTGTCTCGTCATTGTTAATGACCACTTCCCGCTTTTTCTTGGTGTCCTTAATCTCAACCTTTCCGGCAAATTCCGCAATAATCGCAAGGCCCTTGGGCTTACGGGCCTCAAAAAGCTCCTCTACACGGGGAAGACCCTGGGTAATATCGTCACCGGCAACGCCGCCTGCATGGAAGGTTCTCATGGTCAGCTGCGTACCGGGCTCACCGATGGACTGTGCGGCAATGATACCTACCGCCTCACCCACCTGTACCGCCTCGCCGGTAGCCATGTTGGCACCGTAACACTTTGCACAGATACCCACATGAGAACGGCAGGTCAGTATGGTCCTGATCTTTACCGCCTCCACGGGCTCTCCCGCCTCGTTGACGCCTGTGCTCAAAATCCTGGCTGCCCGGCTGGGGGTAATCATATGGTTATGCTTGACAATCAGATTTCCGTCCTTATCATAAATATCCTCGCAGGAATATCTTCCTGTAATTCTGTCCTTCAGGCTCTCGATGGTCTCCTTGCCGTCCATAAAAGCCTTGACCACTATGCCCGGGATTTCGTCCCTGCCCTCACAGCAGTCTGTCTCACGGATGGAAAGCTCCTGGGAAACGTCCACCATTCGTCTGGTCAGATAACCGGAGTCCGCGGTACGGAGAGCGGTATCGGACAAGCCCTTGCGGGCTCCGTGTGCGGATACGAAGTACTCCAGCACATCCAGGCCCTCACGGAAATTGGACTTAATCGGCAGCTCGATGGTACGTCCGGTAGTATCCGCCATCAGTCCGCGCATACCGGCCAGCTGCTTGATCTGCTGGTTGGAACCACGGGCGCCGGAGTCAGCCATCATAAAGATATTGTTGTACTTATCCAGTCCGGCCAGCAGCACATCGGTCAATTCCTTATCGGTTTCGTTCCAGGTCTCCACCACTGCGCGGTAACGCTCTTCCTCGGTAATCAGTCCTCTGCGGAAATTGGCAGAGATCCTGTCAACCGTGTCCTGTGCCTCCGCCAGCAGTTCGGCTTTCTGCTCCGGCACGGTCATATCCGAGATGGATACCGTCATAGCCGCCTTTGTGGAATACTTGTAGCCGATGGCCTTGACATCATCCAGCACCTCCGCAGTCTTTACCGCTCCGTGAGTATTGATAACTCTCTCCAGAATCGGCTTGAGCTGCTTCTTGCCCACATGGAAATCCACCTCCAGCTTCAGGAAATCCTCCGGTTTCGTCCTGTCCACATACCCCAGGTCCTGGGGAAGGATCTCATTAAAGAGGAAACGCCCCAGCGTGGACTCCACATTTCCGCTGACCACCCGGCCATCGGCAGTTTTCTTGCTCACACGGACGGTAATCCTGGAATGGAGGGTACAGGACTTATTCTCATAGGCAAGTATCGCCTCGTTCACACTCTTAAAGAATTTCCCTTCGCCTACCGCACCCGGCCTTTCCTGGGTCAGGTAATAAATTCCCAGAACCATGTCCTGAGAAGGCACGGCCACGGGGCCGCCGTCGGAAGGCTTCAACAGGTTATTGGGAGACAGCAGCAGGAACCGGCATTCTGCCTGAGCCTCCACGGAGAGCGGAAGATGCACTGCCATCTGGTCTCCGTCAAAGTCTGCATTGAACGCGGTACATACCAGAGGATGCAGCTTGATAGCCTTACCTTCCACCAGAATAGGCTCGAAGGCCTGGATCCCCAGCCTGTGCAGTGTCGGAGCACGGTTCAGCATCACGGGATGCTCCTTGATAACCTCCTCCAGCACATCCCATACCTGGGTGTCCATCTTATCCACAAGCTTCTTGGCATTCTTAATATTCTGGCTGATCCCCTTTGCCACCAGTTCCTTCATTACAAAGGGCTTAAACAGCTCGATGGCCATCTCCTTGGGCAGGCCGCACTGGTATATTTTCAGCTCGGGCCCTACCACGATAACGGACCGGCCGGAATAGTCCACACGTTTACCCAACAGGTTCTGACGGAAACGCCCCGACTTACCCTTCAGCATATCGGACAGGGACTTTAACGCCCTGTTGCCGGGTCCGGTGACCGGGCGCCCTCTTCTGCCGTTATCTATCAACGCGTCCACTGCCTCCTGCAGCATCCTTTTCTCATTACGGACAATAATATCCGGCGCTCCCAGCTCCAGCAGTCTCTTCAGACGGTTGTTCCTGTTGATAATCCTTCTGTACAAATCATTGAGGTCAGAGGTTGCAAACCGCCCGCCGTCCAATTGTACCATGGGACGAATATCCGGCGGTATCACCGGAATAACGTCCATAATCATCCACTCCGGCTGGTTTCCGGATTCCCGGAAAGCCTCTACGACCTCCAGCCTCTTGATAATACGCGCGCGCTTCTGTCCTGAGGAATCCCGAAGGCCCGCCTTCAGCTCCTCCGCCTCGGTCTCCAGCTCAATGGCCTGCAGCAGCTCCTTGATGGCCTCTGCGCCCATGCCTACGCGGAATTTATTCCCGTATGTTTCCCGCGCATCCTGGTATTCCTTCTCGGAAAGGATCTGCTTGTACTCCAGGGTGCTGTCCCCCGGATCCAGGACAATATAGGATGCAAAGTACAATACCTTCTCCAGCACCCTGGGAGACAGATCCAGAATCAATCCCATACGGCTGGGGATACCTTTAAAATACCAGATATGGGACACAGGAGCGGCAAGCTCAATATGGCCCATACGCTCTCTGCGGACACTGGCCTTTGTCACTTCCACGCCACACCGGTCACAGACCACACCCTTATATCTGATTTTCTTGTATTTACCGCAATGGCACTCCCAGTCCTTACTGGGACCAAATATTTTCTCGCAGAACAGGCCGTCCCGCTCAGGCTTTAAGGTCCTGTAGTTAATCGTCTCCGGCTTTAAAACCTCGCCGTGAGACCACTCCCTGATCTTTTCCGGTGAAGCCAGGCCGATCTTTATGGCGTCAAACGTCATTGGCTGATAGGCTGTTTCATTTTTAACTTCTGGCATGAATGGCACTCCCTTCTTATGCTGTTAGCATCAATTATTTCACTCGAAGTCCTCGTCTCCCTCGAAATCCGCCATCTCGGAATCTTCCACCTCGTCGTCAAATTCCTCGTCGTCAAAGCTGTCATCGTCAGAGCTTACCAATTCGCCGCTTTCATCGTCGAATTCCTGCGCCTGATAGCCCATTCTGCCAAGAGAACCGTTGTCATAATCATCGTCATACTTACGGTCTCCTTCCATTTCATAGCGGTAATCCGTATCGCCGTAATCAATCGTCTCCATGATCTCGACCTCCGTCTGGTCGTCACGGAGCACTCTCACATCCAGCCCCAAAGCCTGAAGCTCCTTCAAAAGCACCTTAAAGGACTCAGGAATACCGGGCTCGGGAATATTATCTCCCTTGATGATCGCTTCATAGGTCTTCACACGCCCCACCACATCATCGGATTTCACTGTCAGAATCTCCTGCAAGGTGTAGGATGCACCATATGCCTCCAACGCCCAGACCTCCATCTCTCCGAAACGCTGTCCGCCAAACTGTGCCTTTCCGCCCAGGGGCTGCTGGGTAACCAGTGAGTACGGGCCGGTGGAACGGGCATGGATCTTGTCGTCTACCAGATGATGCAGCTTCAGATAGTGCATATGGCCAATGGTAACAGGACTGTCAAAATACTCACCGGTACGGCCGTCCCGCAGACGAACCTTTCCGTCTCTGGAAATCCTGACACCCTTCCATGTGCTCCTCTGTTCCCTGTTGGCAGACAGATATTCTATTACCTCGGGAAGCAGCTCTTCCTTATGCAGGCTCTCAAAGCACTCGCCTGACCACTCCCTGCCGTCGGCGGTAGCCTTCCTTCCCTCTGCCTTCCAGGCTTTTACCTCTTCCCCGTCAAAGGGAAGGTTCACGTAGTCGTTTGCCAGCTCCAGGGTGTCCATAATATCGGTCTCGTTTGCGCCGTCAAATACCGGTGTAGCCACATTAAAGCCCAGGGCCTTTGCCGCCAGCGACAGGTGGATCTCCAGTACCTGTCCAATGTTCATACGGGAAGGCACACCCAGCGGGTTCAGCACAATATCCAGCGGCCTGCCGTTAGGCAGATACGGCATATCCTCCACCGGCAGCACCCGGGAGACCACGCCCTTATTACCGTGGCGGCCTGCCATCTTGTCGCCCACGGAAATCTTTCTCTTCTGTGCAATGTAAATGCGAACGGCCATGTTTACGCCGGGAGAAAGCTCGTCGCAATTCTCTCTGGTAAACACCTTGGCATCTACCACGATACCGTATTCGCCATGAGGCACCTTCAGCGAGGTGTCCCGAACCTCTCTGGCCTTCTCGCCAAAAATCGCCCGCAGCAGTCTTTCCTCCGCCGTCAGCTCGGTCTCACCCTTGGGTGTCACCTTTCCCACCAGAATATCGCCCGCACGGACTTCGGCGCCGATCCTGATGATGCCTCTGTCATCCAGGTCCTTCAGCGCATCGTCACCTACGCCGGGAACGTCCCTGGTGATCTCTTCGGGCCCCAGCTTGGTATCCCGGGCCTCTGCCTCGTACTCTTCAATATGGACGGAAGTATACACATCCTCCTGCACCAGTCTCTCACTCAAAAGAACCGCGTCCTCATAGTTATAACCCTCCCAGGTCATGAAACCGATCAGGGGGTTCTTGCCCAGCGCCAGCTCACCCATTGCGGTAGACGGCCCGTCTGCTATGACCTGGCCTGCCTCCACACGGTCGCCCTTGAAAACAATGGGCTTCTGATTATAGCAGTTGGACTGGTTGGAACGGGAAAACTTAATCAGCTTAAATTCCGCCTTCTCCCCGTCGTCATATACGATCCTGATCAAATTGGAAGACACATAATCCACCGTACCGGCCTTCTTTGCCAGCACGCACATACCGGAGTCCACCGCGGTCTTCGGTTCCATACCGGTACCTACCGCAGGCGCTTCCGTAGTCAGCAGGGGCACGGCCTGACGCTGCATGTTGGAACCCATCAGCGCACGGTTTGCATCGTCGTTCTGCAGGAAAGGAATCAAGGCCGTAGCAACGGAGAACACCATTCTGGGCGACACATCCATATAATCGAACATGGCGCGGGGATACTCGGAGGTCTCATCCCGGTAACGGCCTGACACGGTAGTACGGACGAAATGCCCTTCCTCGTCCAGGGCCTCACTCGCCTGTGCCACATGGTAATTATCTTCCTCATCCGCAGTCATATATACTACCTCATCCGTGACTACCGGATTCTGCGCATTGGATTTGTCAATTTTTCTGTAGGGTGCCTCCACAAAGCCATACTCATTGATGTGGGCATAGCTTGCAAGGGAATTAATCAGACCTATGTTGGGACCCTCGGGCGTCTCAATAGGGCACATTCTCCCGTAATGGGAGTAATGCACGTCCCTGACCTCGAATCCGGCACGGTCTCTGGACAAGCCGCCGGGACCCAGTGCAGACAATCTCCTCTTGTGGGTGATCTCCGCCAGGGGATTATTCTGATCCATAAACTGGGACAGCTGGGAAGATCCGAAAAACTCCTTCACCGCAGCCGTAACAGGCTTAATATTTATCAGCGACTGGGGTGAAATATCGTCCGTATCATGGGTGGTCATACGTTCACGCACCACTCTTTCCATCCTGGAAAGGCCGATGCGGTACTGATTCTGCAGCAGCTCACCCACCGCACGGATACGCCGGTTCCCCAGATGGTCAATGTCATCGTCATTTCCCAGACCATATTCCAGGTGCATATTATAATTTATGGATGCAATAATATCTTCCTTGGTAATGTGCTTGGGCACAAGCTCATGTATATTCTTCCTGATCGCCTCGGCAAGCTTGCCGGGATCCGTACCGAATTCATCCAATATCTGCTTCAGGACAGGATAATAAACCTTCTCACGGATACCCAGGGCCTTGGGTTCACAGTCCACAAAGGCAGTAAGATCCACCATCATATTGGAAAGAACCTTTACGTTCCTCTCCTCGGTCTGAATATAGACAAAAGGCACGGCCGCATTCTGAATGGAATCAGCCAGCTCCGCACTCACCTTGTCACCTGCGGACGCAAGGACCTCGCCTGTGGAGGGATCCACCACATCCGCCGCCAGGACATGATTCCTGATCCTGTTTCTGAATGCCAGCTTCTTGTTAAATTTATATCTGCCCACCTTTGCCAGATCATATCTGCGGGGGTCGAAAAACATTGCGTTAATCAGGCTCTCCGCGCTTTCCACGCTCAAAGGCTCGCCGGGACGGATTTTCTTATACAGCTCTAACAGACCCTCCTGGTAATTCTCAGCAGTGTCCTTGGTAAAGCTTGCCTCAATCTTGGGCTCATCGCCGAAGACCTCGCGGATTTCATCGTTTGTCCCGATTCCCAGCGCACGTACCAATACCGTTACGGGAACCTTTCGGGTTCTGTCCACACGCACATAAAACACGTCATTGGAATCTGTCTCATACTCCAGCCACGCACCGCGGTTCGGGATCACCGTGCAGGAAAACAGCCTCTTGCCAAGCTTATCATGGCTGATTGCATAATAGATACCGGGGGAACGCACCAGCTGGCTTACGATGACACGTTCTGCACCATTGATCACAAAAGTACCCGTCTCCGTCATCAGAGGCAGATCACCCATAAAAATCTTATGCTCGCTGATTTCTTCTTTTTCCTTGTTGTACAAGCGAACCGTGACCGTAAGCGGTGCCGCGTAGGTTGCATCTCTTTCCTTACACTCTTCAATAGAATACTTCACATCGTCCCTGCAGAGTTCAAAGTCTACGAACTCCAGGCTCAGGGAACCGCTATAGTCAGCGATAGGAGAAATATCGTCGAAGACCTCGCGTAATCCTTCGTCAAGGAACCACTGATAGGAGTCCTTCTGGACCTCGATCAGGTTCGGCATCTCCAGAACCTCTTTCTGTCTCGCATAGCTCATACGCATAACCTTGGAACCGGCTACCGGGCGTATTCTGTTTTTTTCCATTGACATTTCACCCCGTTCTTTCTTTTCTGCCACTAAAAAAAGGCATAGCTCTGCACAATAGTGCATCGTCTATGATAACACAAACCCGTCAAAGGGTCAAGAAGTTTTTTCCATAAAAGCAATACGGTTCCGCATGCAATCATGGGAACCGTATCCTGTCATTCTTTCTTCCGTTCTGTAAAACCGCCGGTGTTTTGCACCATTACTTAAGAGTAACCTTTGCGCCGACTTCCTCAAGCTTTTTCTTAATTTCTTCAGCCTCTTCCTTGGAAGCGCCTTCCTTGACAGCCTTGGGAGCACCGTCTACCAGATCCTTTGCCTCCTTCAGGCCAAGGCCGGTGATCTCACGTACCACCTTGATAACCTTAACCTTCTCGGCGCCAACCTCGGTCAGCTCTACATCAAACTCGGTCTTCTCCTCTGCCTCTGCGCCTGCCGCAGGACCTGCCGCCGCAACAACAACGCCTGCCGCTGCAGATACGCCGAACTCTTCCTCACAAGCCTTTACAAGGTCATTTAACTCTAATACAGTCATCTCTTTGATAGCATCGATCAATTCCTGAGCTGTTAATTTAGCCATTTTCATTTTCCTCCATTTTTTTATTGTTATAGTGGTAACGGTTCAAAACTATTCTGCTGCAGATGTCTCTGCCGCTGCTTCCTCAGCAGGTGCCGCTGCAGGTGCTTCAACTGCAGAAGCGCCGCCTTTCTCGGCCAGCTGGTTCATAACACGTGCAAAATTCGTAATCGGGCTCTGCAGGCTGCCAAGCAGTCTGGAAATAAGTACATCCCTGGAAGGAATGCTTGCAATAGAAGCAATTCCCTTCGCATCATACACGGTGCCTTCCACCACACCGGCTTTGATCTCCAGCTTATCAGCCTTCTTTGCGAACTCGGACAGCAGTCTTGCCGGTGCCGTTGCATCCTCTGCGGAAATTGCCACTGCACTGGGCCCCTCCAGATACTGGGTCAGGCCTTCGAATACGGTGTCCTTAAACGCACGGGTCATAAAGGTATTCTTGTACACCTTGTAGACAACTCCCGCCTCACGCAGGTTCTTGCGCAGCTGGGTGTCCTGTTCCACGGTCAGGCCGCGGTAATCAACCAGGACAACAGACTGGGCATCCTGAATGCTGGCGGAAATTTCTTCTACGATAGGCTGTTTTAATTCAACCTTTGCCATTTTTTTACCTCCTTATAGAATGATCTGGGATTTCCCCTGCCGAAAGGAGTTTTATAACAGAAAAGCCTCCCTGAAGACAGGAAGGCAAAAAGTCTCGGTAAAAACTCTTTCCTCGGTAGGCGTTCTGCGAACTTACCCCGGTAAACCCTGTGGGACCTACTGTCTTCGGCATCGGTCTTACGACCATTGAAAATAATAGCATAAGGGGTTGACTTCTGTCAACCCCTGTTTTTTAAAACTTCAGAACATTTACTTTGACGCCGGGGCCCATGGTGCTGCTCAGCGTAATACTTCTCAGATACTGGCCTTTCACGGCGCTGGGCCTTGCCTTCTGGATCGCATCCATCAAGGCGTTAAAGTTCTCCTGCAGCGCTTCCTCGGTAAAGGAAGCCTTTCCTACGGGAACATGCACGATATTGGTCTTGTCAAGCCTGTACTCGATCTTACCTGCTTTAATATCGTTAACGGCCTTGGTCACATCCATTGTGACCGTACCTGCCTTGGGGTTGGGCATCAGTCCCTTAGGGCCCAGAACCTTACCGAGACGTCCCACCACGCCCATCATGTCGGGAGTAGCTACAACAACGTCGAAATCAAGCCAGCCGTCATTCTGAATCCTGGGGATCAGCTCTTCGCCGCCCACATAATCGGCACCTGCCGCCTCTGCCTCATTTACCTTATCGCCCTTTGCAAATACAAGGACTTTTACCGTCTTACCCGTTCCGTTGGGGAGTACCACCGCTCCACGGATCTGCTGCTCTGCGTGACGTCCGTCACAGCCGGTTCTGATATGAGCCTCGATGGTCTCGTCAAACTTTGCCGTTGCCGTTTTCTTTACCAAAGCAATCGCTTCAGCGGGCTCGTATGCCATGGTACGATCCACAAGCTTTGCCGCTTCGGTATATTTCTTACCATGCTTCATGATCATCCCTCCTCTACTGTGATGCCCATACTGCGTGCAGTACCGGCTATCATACTCATTGCCGCTTCCAGGCTTGCCGCGTTCAAATCGGGCATCTTCATCTCGGCGATCTCCTGAAGCTTGGCCCTGGAGATGGTTGCAACCTTGGTCTTGTTAGGCGCACCGGAACCGGATTTGATGTTGCATGCCTTTTTCAGCAGAACTGCGGCGGGGGGAGTCTTCGTAATAAAGCTGAAGGATCTGTCCGCATACACAGTGATGACTACGGGGATAATCACATCACCCTTGTCCGCTGTCTTAGCGTTGAACTGCTTTGTAAATTCAACAATGTTCACACCATGCTGACCCAGCGCAGGGCCAACAGGGGGAGCCGGTGTTGCTTTGCCGGCAGGAATCTGTAACTTGATGTAGCCTTCTACTTTCTTTGCCATTTTGGCACCTCCTATAATGTGGTATGCCGCCCAAGCCACGGCGGCAGTCCGGCGCGGGGCTCAACCTGCAGGTCCCGCTCCCACTTTGTTCCGGGAGGCTTCTCCGGGAATACTCCCCGGGAGACATCTCCCTGTCTATTTATCGGCCCGGCCGTACAATCTCCGGCCACACCGTAAATATTCGGATCAAACGAAAAATTTAAAGCTTTCTTACCTCCGCAAAGCTGATCTCCACGGGGGTCTCTCTTCCAAACAGTTCCACGTTGATGGTAGCCGTCTGCTTGCCGTAATCCAGTTTGTGGACAATGCCTACGGTATCTTTCCATACGCCTGCCACCACCGCAATGCTGTCTCCCTCCACAAAGTCAATGGAAACATTTTCGGTCTTGATTCCCAGCGGTTTCATTTCCGCTTCCGTGAGGGGAACCGGCTTGCTTCCCGGCCCGACAAAGCCTGTAACGCCGCGGGTATTTCTGACAACATACCATGTGTCGTCGTTCATCTCCATATTAAGAAGCACATAGCCGGGAAACATTTTCCTCTGAACGGTTTTCTTTACGCCGTTCTTCAGCTCGACCACGTCCTCCAGGGGGACCCTCACCTCCAGAATCTGCTCTGCAAGGTTCTTGTTGTTCTCAATGGTCTTTTCAATATTGGCTTTGACCTTGTTTTCATAACCGGAGTAGGTATGAATCACATACCATTTTGCCTCTGCCATACAATCACCCTCGCTCTAACCAATTGATATCAAGAAGTCCACGCCATACTTCACGACATAGTCAATGACTGCAATCAATACACCTACAACCACCGAAATTGCCACGACGGCAATGGACTGTTTCAGGGTCTCACGCCTGTCCGGCCATGCAATTTTCTTAAACTCTGATTTCACCCCTGAGAAAAACCCGGGGCCTTTCTGCTTTTCTGCGGAATCTCCCATTTTGACCTCCAAACCGACTGCCCGGCTTCCGGGGAAGCCGCCTCATTTTGTTTCGAAGAAACTATTTCGTCTCTTTGTGTACTGTATGGGTTCTGCAGAATCTACAATACTTCTTGATCTCCATCCTGTCGGGATGCGTCTTCTTATCCTTGGTAGTATTATAGTTACGCTGCTTGCATTCTGTACAAGCCAAAGTGATTTTTGTACGCATTTCGGCTACCTCCACTCGATTTTTTAAGCATAAAAAAAAGACCTGAAATCTTATCTCGCCTGACTACTATACCACACCCGGCAAACCACGTCAACATTTTTTTAGAAAATACTTGTGCCCTATTCCCGTATGTGATACAATGTAGCTATGAAAATGGGTTAGTGTCCAGTCAAGGAAAGGGGGAGTGACAATGGGCTTAACTCTCAACGCGGTCTACAACAATTATCTTACCACTTATTCTCAGAAGGGTCAGACCCGGTACGATACTCACAAAAAAAGTGAGCTTCGCAGCGTGTACAATTCCATTGTCAAGCTGAACCGGGATGCCCCCTGGTATCTTCCCACCACAAGCAAGGCTACCCAGCAGTATGCCGTTGCCGTCAAGGAAAATGCCCGCGGCCTGCGCAATACTCTTGCACAGCTGGGCGGCATGGAGGAAAATGTTCTTTTTAATAAGAAGAGCTCCTATTCCTCGGACGAAAATGTCGTTACTGCTTCTTATATCGGATCTCAGGACCAGGAGGTGCCTGACCTGGAGCTGGAGGTTCACTCTCTGGCCGGCTCACAGGAAAATCTGGGACTTTTCCTTCCTGACACGAAGGTTGATCTTCCGTCCGACACGTATTCTTTCGATGTGGGTATCAACGACCTGAACTACGAATTCCAGTTCACCGTGGGGGAAACCGAGACAAATCGTGACGTACAGGAACGTCTGGTGAGGCTGATTAACAATTCCGGCATTGGCATCAAGGCGGATATTGCCGAATCCGACGGCAGGACTTCCCTGCGTCTGACCTCGGATTCCACCGGCCTGGGTTCGGGGAAAAGCCAGCTTTTTACCGTCAGCGACAACAAGTCCAGCAAACGTACCGGCACCGTGGATTACTTCGGACTGGATTATGTCAGCCGGGAAGCCTCCAATGCCAGGTTCAGCATAAACGGGGAGGAACGAAGTTCCACTTCCAATCATTTTACCATCGGTAAAATATTTGACGTACATCTGAAAGGAATCACCCAGGAGGGTGACTCCGTACGCATCGGCCTCAAGACCGACGTGGAGTCTCTGGCCGACAATGTTTCGCATCTGGTAGGCGGATACAACGATTTTGTAAATACTGCCGCCTCCTATATGAGCACTCAATCCAAGAGCGGCCAGCTGGTGAATGAGATGAGAGGTATTGTCAGCCTGTACAGCTCTGACCTGGAAGCCATCGGCATCAATCTCCGGGAAGACGGTACTCTCAATCTGAACCGGGATCTGCTTCACCAGGCCGTTCTGGAGTCGGACGATATTACCGAGACCTTCGGCAGCCTGAAGAATCTGTCCGGCTCACTGATGCGCAAGAGCAATCAGGTGGCCCTGAATCCCATGGACTACGTACAGAAGACTGTGGTTGCCTACAAGAATCCCGGCCACAATTTTGTGAGCCCGTACAATTCAAGCGCATACAGCGGAATGCTCTTTAACAGCTACTGTTGAGCTCCCGTTCCGCCATTGCCAGCGTTTCCGCAATCACTTTATCCATATCCAAATATTGATACCGTCCCAGCCTGCCTCCGAAGAGTACATTTTTCTCTGCCGCCGCAAGCTGGGCGTATTTTTTATACAGCCTGCCGTTGCTCTCATCGTTTACCGGATAATAAGGCTCGTCCCCCCGATGCCATGCGGCCGGATACTCCCTGGTAATCACCGTATCCGGCTGGGTGCCGAACTCAAAATGCTTATGCTCTATAATACGGGTATACGGAACCTCCCTCCGGGTATAATTCACCACGGCGTTACCCTGATAATTGTCACACCCCTCCAGTATTTCCTCTTCAAAGCGCAGCGACCTGTACTGCAGCTCACCATAGCAATACTCAAAATACTCGTCAATCATCCCCGTATACAGCACTTTGTCAAAGGTATCCGTCGTCTCCCCCATGAATTCCCGGTATGAGACTCCCAGACGAAGCTCCGTTCCTGCCAGAAGCTTCTCCGCAATCTGCGTATATCCGCCCACGGGAATCCCCTGATACCTGTCGGAAAAATAATTGTTGTCATAGGTAAACCGGACGGGAAGCCTGCGGATAATAAAGGCCGGAAGCTCGGTACAGCTCCTGCCCCACTGCTTTTCCGTATACCCCTTCACCAGCTTCTCGTACACATCCCTGCCCACCAGGGACAGGGCCTGCTCCTCCAGATTAGCCGGTTCCCGGAGCGAACCGCCGCAGGAAGCAGCTCCCAGTTCCTCTTCTGCCTCCCGCTTCTGCCGTTCGATCATCCTCCTGGCCTCTGCCGGAGTCCTGATTCCCCACATTTTACTGAAGGTATTCATGTTAAAGGGCAGATTGTAGAGCTCGTCCCCGTATATCGCCACCGGCGAGTTCACAAAGCCGTTAAATTCCGCGAAGCGGTTCACATAATCCCAGACCGCCCTGTCCGAGGTATGAAAAATATGGGCGCCGTACCTGTGTACCTGAATGCCCTTCTTCTCCTCCGTATAAATATTTCCGCCGATATGCTCTCTCCTGTCGATACACAGGCAGTTCCTTCCCGCCTCCCGCATCCTGTCTGCAAATACGGCACCGCAAAGCCCCGCTCCCACAATCAGCCAGTCATACCTCATTTACTCCGTTTCCCCCTCGCCTTATACTTGTCGATCTGTACGAAATCATCCATCAATCCCAGGATCTTGTCACGTCCGTCCTGATTCAGCTTAATATAGTACTGCATGACGCGGTTTTCCAGAAGCTGCGCCCCCAAAGAAGTATCCCTTTCCAAAGAGGAAAAATCCACCGGGTTCAGACTGAGCTTGTCACACATTTTGATCACCGTGCCATATGCCATACCCTCGATGCCACGCTCCAGTGCAGTTACCAGCGTGCTGTAAGGAATGCTCAGCTCGATTGCAAACTGGCGCACACTGCGATACTGCCTTAAAATTTCTTTCTTTAAAATCTCTGCCTTTGTCATTTTTACCTCCATTTGAAACGGCCTGAATTCAATGCGGATACCTTCTTCCGCCTGCCGTTTCCGATCATATGGATAATATACGATTTCACGTGTACCTTTTCAAGTATAAATTCAAAATTTAAGAGAGATTTAAGAGTTGCCGTATTTTTTATATAGCTCTCCCTTTAAGTACTCATATCTCCGCCTTTTTTCCTCCTTGCCAAAGTGTCCCGGGGACTCACGGTCCTGCAGTTCGTTCCCCTCATAACAAAGATCTCCTGCCTTCTCTCCGAACTGCTCACTGGTAAGGTCAAAGATATATCCGTCCACCACATTATAGCAGTGCACCCCGCCGTTATCCGCAGGCATACCGTACACCTGCCCTCCGAAAATATCCTGGGCCAGAAAAGCCGTTATGGAGCACTGCCCCAGGGTCCGGTTTTCCCTGCTCCATTCCGCCCGCATTCTGGGGGCGCAGGTATCCCCGCACCAGATGTCCGAAAGGGCGTCATACAGGTCCAGCGGTGTCCTGATCCGTCCCCCATAGCCGTTCTCCTTTGCCTTCACGTTCCCGGCAGTCTGCCATCCGTAAAATTTGTATTCCACAGGTTTTGCCTCCTCTCTTTTGAACAGAATAACATGAATCCGGCAGGAAAACCAGTCTTTTAGTCCGACAGTTTCCTTTTTGCAATCCATATGATAAAGTATATGTAGAATAGTTATTTCCGCATGGAATATTCGTTCTCCGATTCCGACCAGTTAAGTGAAAGCTTTCAAAAGATGACAAGAGGGGGATACTAATGGAGGATTTTCAAATAATGGACCTGTACTGGAGCCGCAACGAAACTGCCATTTTGGAGACGGACCGCAAGTACGGTGCTCTGTGCCACAGCATTGCCATGAATCTGTTGTCCATCCATGAGGACGCGGAGGAATGTGTCAACGATACCTGGAACGAAGCCTGGAACCGTATGCCTCCGCAGCGTCCGGATAATCTCAAGGCATGGCTGTGCAGAGTCGTGCGCAATATCTCCATCAGCCTCTGGCGCAGAAATCACGCTCAGAAACGCTGTTACGGCATTAATCAGCTTCTCGATGAGCTGGAGGACTGTGTTCCTTCCTCCCGGGACATTGAACAGGAGCTGGAAGATGCCGCGCTGGGCAAATGTATTGACACATGGCTGCTCTCCCTGAACAGGGAGGACCGCATCCTGTTTGTGCGCCGCTACTGGCACGGTGAAGCCTTAAACGAGCTGGCGGCAAAACAGAACATTCCCGCTGCCAGACTGACCAAAAAAATGTACCGTCTGCGCCTCAGCCTGAAAGCTGCTCTCGAAAAGGAGGAATTCTATCTATGAACAATAAGGAAACAAAAAGAAAAAGCGAAAAAATATATCAGGGCATTACAAATATCAGTGATGAAATCGTGGAAGAAGCCGATTGTTCAAAATCCGAAAAGCCGCCGGTGAAAAAGCATTTTCCCTGGAAGACAGGGGGACTGGCAGCAGCCTGCCTGTGCATTCTGGCCGCAGGGGCTGCCGTCCTGCTCCCCGGCCCCGGTGGACCGGAACCCGACGGAACGGGAATCGGCGGGACAGAGAGCGTGGATGCTTCCCTTGTTCGGAACACACCTCTGCCAACAGAAGAACAGGGCACCGACATAGCCTCTTCTGCCGACCCCTCCACAGACAAGGATACGCCCCCGGAAAATGTTACCGTCATTACCCTTGCCCGCATGTCGGAAAGACCCATGCTCCTCAGCACGGTATCGAATCCCGGCATCGACGTGACTCCCTCTGTGGCCCCCTATACCATAGAGCCGGATCTGAGCAACATCACCAACCTGGACCAGTTCTACTGGCTGATGAACGACGGAAACCAGGCTGCCCTGCTGGCCCGGAACGGCTTTCTGGTAGATTCCGACAGCCGCAGCAACGAATTTTACGAAATATATGAAATAAATCGGTATGCGCAGATTCCGAATTTCGTGACGGTGGACTCCCTGATGCACACCTACCATCTTTATTTCAGCTACCTTCTGCGGAATATTGAGCAGAATTACCTCTCGGACAGTCTCACACGCTTAAGCGGCAGAATGCTGGAAGCCAGCCTTGACCAGTACCGGCAGCTGGCAGGCAGTGAGTGGGAGGAAGCCGCCCGGCGCAACGTAGCCTTCTTTACCGTCGGTTCCTGCCTGCTTGACGACACCGTGCCCGTTGAGGAGTTTGTGGCGGATACCGTCAGGCAGGAGCTGGACAACATCAACAGGGCGGCCGACACCCTGCCCTCCTCCATAACCGGCGAATATGAGGATTATACACAGTACATCCCCCGGGGGTACTATACCGGCAATGAAAAGCTGGAAAAATACTTTAAGGCAATGATGTGGTATGGCCGGATTCACTTTGAACGCGGCCGGGAAAGCCTGGACCAAAGTGCCCTTCTTATCACGATGGCATTGGCTTCCGACCCGGAATCCTATCATGTCTGGGAAGCCATTTACGCGGTGACCTCTTTCTTCGCAGGTGCCAGCGACGACCTGGGGGTATGTGAATATGCCTCCGCAGTACGCCAGGCTTACGGCGATGACGCCTCTGTAGCCGATCTGCCGGGAAACAGCTCCGCCTTTGATACCTTCCGTACCATCATTGCCCGGCTTCCCCTGCCTGCCATTAATTCCGTTCCCATAGAGGACGGAGAAGACAACGTGATTCCCGGTTTTCGGTTTCTGGGACAAAGATTTACCATTGACGCCTCCATCATGCAGAAGCTGATTTACAGCAGCGTAAAGAAAAACAGCGCCGGCGATCTGCGCATGCTCCCGGATGTGCTGGATGTGGCCGCAGCCCTGGGCAGCGATACCGCCCTCGGGATCCTGGCGGAGAACGGTGCCACGGATTATGAAGGCTATTCGGAAAATATGAATCTGCTCCGGGAAGAGCTCTCCCGGGATAATACTTCCCTCTGGTCCTCAAGTCTTTACGCCGGCTGGCTGAACACCCTCCGCCCCCTGCTGAAGGCCAAAGGGGAAGGGTATCCCGTATTTATGCAGAACGAGGAATGGAGCAGAAAGAATCTGGAATGCTTTTCCGGCAGCTTTGCGGAGCTGAAGCACGACACTGTCCTATACACCAAACAGGCAATCGCGGAGATGGGCGGCTATTATGACGAAGATATCGACGACAGAGGCTATGTGGAACCGGAACCCCAGGTCTACGCCAGATTCCATAACCTGGCAGATCAGACTGCACAGGGACTTAAGAAATACGGCATTCTGACCCCCGCGGAGGAGACGGACCTTTCCCGTCTGTCAGAAATCGCCCGGCAGCTTCTGACCATATCCTGCAAAGAGCTGCAGGAGGAAACCCTGACCGATGAAGAGTATGACTTTATCCGCACCTATGGCGGCAATATCGAACATTTCTGGTATGAAGCTTCGAAAGATACCGTCGGCTCCGACTGGTTTGACAGTGCGGAATGTCCCGCCCCGATTGTCGTGGATATTGCCACGAATCCCAACGGGCAGGTTCTTGAGGCTGCCACCGGCATGCCTTCAGATATATACGTGGCGGTAACGGTAGACGGCGTCTTAAAGGTGGCCCGGGGAAGCGTATATTCCTTCTATCAGTTTACCTGGCCGGCAGAGGACAGACTGACCGACTCCAAATGGCGCTGGCTGATCGGCTGCCAGCAGGACGAGGACGGAAATTATAACCCTGTAAATCCCTTTGAGAAACCGGAGTGGACGGACGGCTATCGATATGAACGGAAATAAGAGGAAACTGCCGAAACTGATATTGCTTCTGCTTCTGATCGCAGCGCTGACAGCGGGAGGAGGGTATGCCCTGTGGAGGGCAGGCGCCTTCCTCCCCCGCTGGATTGCCTGGACCGATGCCGACTTTTCGGACGAAACCGGCAATTACCGGATAGTACTGGACAACAGACACGTCACCGTCAGCCGGCAGGGGAACCCTGCCAGACAGGAAAGCGGCATTTCCCGGGAAGCGGCCGGACGGGATGATGGACCCTCCCGGGAGGCGGCCCGGCAGGACAACGCGGCGGCACAGGACAGTGTCATATGGACCTCCCCCAAGGGGGTGCTGGTCCAAAAGGTACTGTCAGCAGACGTTGACAATGACGGCCGGGAGGAGCTGGTTCTGCTTTGCTGGAAGACAGGCCGCTACGGCAGGGACAGACCCTTCTGGGTGGAAAAAGATGAAAAAAAATGGTCTCAGCACCTCTTTGTGTATGAGTATGGGCAGGAAATCATCAGACCTCAGTGGATGTCCTCCTTCCTGGGGAAGGATCTGACTGATGTCAGTGTATACCGCCGGGCAGATAACCTGAACCGGCTTCTGTTCACGGATTCTGACGGTGAGATAAGCTGCTGGAAGTGGGATTCCTGGGGGTTCACCCTGGAGGATGCCGCCGTTTCCTTTGCCGCCTTTGGAGACAACCTGCTCCATGACCCCCTCTGGCATTATGGACTGCAGAACGATAAAGCTTTCTCGTTTCTGTTTGAAAACCTTCGCGATGTGATTGCGGATAGTGACGTCGCCGTCATCAATCAGGAAACCCCGCTGGTGGAAGATCCTGCCCTGTACAGCGGCTACCCCCGGTTCGGCACTCCGTTGGGCGTGGGACAGGCAATCGCAGACACCGGCTTTGACATAGTGACCTGCGCCACCAACCATGCACTGGACAGGGGACCGGACGGAATTAATACCACAATAGAATTTTTTGACTCCCGGGACATCCTGTGCTTAGGGATACAGGCGGAGGATGCGGCGGAATACCGCCCATACGAGATCATGATGAGGAAGGGCATCCGCTTTGCCCTGCTGAACTATACCTATGGCACAAACGGCATCAAGGTCCCCGACACTGCCCCCCATATGGTTCATCTCCTGAAAGATGAGGCGCAAATCAGAGAAGATATTGAAAATGCCCGGGCGGATGCGGATTTCATCCTCCTGTTTGTCCACTGGGGCACGGAAAACAGCCCCCTGATCGATGAAGACCAAAAGAAGTGGTCCCGGATATTTCTGGAGAGCCACGTGGATGTCGTCATCGGCACCCACCCCCATATCCTCCAGCCCTGTGAGGTCCTGACGGCAGAAGACGGCCACGAAATGCTGGTTTACTATTCCCTCGGCAACTATATCAGCGCCCAATCTCAGCCGTACAGCATAAAAGGCGGCATGGCCGGTTTCACCGTGTCGCCTTCCCCTGACGGATATAAAATTACGGAATACAGCCTGACACCTCTGGCCGTCACCTGGCATAAGGGCGGCCGCTATACGGTTGATTATGTTCAGAAATCATACCCGGATCCGGACAGCTTCTTTTCAAATTCCGATTCCGGTATCGGCTTGGAGTAATAATACCCCTGCGC
>CAJTKW010000049.1:25553-30817 GCA_910577035.1 uncultured Acetatifactor sp.
TCTCCCGCATCAGCCGAATGTCGGCCTCTGTCTCCACACCTTCGCAGACAATCTGTGCTTCCAGGTTCTCCGCCATATTGACAATACCCCGCATGATCGCCACCTGCCTGTTGTGATCCTGCTGATTCAACAGGAAAGAGCGGTCCAGCTTTACCACGGAGGCCGGAACCTGTTCAAAAATCCCCAGAGAAGAATGCCCGGCACCAAAATCGTCAATGGACAGGTGGATTCCCTTTTGATGGAGGGCATCCAGCGTTTCCCTGACCATATTCTGCTGCAGCTTTTCGATGACAAGCGTCTCCGTGATCTCCACCTCGATCAGCTCCTTGTCAATCCGATACTTGTCAAGAATCCCCTCGAACTTCTCCGCGAAGCCCGGCTTGATAAAGTGCATTCTGGAAAAATTGCAGGAAACGGTAACTACCCTCTCCCCCGCATCCAGCCGCTTTCTCAGCATCCTGCAGACAGATTCATAGACAAAGAAATCAATCTCCGTAATCTTGCCTGTCTGCTCATAATAAGGGACAAAGAAGCCCGGCGCCTTCACCGCCCCGCCCTCTGCGGGATTTAAAAATCTGACCAGGGCCTCCGCTCCCACAATCTCTCCCGTCCGAATGTCCACCTTCGGCTGATAGTAAACCGCAAAATCCTTCCACACATCCACCGACTGCAGCAGTTTTTCGCGTTCGTGGCGTTCCTTCAGCATCTGCTCCAGACGGCTGTCATAAAACTTAATAGCCTCGTCATCCTTTTCTCCCGAAAAGTCCAGGGCCTGATTGGCATAATTCAATGCAACCTGCAGATCCTTCTCCTGCTGCTCCACCAGGTATACACCCATCTTTACCTGCATACGGTTTTCCGTATTTTCATATATGTACTCCGAAACGGCAGCCTTTAAGGACTGCAGGCGCTCCAGCAGATCCTCCGCATTTCCGCAGGCCAGCAGCAGGGCAAAACGATCCCCCTGGTTTCTGGCACAGATCTCCAGCTTTGAATCCACGCTTCTCTTTAAAAGCCCCGCTATGCCCTCCAGAAGCTTCTCGCCGGCATCCCACCCATAGATAATGTTGTAACGGCGAAACTGGGAGATATTGAGATACACTACGGCATAGCTGCCCCTGCGCTCCGGCAGCAGCCTGCGTTCTCCCCAATAAATGAGATAGTTCAGATTCCAGATGTCCATGAAGGTATCCTTGTACATCAGCTTTCGGATCTTCTTTTCATCCCGGATAATATGTCTTGCCACCAGAATCACCAGAATCAGGATACACAACAGCAGCAGAATAATCTCCGTACTGTGATTATGAATAAAGGTACGGAGGTTTGCCAGGGGATAAGTGTTCTCCCGCAGCATGTATTCGCTGACCGCGCGGTAATCAATGTCAGTGATCGTCTTGGCCAGAATGGAAGAAAGCAGCCTGTCCTCCTCCTGCACCGCCACACAGATCGGATACTCGCTCCGGAACACATTCTTTATCTGCAGGTCCTCGTATTGAGATTCCGTCCGGAACAGATGCTCCGCCAGATAGCCATCGCAGAGGACGGCATCCACAGCACCGTTTTTCACTGCAGTCAGGCTTTCCTGCTGCGTATTATAGATCTTTATTTCCACATCCCGAAGCAAAATTGTCGAAGCCGCCTCATCACTGAGATAAGAAACCGTCCCCAATGTCCGTATATTGGCTATGCTGCTGTTTCTGTCCATCACAAGGACCAGGGGAATATCCGCATACTCCCGTGCCACATCCAGATGAAGCCCGCTCAAAACCTCCCTGGAATCCGCGCTGTATACCAGAATATCCACATTGCCGTCCTGCAGCGCTTTTCTGGCAGCCGCCATATCCGCCAGCTCCACATATTCCAGCTTCTGCCCTGTCATGGCTATGCTGCCCTCCAGCATTTCCCTGGAAAGCCCTTTAAATTCCCCGTCCTCAGTATAGGAAAAGGGATAAAATCCGTCCGGGTATCCTACCCTGAGCAAGTCCGCATCCGCAAGATACTCCTTTTCTTCTGTGGTGAGCAGCGCGGCCTTGTCGAACCTGCTGTAATAGAACCTGTTCATCAGCTCCGCTTCCAGTTCCGGCTGATTCATTTTCAAGTCCGCAATCGCCTGATTCAGCTCCCGCATCACATCATTGTTGCCCTGGTAGCTGATATAATAAAAAGGACGGGGCGCAAACCGTCCGATCAGCCGCTGCCCTTCCCTGACCTCCGTAAACGTATGTACCATCGCGTCAATTTCTCCGGCATCCAGGGCCTGGCGAAGCTTTTCCGCGGACTCATATTCCACTACCGCCGGAAATGTAATATCATGGTCGGCAAGGTACTGCAGGAATTCTTCCTTCCTGACATAATTTTCCACCATGCCAAAGGTAACTCTCCGCATGGCCATGAAATCCTCATAGGCCACGGTGCCTTCGGCATTAGTGGCAATGACTCCAAAGGTATAACCGCTGGCAAGGTCGGCATACTGGTATATTTTCGCCCGTTCCGCGGAGTACTGGGCCGATCCCACCAGGTCCACCTTTCTGTCTGCCAGAAGCTGCAGCGCCTGCTCCCAGCTGTCACAGGGCACGTACTCGATCTCCCACCCCGCATAACCGCACAGCTCCCGCAGATATGCCACGTCCATACCGTCATAACTTCCGTCCGGTCTGACCATGTGGTAGCCGCCCATAGGGAAAAAGGCGACCTTCACCGCCCGCCGTTCCTCCGCATGAACGCCTCTCCCGCCTGACAGCAGAAAGAGGCTCAGTATCACCGGAATTACCATGATAAAATATGCGGCGGCTTTCTTTCTTTGTGTACTTCCTTCCAAGTGACTGATAAGACCACATCCCTTCAAGATTATAAATCACCGTCATGGCCGCCTTCTTCTGCGGCCTCCGATACTTTAAGTATATCACCCGATGTCCCAAAAGTACACTCTTACTGCTGCATTTTCTGCCATTGTACCTTCTTTGACGCTTATAACGGTTTCTTTCTGTCCCATAAAACGGACTTACAATCTTTTCACTCTATCTTTCCGGTAGAAATCTTCTTAATCCATTTCCCGCCCTTCAACCGGAATACGCACCATACCGTCTTGGCAATCTGATCCGCCTTTAAGCAGGTATAGATCCAGAAAGCCGGAAGGCCAAATACAAACCCGGCCAGCAGCCCCAGGGGAATGGACAGCAGCCACAGAAAGATATTATCTGCCAGCATGAGCATTTTCGTATCTCCGCCTCCCCGCAGCACCCCTTTGGTCATGATACTGTTGGCAGACTGGAAAATCATGATAAAGCCGATGGCATCCATAAGCTGTCTGGCCACCTCTACCGTCTCAGGAGACATGTCATAGGCATGGATGACAGGGCCGCTGATCAGCCGGATCACCAGAGCGGCAAAAAGGCCCAGACTCAGGCCCAGCCCCAAAAAGGCATATCCCTGTCGGAGCGCTTTCTCCCTTTCACCCTGCCCCAGCGTCTGACCGGTGACAATAGCCCCTGCCTGGGCCACACCCTGGGCCAGGACATTGCTCATCTGCTGTGTGACACTGGTAACGGCGTTTGCCGCCACAAAAGACATGCTCAGATGACCCACTACCATGGCCACCGTGTTATTGCCGATGGCCAATATGCCGTCGCTGACCAGCACCGGGATACTGATACGCACATATTCCCCTATCAGATCTCCGGTCTTCATAAAAAGATGGTTCAATCGGAAGCCGATCTTCCTGTCAAAGAAGAACAAATAGCCGCAGATTACACCGGCCTCAAACACTCTGGCAATCAGTGTTCCCAGGGCGGCACCGGCTATGCCCATCCGGGGCATCCCCAGCTTACCGAAAATCAGTCCGTAATTTGCCACCAGATTTACGAAGAATGCCCCGATCGAAACGTACAGCGGCATCCTTACCTGTCCCACACTGCGCAGCACTATGGTGCAGACCAGGGACAGACCCAGAAAGAAATAAGTGACTATGGAATATCGAAAGTAAATGACACCCAGGGAGACCAAAGAATCTTCCGGGGTGTACATCCGCATAACAGGGCCGGGTATCACCGCGGTGACAATGGCGAAAAGAAGGGCCAGGCCCAGGGTCAGACGTACCATAATGCAAACCGTCTTTTTCAATGCTTCTGCTGCCTTCTGCGGCTCGCTCTCCCGCATCCCCCAATATCGGGATACCAGCACCGAAGCCCCCATCCCCAGGCCCATGCAGAAAATATGGTAAATATTGATAAACTGGTTCGCCAGGGAAGTAGCCGACAGTGCCTCCTCCGACAGCCGTCCCACCATAATCGTATCCAGCATATTGACGCCTATGGTAATCAGACTCTGCAGCGCAATAGGCAATGCCAGGGTCAGCACCCTGATATAAAATGCCTTATCCTCTGAAAACAGCTTTTTTATAATTTTCATTTTCCCCTCATCCTTTGGTAAATTCTGTATTTCCCCTGACCCACCCTCGTCCGGCAGTTGATGCAACGGTAGTAACAATACCATGTAACCATGCACATGTTCTTCTGCAGGACATGCGATGTTATGCGGGGAGTTGAACCCCAGAGGCCGTCCGTGCCTCTGCCTGATTCGGCGATTGCCGGGGTTTTCGGCACATTCTCTGCCGAGTGAGATTGCATCCACCCTGCCGGATTACCTGCTGTAGCATTCATAACGGCTGCTTACATCAATTCCGTCGTCCAGTTCAGCTCCTGAATCCGTTCGTCACATTCCCGCAATTCCTTCGACAGGGCATCCACCTTCTTCTGAATCTCGGATACCGGCACCGTACTGCGGATTTTGATCTCGGTATGCGTCATGCGCCTAACCTTGCTGCTGGCATTATCCAGAAAGTCCCGCATGATCTGAATTCTGCTCTTCAGGCAGTCCCGATGCGCCAGCAGCTCCGTTATGCTCCTGCCGTCGCAGACGGTACTGCTGTTGGTCAGATTGATCCTGGCGATCAATTCCTCCGTTCTCCCCACGACCCTGTCCAGTTCCGCCAAAAGCTCTTCCGGCGCCTCTGCCGGTTCCTCACCCTCCTGCACCTTGGCGTTTTGATTCAGCCTGCTTCCCAGCTCTGACAGTTTTCTCTGCAAATCTGCTCTTTCCGATAATGCTGTTGCCAGTTTCATTTTCCCTCCTGCTCCGCGCTCAGGCGGCATTGCCGTTATTTCTTATATTATAACCCCCTGACATATATTTTTCCAGCATTTTATAAATATGACCGGCCTGTTTCCTAATACCTCTTATTTGCCAAAATAAAATCCACCCCTCAA
>CAJTKW010000050.1 GCA_910577035.1 uncultured Acetatifactor sp.
CTAAGGCTATCGGCCTGGTTATCCCTGAGCTGAACGGCAAGCTGATCGGTTCCGCTCAGCGTGTACCTACCCCTACCGGTTCTACCACCATTCTGGTAGCAGTGGTAAAGGGCAAGGTTACCAAGGAGCAGATTAACGATGCAATGAAGGCTGCTCAGACCGAGTCTTACGGATACAATACAGACGAGATCGTATCCTCTGACGTAATCGGCATGACCTACGGTTCCCTGTTTGATGCAACCCAGACCATGGTAGCTCCCATGGAGGACGGCAATACTCAGGTACAGGTTGTTTCCTGGTATGACAACGAGAACAGCTATACCTCTCAGATGGTTCGTACCATTAAGTATTTCAGCGAGCTTGGCTGAGAATAAGGAAGTGCTAGACCTTTGGGGTCCGGTCGTTGGACCGGGCCCTGTTTAGCGTGAGAGGAGTTCTAACTGTTCACAGGCCGGCTTGCCGGCCTTGGGATATGAGATTCCGCGGAGCGGAATCAAGAAAATTATTAAAAATGGAAATTGGAGGTTTGAAAAATGGGATTAAATAAGAAATCCGTTGATGACATCAATGCAAAGGGTAAGCGCGTACTGGTAAGATGTGATTTTAATGTGCCCTTAAAGAACGGTGAGATTACCGATGAGACCAGAATTGTGGCAGCACTGCCCACGATCCAGAAGCTGATTAAGGACGGCGGCAAGGTAATTCTCTGCTCCCACCTGGGCAAGGTAAAGGAAGGGCCCAATGAGAAGGAGTCCCTGGCTCCTGTGGCAAAGAGGCTGTCAGAGAAGCTGGGCAAGGAGGTTGTATTTGTAGCGGATTATAATGTGACCGGCGAGGCTGCTACTAAGGCGGTAGAAGCAATGCAGGAGGGGGATGTGGTCCTGCTGCAGAATACCCGTTTCCGCGGCAAGGAAGAGACCAAGAACGGAGAGGAATTTTCCAAAGAGTTGGCTGATCTTGCGGACCTGTATGTGTGTGATGCCTTTGGTTCCTCCCACAGGGCACATGCTTCCGTGGAAGGTGTGACCAAGTTCATTACGGCCAAGGGCGGCGAGAACGTGGTAGGCTACCTGATGCAGAAGGAGATCAATTTCCTGGGTAATGCAGTGGAAAATCCCGTAAGGCCTTTTGTGGCAATCTTAGGCGGCGCGAAAGTGGCAGATAAGCTGAACGTGATCTCCAATCTGCTGGAGAAGTGCGATACCCTGATTATCGGCGGCGGCATGGCATACACCTTCTTAAAGGCACAGGGCATGGAAGTGGGGAATTCCCTGGTGGATGATGAGAAGATCGACTATTGTAAGGAGATGATGGATAAGGCGCAGAAGCTGGGCAAGAAGCTGCTGCTTCCCATTGATACTACCATTGCGGCAGGTTTCCCGGATCCTATTGACGGGCCTGTAGAGGTATCCTATGTGGATTCCGACAAGATTCCTGCAGATATGGAGGGTCTGGATATTGGGCCTAAGACCCAGGCTCTTTTTGCAGATGCTGTGAAGTCGGCAAAGACCGTGGTATGGAACGGGCCTATGGGCGTGTTTGAGAATCCCACCCTGGCGGCAGGTACGATTGCCGTAGCGAAGGCTTTGGCTGAGACCGATGCAACTACCATTATCGGCGGCGGTGATTCTGCGGCAGCGGTGAACCAGCTGGGCTTCGGAGACAAGATGAGCCACATTTCCACCGGCGGCGGCGCGTCCCTGGAATTCCTGGAAGGCAAGGTGCTTCCCGGCGTGGCGGCAGCAGACGACAAGGCGTGAAGAAAATCTAAGTCAGCAAGGAAAGCTGCCAAAGATTTTCTAAATCCCGCCTGGAAGAATGCCGAAGGCATTCTTCCGGATGGATTTTGCCACGCCGTGGGCGGCGGCAGACAAGGAGTAGCTTATGGAGGATTTTTCCATAAACGAGATGTTGGAGTTACAGGGGAAACTGCAGGAACGGTATCGGGATAAGTGGGAGCCGATTGGCCCGCAGGCCGGCAAAAACAAGCTGTTGTGGATGATCGGTGAGATCGGCGAGGTCATTGATATTGTAAAGAAGAACGGCGGTGAGAAGGCTGTCCGGGACGCCGGACTCCGTGCCTGCCTTGTGGAAGAGATGGCTGACGTCCTGATGTATTACAATGATGTGCTTCTGTGCTATGGAATAACGGCGGAGGAGTTAAAGAAGGCGTACACGGATAAGGCAGAGCGGAACATGAGCCGCTGGTGATGGGAAAAGTCATGGTAAGTAAGGTATTGCAGACTGCCGGTTTTGTAATCTGTTTCATATGTACTGTTTATATGCTGTATTTTACTGTTTGCTGGCGGACGGCGGAAGCGTTGGAGGTCTCGGGAAAAAGGTCTGTGACCATTGCCGGAGTAGCGGCAGTTACGGAAGGCGAGGTAGTGCGCGCGGGAAGCGGGCACACCGTCATCCGCTATTACCATGAATGGGACGGAACGGATTATCAGAGGGTGTTTGCCCGCGAAAACGCGGACTATCCCCTGAACGCACGGGTGCCAGTGGTCTATACTGTGGGCATGGGTGCGGGAAGCTGTCTGGCGGCCGGTTTTTACAGGAAGCCCATGCAGGCCTTGAGCGTGGTGGGAGCGGTTTTGCTTCTGGTGGGCATAACATTGAGTCTATTAAAGAAGGGAAAAGGAAGAAATGGCAAGAAGAAAGATCATAGCAGGCAACTGGAAGATGAATATGACACCCAGTGAAGCCGTAAAGCTGTGTGCTGAGTTGAAAGAGCTTGTAAAAAATGACGATGTGGATGTGGTATACTGCGTTCCCGCCATTGACATTGTACCCGTTGTGGAAGCAGTAAAGGGGACAAATGTAGAGGTTGGCGCCGAAAATATGTACTTTGAAGAAAAGGGGGCATACACCGGCGAGATTTCTGCGGCTATGCTGAAGGATGCGGGAGTAAAATATGTTATCATCGGCCATTCCGAGAGAAGGGATTATTTCAAGGAGGAGGATGCCCTGCTTAACAAGAAGGTGAAGAAAGCCTTTGAGGCAGGCCTGACCCCCATCCTTTGCTGTGGTGAGTCTCTGGAGCAAAGGGAAATGGGAGTTACCATGGATTGGATCCGCCTGCAGATTAAGTCCGACCTGGTGGATGTCACTGCGGATCAGGTGAAGGAGCTGGTGATCGCTTACGAGCCGATCTGGGCTATCGGTACCGGCAAGACAGCGACCACGGAGCAGGCGCAGGAGGTCTGTAAGGGCATCAGGGACTGCATCGCGGAGATGTATGATGATGCTACGGCAGCGGCGGTACGTATTCAGTACGGCGGTTCCGTAAATGCGGGAAATGCAGCCGAGCTGTTTGCACAGCCGGATATTGACGGCGGACTGGTAGGGGGTGCTTCCCTGAAAGCGGATTTCGGGAAGATCGTGAATTATTGATTACAACACCATCAATCATTATCAGCTACAGGCAACAGGATAGCGGATAACGGATAAAAGCGGTATGGGGCTGCCCGTACCGCTTTCACCATGCCCGCGGCTGCTTTTATCGTCCCCTGTTGTTTGGAAGGTCCTGCATCCGGCGGATTTTCTGCCGGCATAAGATATACTGGCGCAAATGGCCGGAATGTGTTATTCTGGATGCAGAATAAATTTATGAGAGGGGATAAACAATGTACTTCAGGTGTAAGAACTGCGGCGGTAACGTGGTGTACAGTCCGGAAAAGCATACCATGTTCTGTCCGTTCTGTGAAAGTGAAAAGAGCCAGGAGCTTTCCAACGGGTCTTCTCCGGAGATGTCCGTCTGTCCTAACTGCGGCGGTGAGATTACGGTGGAAAAGCATACCTCGGCCACACAGTGTCCGTACTGTGACAGCTACCTGATTCTGAACGAAAGGGTAGAGGGTGAGTATCTGCCAAGGCTGATCCTGCCTTTCCAGATGGGCAAGGAGAGCTGTAAGCAGTCTATCCGGGAAAAATTCAAGCGAAACCTGTTTGCACCCACGGATTTTCTGTCAGAGACCAGATTGAACGGTATGCAGGGAATGTATGTCCCGTACTGGCTGTATAATTATGATACCCATTGTTTTTTCCAGGGGGAGGGAACCAAGGTGCGCACCTGGACCAGCGGAAATACCCAGTATACGGAGACCTCTTATTATGCAGTCAACAGGGATATGGATATTCATTTTGACAAGATTCCCGTGGATGCCTCGGAGGCGATGCCGGATGATGTGATGGACTTAATGGAGCCCTATAATTACGGGCAGCTCGTTGACTTTAATCCGGAATTCATGTCCGGGTTTTACGCGGAAAAGTATAATATGCCCGCAGAGGCGGTGGAGGCCCGGGCGAGGAAAAAGATGGATGAGGACGCGGCGGTGATGCTGAAGCAGAGCTATGCGGGGTATCATTCCGTGCGTGTTGTCAATCAGGGGAGTAACGTGAGGGACAGCAGCTCCTGCTTCGGATTGCTGCCTGTGTGGAAGTATCTGTATACATATAAGGACCAGGAGTATCCCTTCTATGTCAACGGGCAGACCGGTAAGATTGTGGGGGAAGTTCCCGTTTCCAAAAAGAAGGTGTGGGCCTACACGGGGACTCTGTGGGGGTGTGTGGCAGTGCTGTTGTATATGGTGCCGTTGTTGTTAAAGTTTCTGGGGTAATGGAGGGAAAATGAGCGATAATTACAGAGAGGACGCAGTAAAACAGTATCTTCGCCATTTTCGCGTCTGGTTTATTCTTGTGGCGGCTGCAGTCGTGATAACGCTGGCGGCGGGGATCATCTATGCCGGCAGGGACAGGGCAGGACGTGCCAACAGCTCTGCACCGAAGGAGCGGGTATATGACGAGGCGGGTATTCTGACGGATGCGGAGGAAGAGAAGCTGCGGAGGTATATTGCGGAAAAGGAGGCCCGGTACAGGGCGGATTTTGTGATTTATACTTTCAGCCGGCCTGTGGAGGGGCAGGAGGCCCTGGAGCATGGCTGCAGGTCAACGGACTGGGAGAGGAATATGACGGATATAGCCGACGATTTCTGGGATGAAAACGGTTACGGTTATAACAAGGATTTTGAAGGAGACGGTTCCATCCTCATTGACAATCGTTATCCTGGGCAGAGGGGGGAATGGCTTTCCACCAGTGGAAAGGTAGAGGATGCCCTCAGCGTCAGGGCGGTGGAGAGTGTCCTGTATGCAGTAGACGACTATTATGACAGCGATCCCTGCCGGGCATACATGCGCTATATTGACAAGGTATGCAGCTATCTGGACGGCGGCGGTGTGAGGCTGGGAGGCGCTTATTACCTGGGGGCGTTTGTGGTTTCCCTCATCATTGCGGGAGCGTATGCCGCGTCCCATTTAGGGAAGAACAGGGCCCGGGATACTACGGCGGTCAACGCTTATGTTGCCGGCGGCAAGCCTGAGTTGCATGATCAGAGAGATGATTTTATCCGCAAGAACGTGGTGAAAAGAAAGATTGAGACCAGCAGCGGAAGCAGCGGCGGCCGTTCTTCGGGGGGCGGCGGACATCACACCAGCAGGAGCGGCGCCAGCCACGGCGGCGGAGGCCACAGACACTGAAAACAAGGACATAAAAAGCCCTCTGAGTTCCTGGGTTGAGAACTCAGAGGGCTTTGACATGTATTACGCGACAGGTGCAGCAGACACCTCTTGCGGCATACGGCGTTTTGGATTACGCCATGCTGTTTACAGCCTTGCTGATACGGGAAACCTTGTGAGCAACATTGTTCTTGTGATAAACACCCTTGCTGCCGGCCATTTCAATGGTCTTGGTAGCATTTGCCAGCGCTGCCTGGGCAGCAGCCTTATCACCGGCTTCCACAGCGGCAAACACCTTCTTGATTGCTGTCTTGACACCGGATCTGATGGCCTTGTTTCTATCGGCCTTGGTGCGGTTCACCAGAATTCTCTTTTTCGCGGATTTAATGTTAGCCAAGTCGTTACACCTCCAATTTGTATACAATCTTGTTTTTTATAAGCTGTTTCGCCTTAGCCAGACACGGAAGACTAATGCAAACATACGATAGTAGTTTAGTCAATAATGGACGGTTTGTCAATATATTTCTGGATTTTTCATTTAATTATTCGGATATTTTTTGAAATAAGATGAAACTATAAGCTTTGCTATTTTTTTTAGTCATATGATATACATATTTTAAAGAAGATAATTGACATTGACTGGACCTGATGATAAAATCAAAATACTTTATTACAATATGATAAAATAAAGTTATTTACAAGGAGGACGGGAAGATGGCAAAAAAAGGGGTATTTATTGACAGAGAAAAGATTGTGGAGTTAATCAGGGACATTGGCTGTAAACACTGGACTGATTTTACAGCCAGCGACCTTACACCTGTGGGTGCAGCGCAGAGATGTGTAATGACTGCAGACGGAAAGACAGCAGCGATTGACTTGTTTTTCAATAACGACGGAACGACTACCATTACTCCAACGGGAAAAATACGGAGATTTCATCGCAAATAAAAGTATTATTGGAAGAACAGTGCGAATTTTCAAGTACCGCACTGGGAAAGACATATGCCATTAAAAAATTATCTGATGAATGGACGGAAAAGCTAATTGGTTATTTGACATCTTTGGAAGAAGTATCTGTGGAAGAATATGTATTAGTCACAATACCTGTACACAGGAAATACATATTTACCAGTAAAATCGGAGATAGACTGACCATTAATGTATATGAAACGGGGACACTGACGTTACAGGGGAAGCCGGCATATTTATATGGCGAGGCCATTTCGTTTTTGTCATATTGCAGGGACATATCCGTAGATGACATTGTAGACAGCATCAATAGCTTTCATAATATTGACATAAAAACAAGTGAAGTAAGAAATGATATGGAAATGCTTATGCCAAGAGCATACGGACATTTAGATGAGATGATTCTCAAACTACTGTCTCCTTCCGTATCTTTGAGAAAAGTTAATCTTGAATTGGAGGATTATTCGTGTTATGCTTTTCCTGCATTGAAAGCATTGGAAGGGTATATCAAGTATTTGTTTGGTTTAAAAAACATCGAGATTGGACACAATTTTGGGGGTATATTTAATCAAGGAACATTATCTCCGGACATTGCAGCAAAAATTGGGGATGATGTGTTCCAAAAAGAGTTGGAAACATTATATGAATATTTAACGAAAACCAGACATGTAAAATTTCATGCGGAGCAAAAATTAGCTGCAACAGCACTAACTGAAGATAAGCATGAGGCCGATGATATTGTCAATTCAGTTATAAACCTGATAGAATCATCATACGTAACATTATTCCAGTGATTATAAAAGGAGGTTTGTCATGAGTGGAAGCTTTGAAGTAATCAAACTGAAAAATGAGCTATATGACTACCTGATTATTGCGACATCCTATGAGAACCCTCTTGGTTATCTTCAGGAAATAGGGCAGGAATTACAGGTGAAAAGGGCAAATCTTCTTTTTGATTTGACGTTAATCAACGGAATAAACAGTAACCGATATATTCAATGCGAATACGAAACGGATAGAAAGGAGCTGCAGCCCTGTTCTATAGCAGAGAGTGTTGATGAGGGGATAAAAGCTGTAAGCAGGGAATATTTTGCAAAAAATGAGGAAGTGGTGAAAAAGAGCGTCATACCAAATTCATTAAAATATCTGTTAAAATCCGGCATGGTATGAATTGGAAGAGGATGCTGTGCAATTAGCAGTTTAGGCGTTATATTTTTGTAGTATACGAAAAGATATAAATGACACGGTTGGTTACCGGGTGCAGAACCAGCCGTGTTTTGTCTGCCCGGCATGGGCGAAGGCAGCAACGAAGTACAGGTGGATGGAAACAGGGTGACGTTAACCGGAAGGCCGTATCAGGTGGTTACGGTGTGGGTGAAAGCGCAAAGTAAAATGTCTATAGAAAAGAAGAAGCTGGGAGGGATAGCAATGATACTGATACCGAAACCGCGGGAGATTATTTACAGGGAGGATTGCTTTGCATGTGCGTTCGGCACATACATTGTCTGTGAAGAGGGTGTGGAGCAGCTGCCGGCCAGACAGCTGCGGGACTGTATCCGACAGTGGGCCGGCCTGGAGGTGCCTGTTGTAAGGGGCAGGTGCCGCAGAGGGGATATTGGGCTGGCGCTGGAGCACGGCCTGCAGGAGCAGGAGTACCGGCTTATGGTGCAGGCGGAAGGAATCCGTGTGCTGGGGGGAGGCGGGGCAGGCCTCCTGTACGGCGTGCAGACATTGTGCCAGATGGTGGAGCAGAAAGGGGCGTTGCTTCCCGGGGTGACGGTGCGGGACTTCCCGGAGACTGACCGGCGGGGATATTATCTGGACCAGACCAGGGGACGTGTGCTGAAGCCGGAGGAGCTGAAGCGTGTGGCGGACAGGCTGTGCAGATATAAGATAAACGAATTACAATTGTATGTGGAGCATACCTATCTTTTCCGGGACCTTTCGGAAATGTGGCGTGACACCACTCCTCTGACCGCAGAAGAAATCCTGGATCTGGACGATTACTGCAGGGAGAGACATATCGAGCTGGTTCCTTCCCTGGCCAGCTTCGGACACCTTTACATGCTGCTTTCCACCAAGAGCCATGAGGATCTGTGCGAACTGCCGGATGCTTCCGCCCGGCCTTTTTCCTTCCTGGACCGGATGCGGCATCATACGGTGAATGTTTCGGATGACCGGACGCTGCCGTTTATAAAGGAAATGCTGGAAGAATATATGGCGCTTTTTCACTCTGACCGCTTCAACCTGTGCGCGGACGAGACCTTTGACCTGGGGAAGGGAAGATCGGCAAAGCTGGCGGAGGAAAGGGGAATTCACCGTATCTATGTGGAGTATCTGAAGGAGCTGTGTTCCTTTCTTCAGGAGCGGGGGAAAAAGCCCCTGTTCTGGGGAGACGTGATTGCCGGGGAGCCTGCGCTGGCAAGGGAGCTGCCGGAGGGAACCGTCTGCCTTACCTGGGGATACGCGCCGGACCAGCGGGAGGAGGAGAGCTGCAGGATGGCCCAGGCAGGGGTGCCCCAGTATCTCTGTCCGGGAGTAAGCGGCTGGAATCAATGGATGAACCGGATTGGCGACAGCTATCGGAATATTACCAGAATGTGCGGCTATGCCAGAAAATATCATGCGGTGGGGATCCTGAATACGGACTGGGGAGATTACGGGCATATTAACCATCCGGCGCATTCCGTTCCGGGGTTGATTTACGGTGCGGCCTTTTCCTGGAACGGGGAGGAGATCCCGGAGGAAGAGCTGAACCGCCAGATTTCCGTACTGGAATACCGGGACGCCAGCGGACGGCTGACAGGGCTGATGAAAGAGCTTGGGGACTGCAGCAGCTTTGGCTGGTATGATGCGGTGATGCTTTATGAATATGTAGTGCTGGGAGAGCCGGGGGAGGAATCGGATTTAAACGAGCTGCTGAAGGCCAGGCGGGAGGATATTACAAAGGCAGGCCGGGCAGCGGAGAAGCTGGGAGACCTGCGCCGGGAGCTGAAGCGCACGGCAGTCTGCATGGACAGCAGGGAAAGAGGCCTGATGCAGGAGCTGGAGCTGACGGCAGAGGGCATGGACGTCTGGAACAATGTGGGGCTGGTCCTTTTGCAATCCGCGGATGGGAGAGTGACGGATGAGGCCTGTGCTTTTGAGCTGGCGGCGCGGCTGGAGAGGTGGTTTATGGCATATAAGGAGATCTGGCGGCAGACAGGTAAGGAGGGCGAGCTGGCCCATATTGGGGAGATTGTGTTCTGGTATGCGGATCTCCTGCGGGGGAGAAAGAGGAATCGTCGGAGATCACAATAAAAAAATAATACATATTCCTGGCTTTTTTCGCAAAAAATAGGAAAAAACCTATCAACGGGAGAAGTATCATGGGATTTTTTCAGATGAGGACGGATCTGGCGCTGGAGGCCAGGGAGAGTATCAGCGAAGCGGAGAGTGAGCTTCGGGGCGTGCAGGTGGAGGAATACTACCGTGAGGAAGAGGACGTGCGGGTGACAAAGGTTACCATTGACACAAAGAACGCCGCAAAAGCCATGGGGAAGCCCATGGGAATTTATGTCACCATGGAGGCGCCTGCCATGGTGGAGCCGGACGAGGATTATCACCGGGAGATTTCAAAGTGCCTGGCGGAGGAGCTGTTAAAGCTTCTGCCCCAGGATGACCGGGAACTCAACGTGATGGTGGTGGGCCTGGGAAACCGGGAGGTGACCGCCGATGCCCTGGGACCCCAGACGGTGGACAATCTGTGCATTACCCGCCATATCGTGAAGGAATACGGCAAGGCGGCCTACAACTGCAGTAAAATGAACTCTCTCAGTGCCCTGGAGCCTGGGGTCATGGCGAGGACGGGAATGGAGACCGCGGAAATTGTCAAGGGGGTGGTGCAGGAGACCGGGCCGGATGTGTTGATTGTGGTGGATGCCCTTGCCGCCAGAAGCACGAAACGCCTGAACCGCACGATACAGATTACCAATACGGGAATCCAGCCGGGTTCGGGGGTGGGCAACCACCGGAATGCCCTGACCCGGGAGAGCCTGGGGGTTCCGGTGATCGCCGTGGGCATTCCCACGGTAGTGGATTCCGCCACCATCGTCATGGATGCCATGGAAAAGATGCTGGAGGGCGAAGAAGGCGTGGATGCGGTGAAATATATGAGCAGGCAGCAGCCGCCCTTCCCGGAGCTGAATAATATGTATATGACGGGGAAGGACATTGACGCGGTCATCAAGCGAATCAGTTATACGGTTTCGGAGGGCATAAATATTGCCATGGAAATGAAAATGAGCTGAGGATGTCAAGAGGGATTGCCTGAATAGCTCCGCCCCGTGGGACATATACTTGTATGAAAAAGTGCTGCGAGGGAAGTGGCCGGTGGCATATGCGAAAGATACTACAGGGCATTCGATGAAGGGAAAAGGCACTGCAGGGCGTTTGAGGAAGGGAAAAGGCAGCCCGGGGCGTTCGGTGGCGGTGAAGGCCGCTGCAATTGCACTGTTGTTTCTGATACTGCAGGGTGTGACAGCGGGATGTAACGGCAGGGTGACGGAGTCGGAAACCACGGTCGAAAGCACGGCCCGGAGCAGGGAAAAGGGCACGGTGTGGGACGGAGTGCTGCAGGAAATCGGAGAAGCGGCAGAGAAAAGCCTGTACGACATGTTTATGCCCTGCATTCTGTATGAGAGATCCGGTGAGCATGAAACCTTCTGGCTTCTGCAGGAGCAGATTGACAGTCTGTTTCCGCTCTATGGATATGTACTGGATCATCTGGGAGAGGATGAACAGGGAGAAGTATCGCTGAAGGAAATCCTGCTGGCGGAGGCGGAGGAGGTGTTCCCTGAGGAGGAAGCGGAGGAATCCCAGCCTGCGGAAGAGAAGCCGGCAGAGCCGGAGCCGTCATGGGAGGAGCTGCTGAAGGCGGAAAATGAAGCGGCGCTGGGGAGGCAGGAAAGTGCCGGTTTTGTCCCTCATGGGCAGCAGGAGCAGGTGGACCTGGGGAGTCTGGAGGATTATGAAACTCTGCTGAAGCGCTTTTATATCGTAGACTCCACTACCGTTGCCGGCAGCGAGCATTTCAACGTGGAAAAACTTTTGTCCAGGGATATGTCTATATCCGGGGAGGGGGAAGGCCCCCAGATCCTGATTTTTCATACCCATTCCAGGGAGGGATTCACGGATTCCGTGGAAGGGGACAGATCCACCACCATCGTGGGGGTGGGAGACAGGCTGGCACAGATTTTGACGGACATTTACGGATACCGTGTGCTGCACCATACCGCGGAATATGACACGGATCGTAATCAGGCGTATTCCCGGGCACTGCCGGAGATAGAGCAGATCCTGGAGGAAAATCCTTCCATACAGGTAGTAATCGACTTACATAGGGACGAGATGCCGGAGGAGACCAGGCTGGTGACGGACCTGGATGGCAGATCCACCGCCAGGTTTATGTTTTTCAACGGTCTTTCCAGAACCAAAAAGACGGGGAATATCACGTACCTTGCCAATGAGAACCTGGATGGTAATCTGGCGTTTTCCTTTCAGATGCAGAAGAAGGCAATGGAGTATTATCCCGGCCTGACCAGGAAGATTTATCTGAAGGGTTACCGTTACAATATGCACCTGAAGGAGAGATATTTGCTGGTGGAGCTCGGCGCACAGAACAATACCCTGGAGGAAGCGCTGAATGCCTGTGATCCTCTGGCACATATTCTGGATCTGGTGCTGTCCGGCACGTGAAGACCGGACTGGACAACCGCGGTTTGCATGTGATATGATAGGCCCATGGGAAAAACGGGCTGCGGGACGGAAGGGCGGTCCGGGAAACGAGGAAATACAAATGGCGACAGATCAGAGCAGCATACGCAATTTTTGCATTGTGGCACACATAGATCACGGCAAATCCACATTGGCGGACCGTATTATAGAAAAGACAGGACTTCTGACCGGCAGGGAAATGCAGGATCAGATATTGGACAATATGGAGCTGGAGCGGGAGCGGGGCATCACCATCAAGGCCCAGTCGGTGCGTACGGTATATCAGGCCAAAGACGGCAGGGAGTATATTTTTAATCTGATTGATACCCCGGGACATGTGGATTTTAACTATGAGGTGAGCCGGTCCCTGGCGGCCTGTGACGGGGCCATACTGGTGGTGGACGCTGCCCAGGGGATCGAGGCCCAGACCCTGGCAAATGTTTATCTGGCCCTGGATCATGACCTGGAGGTCTTTCCGGTGATTAACAAGATTGACCTGCCCAGCGCGGAGCCTCAGAGGGTCATTGAGGAAATCGAGGATGTAATCGGCATTGAAGCCCAGGACGCTCCGCTGATTTCCGCCAAAAACGGAATCGGCATTGAGGACGTGCTGGAGCAGGTGGTAAAGAAGATCCCGGCGCCCAAGGGCGATCCGGAGGCTCCTTTGAAGGCATTGATTTTTGACTCCCTGTACGACCCATACAAGGGTGTGATTATATTCTGCCGGATCATGGAGGGAACCGTGAAAAGGGGTACGGTGATCCGCATGATGGCTACCGGGGCGAAGGAGGAAGTAGTGGAAGTGGGCTACTTCGGTGCCGGCCAGTTCATTCCCTGTGAGGAGCTTTCGGCGGGGATGGTGGGTTACATTACCGCCTCCATTAAGAATGTGAAGGATACGGCGGTGGGGGATACGGTGACGGATGACAACCGTCCCTGCGGGGAACCCCTGCCGGGGTATCGCAAGGCTTTGTCCATGGTGTACTGCGGCATGTATCCCGCGGACGGCTCAAAGTATCCGGATCTGCGGGATGCGCTGGAAAAGCTGCAGCTGAACGACGCCTCCTTAAATTATGAGCCCGAGACTTCCGTGGCGCTGGGATTCGGATTCCGCTGCGGTTTCCTGGGGCTGCTGCATCTGGATGTGATTCAGGAGAGGCTGGAACGGGAATATAATCTGGATCTGGTGACTACGGCCCCGGGCGTGGTCTACAAGGTGTATAAGACCAACGGCGAGGTACTGGAGCTGACCAATCCCTCCAACCTGCCGGACCCTTCCGAGATCGAGCATATGGAGGAGCCTATCGTCAATGCGGAGATCATGGTGACCAGCGAATTTATCGGCTCCATCATGGAGCTGTGCCAGGAGAGGCGGGGAAAGTATCTCAGCATGGAGTATATTGAGGGAACCAGGGCACTGCTGAAATACGAGCTGCCCCTGAACGAGATCATTTATGACTTCTTTGATGCCCTGAAATCCCGTTCCAGGGGATATGCTTCCTTTGACTATGACATTAAGGGATACGAGCCTGCCAGGCTGGTAAAGCTGGATATACTGATTAACCGGGAGGAGGTGGACGCCCTTTCCTTCATTGTGCATGGGGATTCCGCTTATGAGCGGGGCCGGAAGATGTGCGAGAAGCTGAAGGAGGAGATTCCCAGGCATTTGTTTGAGATTCCCATTCAGGCGGCGGTGGGAGGGAAGGTCATTGCCCGGGAGACGGTGAAGGCCCTGCGCAAGGATGTGCTGGCAAAGTGCTACGGCGGTGACATTACCCGTAAGAAAAAGCTTCTGGAAAAACAGAAGGAGGGTAAGAAGCGAATGCGCCAGATCGGTAATGTGGTAATCCCCCAGAAGGCATTTATGAGCGTGCTGAAATTAGATGACAAATGATATGGAGTTATATTTTCATATTCCCTTTTGCGTGAGAAAGTGCTATTACTGTGACTTCCTCTCAGCTCCTGCCGACGAGGGGACGAAAACGGCTTACATGGCGGCTCTGCAGCAGGAGGTGCTGGAGCGGGCGCCGGAATGCAAAGGCAGAGCGGTGACATCCTTATTTTTCGGCGGGGGGACGCCTTCCACTGTGGAGGCAGAACAGCTTGCCGGTCTGTTACAGACGGTGAAGGAACAGTTTGCGCTTGCGGAAGACGCGGAGATCACGGTGGAGGTCAATCCGGGCACGGTGGACCGCAGAAAGCTTGAGGTCTACCGCAGGGCAGGCGTGAATCGTCTCAGCATCGGTTTACAGTCCGCGGATGACAGGGAGCTGGAGACAGTGGGCAGGATCCATACCTGGGAGCAGTTCCGGGAGGCCTGGCAGGCAGCAGCAGAGGCCGGATTTAAGAATCTGAATGTGGATGTCATGAGCGCCCTGCCGGGGCAGACCTGTGAAAGCTTTCTTCATACCCTGGAAAGCGTTCTTGCACTGAGGCCGGCGCCGGCACATATTTCCGCCTACAGCCTGATTCCGGAGGAAGGAACACCGCTTATGGAGCAGATTGCCCGGGGCAGGCTGGTGCTGCCGGACGAGGATGCGGACAGGGAAATGTACAGGGCCGCCAAAAGGGTTCTGGGGCAGGCGGGTTACCGGCGTTATGAAATTTCCAATTATGCCCGGCCGGGTTATGAGTGCAGGCATAACTGCGGTTACTGGAGCAGGAGGGATTACCTGGGATTCGGCATCGGTGCCGCATCCCTGGTGGATACTGTGCGTTTTAAAAACGGGAGTGATCTGCAGGCTTACCTGCGGAACCCGGCGGGCTGCCGGGAGGAGGTACAAAGCTTAAGCCCGGGGGAGCAGATGGAGGAATTCCTGTTTCTGGGCCTCCGTATGACGGAGGGAGTCTCGGCTGAGGAATTTTCGGACTGTTTCGGAGAGGAGATGGATTTTGTATACGGGGAGGTCATCCGCAGGAATACGGCAGACGGCCTCCTGGAATGGCGGGAATGCGGGAACGGACAGCGTCTCGCCCTCACGGAAAGGGGGCTGGACCTGGCCAATTACGTGATGGCACAGTTTTTGTTATAGTGGGAAATGCACTTGTAATGTCCCAGATACATAGACTATTGTTAAGAGTAATCCGCAGGGGGCTGTTTTGAAAACCTTTCAAAAACCACTTACCCAGGGAGAAGAAGCGGAATATATCCGTCTGCTGCGGGAGGGGTCTGCGGAACAGGCGAAGCAGGCAAAGGATATTTTGATAGAGCGGAATCTGAGACTGGTTGCCCATATTGCAAAAAAGTATCAGAATTCGGGAGAAGACATGGAAGAATTGATTTCCATCGGCTGTATCGGACTGATTAAGGCGGTGGACAGTTTTGACGACAGGAAAGGCAGGCTGGCGACCTACGCCTGCCGGTGCATTGACAACGAGCTGCTGATGCTGCTGCGCGGCAGGCGCAAGACCTCCAGGGAGGTTTCGCTCTTTGAATCCATCGGTCAGGACAAGGAAGGCAACGAGATCCACCTGGTGGACGTGATCGAGCAGCAGCAGCCGGACCTTCTGGACAGCATGGAACTGGCCGGAAATATCAGGAGGCTTTTTGTACTGATGGATGAGACGCTGACGCCAAGAGAGAGGCAGATACTGGTGATGCGTTACGGGCTGAACGGCAAGCGGGAGGCGACCCAGAATGAAATCGGGGCGACGCTGGGAATTTCCCGCAGCTATGTGAGCCGGATTGAGAAGAAGGCGCTGGGGAAGTTAAGGGAGAAGTTCGAGCAGGGGTGAGATAAGAAAAGCGGGATAGCGCGAAAAGAGGGATAATGTGCAGAAAACTGTAAGACAGTTATTCTTGCTTTATCTCTCTTTTTACGTCACAAAATTAGCAAATATAATATGCCCGAGAAAAAAACTCATTTTATATATTGATACAGGGTTATTTGTATGATAATATGGATATATTTATTAAGGAACGAGAGAAAAACACATTTATTGGGGAGAAGATTCATGTTAATTCAATTTTCATTTTCAAATTATAAATCATTTAAAAAAGAAGCCTTTCTTGACTTTGCTGCAGAATCCATTAAGGATCACGAGAAGAGCATCATAAAAGATAAAATTGATGGTGAAAGATTTTTGCCGGTAATTGCGATTTACGGACCAAATGGAGGGGGAAAATCTACTGTTCTGGAGGCTATGAGATATTTGAGCATATTGTTGATACGTCCATTTATCATGTCTCAAATACAGAATAATACAGAATTTGAATCAATCATCAAAAGATTTTCAGAGGGGGAAACCAGAGAAAAATATCATATGTTTGATCCTAAATATAAGGATATTCCCATTAGTTTTGATATTATGTTTAGAACAAAAGGGAAACAATATAAATATCAATTTTCATATTTGCACAACCAAATCATTGAGGAAAATCTCTATCGTTTAATAATAGGCGAAAAAGATACGGATATTATTTTTGAACGAACAGTAAGTGAGTGTGTATTAGGGGAAGAATTAGAGGATATTCCGGTTGAAAAAATTAGAGGTTCTATGCCACTTCTTGTCCATGTGGCTATTAATTATGATATTGAGCCGGTAGATGATGTTATTTCATGGTTTTTGGATATGAATTTTCTGGATTATGATGATCCACAAAAAGAAAGAAAAATTGTTCTTCCAAAGACAAAAAGAGAAAGAATGAAAATGTTTGAAATGATGCAGAAAATGGACATTAATATTTGTGATATACGTGAAGAAAAAGACTTAGATGGAAAAATAGTTGGTATATATGTAAAACATATATTAGAAAAAGGTTTAATTTATGAAATACCTTATGAAGAGGAATCAAGCGGCACAAGAAAATTATTTAGTTGTCTGGCCAAAATTATGGAATGTTTAAAAAATGGGAATTTATTGATCGCTGATGAATTAGATGCTAAACTACATCCAAAGTTATTACAATATATTATCGAACTGTTTACGGATACCAAAAGTAACAGAAGGGGAGCTCAGCTTTTACTTACATCTCATGATATAACTACAATGTCTCCTGAAGTCTATCGGAGAGATGAAATTTGGTTTTGCGCATTAAATCCCCAAAATGCATCAAAACTCTATTCTTTAGTGTCTTTTAAAAAAGAGAATGGACAAATACCCAGAAGTGATGAGGCATATGGAAAACAATACTTGGAAGGACGTTATGGAGCCGACCCATATATAAGAAAAATTTTAAATTGGGAGGCTGAAAATGAGTCTTAAACCATTGAAAGTGAGTGATCAAAAGAAAAATCAAGAAAAGATTAATGCAAAAATGTATAAGAAAGAAAAGGAATTACTTGATGATTTGCCTCCATATATGTATATTGTCAGTGAAGGAACAAAGACAGAACCTTATTATATTAAGGGATTTGCCGATGCCATCAATTCGAAGTATTATGAGTTTTCTTCTGGTCCAAGGGTATTTGTAAGAGGTACGGGTAGAAATACGAAGGGTTTGCTAAAATTTGCAAGAACACAGGTTGAGAAAGACTTTCCTCAGGCAGAAGTTGTTTGGCTTATGTACGACAAAGATGATTTTCCTTTAGACAATTTCGATAATACACAATATAGTGCGGAAAAGAGGAAAGAAAGCAGGCAATACAAAGTGGCATGGTCAAATGAGTGTATTGAATTATGGTTCGTCTTGCACTTTCAAGAATTGGCAGTAAATATTGGACGCAAACAGTATCAGCAGATTTTAAAGCAAAAATGTGGTTATGAAAAGACTCTTGAAAATATGTATGATTTATTTAAAGATAAAACAGATGACGCAATTCAGAGAGCAAAGCGGCAATATGAGTCCTATAATGATGAAGCACCATCGAAAAGATGTCCTGCCACAAGAGTATATGAGTTGGTTGAGGAATTGACGAAATATCTTTAATACGTCATGCGAATTTGTGAAAGATTTTAGCCCTGTCCTGACAGGAGAGTATGTGGGCCGGACCGAGAAGAAAGCATTGGGGAAGTTAAGGGAGAGGTCCGAGCAGGGGGAAGCAGGGGAATATGCAGGGCTTGGAGGTTACGACCCTCCCAAGCCCTTTTTTGGCATTTGACCGGGGCCGTTGCTTTATTGGGTGAAAATGGCGGCGTACTTTGGATTGCTTTTGACTGCATCCGTACATTCTACAGGTAAGGACTGCATATGCTCTTCAAACCATTCACGATCCAGCTTAACAATACTTGGTCTGTAATCCATTGCTTGATTGACTAACGGTGCCGTGAGCCGGAGTTCTTGTATTTGTTTCAATTCAAGGAAATGATCCAGTGCGGTCTCGTAATAATTCAAAGCGCGTCCGGACTCATTCAGATGAACGGCTATGGAAGAGCAGTGCAGATAAAGCATACACATGTCGTTATGAAAAATTCCGCAGTTTCCATCGTCAAATATGCTTTCATATAGCCGGGCGACTGCAAGCAGCGTTTCAAGTCCCGCCTGCGAATGAGAGAGCGAATGCTTTGACATAACAGCGGTTCTAAGTACCTTGTTTAATTCATGCAGCAGGCCAAGGATTGCTTCTCCGCGGTATCTTTCAGATTTTTCGTCTATAGTCGTATCTGCAAGAAGTACCTCTCTGCTGATACTTACGGGCGACTGGGAAAGTGCTGTCCTTTCCGCATTTTCCTGATCGCCTATCCAGGAATAGAGCCACATGAGGGAGAAGATTGCCGATGTGCGGTGCTCATTGTCAATTTCCTTTTTTAATACTTCTTCAAACAAAGCTATTGCTTCTTTCCAGCATTCATTGTGGGCATTATACTCCGTGTTGTACTGAATAAAGTCGTTTCCTTTGGTCGTTATTTTATTTGGTTCACTTTTTTGATACCCCATGGATACCAGGGCATTTGCAAGACGGTACTGAAGCTGCCATTCTGCCGGAAACTCTGAAATTGCATTTCTGAGAAATTCAATGAGCCCCACAGTATCTCCGTGTTTCTGCATTTGTTCTGCCTGATCTATATATGACTGCAGTTTGGTCAGTCTGTCGCTGTCGTATCCGAAAAGCTCGTCTATCGTGATATGAAAGTAATTTGCGATTGCCGGAAGCATTTCTATATCGGGATATCCGCCGTTTGATTCCCAACGGGAGACAGCCTGCTTGGTGACGCCGAGAGCCACCGCAAGATCCTCCTGTTTCCTTCTGTCGCGCTTACGCAGTTCCTTGATTTTTTCCCCAAGCATGATTTGCATACCTGACCTCCTTCATTCTCAGTTTAACGGTGTGCTTACAGTATAGCAAAGGATCCCATAAATAATCAATTATCAATACGTTGTTTGCCGGTCAAGCAGCCGTTGATCTTTCGGGGATGTTTGAGATGGAGAGTATCCTCATTATGCTGACTTTTGAAATTTTCTTGTGTGCTGTCAGCAGTACATGTATAATTTATTAGGGAAACGCTGATGAAAGCGTTTCCCGCAAGCCGACTTGCTTCTGCGTTGCGAAGCAGCAAAAACCCCTGCAAATCCGTGCGCATCCGCCGGAGGCTCTTAAGGAAGTGATGATTTCATCAGCGTTTTCTTAGAGTCTGCCAGGGGTATGTGCCAAAACCGGAAAGTGCGGGAATGGTGCAGGAAGAGCGCGGGAATGGTGCGGGAAGAGTGCAGGAATGGTGCGGGAAGAGTGCAGGAGGGTGCAGGAAGAGCGCAGGAGGGTGCAGGAAGAGTGCGGGAATGGTGCGGGAAGAGTGCAGAGAGAATGCAGAGAGGGGAGATGCTATAAATGGAGGCAGGGCAGGAGAGCAACAGCATTTCAGTGATTCACCGTCTGGTTACCGATGAATATGGCGAAAATTACTGGTTCAACGGGTGTGCCGGGTATGTAATGGAATGCCTGGGAGAAAAAGACTATGATTATTGGTTTTTTGCGGGAGTGACCGGCGACCTGTTCACGCAGCAGTATTGTACGAAGACGTATTCGGGCGATGCGCTGTCGAGCTTTGAAATGGACAGGGCTCCCAAACAATTTGTCAGGGATACCTTTGCCAAATGTGGATACGAAGCTGCCTTTGTATCCGGGCAGGAGCTGGAGCAGAATGCGGAAATGTACCTGCAGGAGCTGGTAACGTATCTTGACAGGGGGATACCGGTCATTGCCTGGGGACAGCTGACCGGAGTCTACGTGGGATATGAGGAGTATGGGAGAAGACTGCTCTACATTTCAGGCAACAGCGACCAGCCGGGACGTCTGACCTTGGAGGAGGCGCTTCAAAAGACTGTCTGCTGGTCCCGGGACGCAGGCGGCCAGGGGGGATGGGTATTTGTGGGCGATAAAAAGGAGTCCCCGTCTCTTGCAGGAATCTACCGCAACGCCATTGCAGACATTCCCCGGCACTTTGCGGTCAGGACGGATCTGTTCTGTTTTGGGGCACAAGCCTTTGGGGCATGGGCAGAGGATTTGGAAAACGGCAGGTTTGACGGCGTGACGGCAGAAGAATTTGACCTGTGGGGGGATTATACCAATTATGTCTGTGTTCTTGCCACCAACGGCAGCTGCAGCCATCGCTTTTTGGAGAGGGCAAGAGAGCTGAATCCTGATATGGGCTGGCTGGAGAAGGTAGAGAATTTATACGGCCGGACGGGCCGGATGTGGAATGATGATAACGGCAAAGATCTGGAAGCCATGGGCGGCGGCTTCCGGGTTACGCTGGTGACACTCCAGGATAAGCGGGCAGAGATTGCGGAAGTCATCAGAACGTGCGGTGCCTGCATGGAAGAGGTCCTGAGGATTCTCAACTCCAGCTTGAGTGCTTCTCAGGCGGACTTAAAGCCATGAGCGTTATCGGAACGAATATCAGGAAGCTTCGGGGAAACGTGGCGTCACACAGGAGCAGGTGGCGGAACAAATGGCGCAAATCAACCTGATTTTCTTGTATATTGTTTTATAATCATGTATAATGATATGCAAAACAGTACCTGTCTCCAGGACAACCCACCCGGAATGCCGGGAGACAGGTATTTGGAGGTATACACATGAAAAATTTATTTTCCCGGAAGAACAAGGCGCAGCAGGAGGCCGGGCAGGGCAGGGATGCGGATGTTATTTTTTCCACGGTGGAACAGGTAAAATCCGCCAGTACGGAGATTGTGGACGGGGTGACGATTGTGAGGGATCTTGCCGACGAGAACAAGCACAGCGCCAACACCGTGGTGGGGAATATGCAGGAGCTGACAGAACAGAATTCCGTCTTGTCCGGGAAAACAGAATCTTCCATACATATGACAGGCGATATTCAGAAGCAGGTGGAAAACATTGCCTCCATGATTTCCCAGATGGTGCTGCTGGTGAATGAAACCAATAATCATGCCGGGACAAGCTCCAGGGAGCTGGCGGAGGTGGTGAATTCTACCCATACCATGGCCGGGCTGTCAGGGGATGTCAGCCGCATTGTGGCAGAATTTTCGGAGGAGTTTGCCAGAGTAAAGGAGGAGACGGTCTCCATCGAGGATATTACCTCCCAGACGAACCTGCTTTCCCTGAACGCGTCCATTGAAGCCGCCAGAGCAGGAGCTGCCGGCCGGGGCTTTGCGGTAGTGGCAGACGAGATCCGCAAGCTCAGTGACGAGACTCAGAATTCCTCCACCCGTATTATGAACGCGCTGAACCGTCTGGAGCAGACTTCCGAGAGGATGACGGAAGCCATTGAGAAGGTAATTCAGCTTATTCAGCTGAACCTGGAGAAAATCACGGAGGTGGACACCAGTGTGGTCGGCATTTCGGAGGATTCCCGACAGCTCAACAGCAGCATTTCCATGATTGACAGTGCCGTGAAGGAGGTGGAGCAGTCCAACCGGAGCATGGTGGAAAATATGCAGCAGATGTCCGAGGCTATGTCGGTGATGAGCAATTACGTGGAAAACGCGTCCGACAATGCCAAGAGTATGCTGAAGAAATATGAGCAGACTACTGCCAATGTGGGTAAAATCGAGGCTTCCGTGGGTAATCTGGTAGTGAAGCTGGGGGAAAGCGGCTTTATGGGAATTCAGGATGCCAAGCCGGGCAGCAGGGTTTCCATTATCACGCTGGACAGGGACGGAGCGCCGGACCGGGAATATTACGGGCAGGTGGTGCGCCAGCAGGGGACGGAGGCGGTGATAGACGTGAGTCCCAAGACCATTCCCCAGGGGGCGGATGCCGGCGGGCGCTTTCAATTGCAGATGATCTTGGGGAACGTGCTCTACCTGTGGACCGATGTGGCGGTTTCTGCATCTGCAGAGGGCGGGGGTACTTATTATCGGGTGTCGGCAAATGCCAACCCGAAGGTAATGACACGGAAGAAAAACCCCCGTCTGGACATTCATTGCTCCTGCGAGGTCGTCATCGAGGGCAATCCGAAAACCTATCGCGGGAAAATGCTGGATATCAGCGCCAACGGAATGGCATTTACCGCTACGGACCCGGTTTTTGCATCCGCAGAAAAGAAAATGATAACCGTCACCATCCCGGAGCTTCCCGTTCCCAAGGCCCGCAGGGTGCAGGCTTATATTATGCGTTGTAAGAAAGGAAGCGGGGAATATATTCTGGGCTGCCGCCTGTCGGAAAATAATCTGGCAATCCAGCAGTATATCGAGACCCGGTAAAAAATATGAATATTTTTCCATCTTGTCCATATAATAGAATAACGGAACTTTGATTATGAGGTTCATGAGGAAAGGAGACCACTATGGCAAGAGGACAACGGAAGACACTGGAGGAAAAGATTGCTGCCAAGGAAGAGCTGATTGATGCGCTGATGACCCGGGTGGAATCAGAGAAGCGGGAATTGGAGGAGCTGTATCAGGAAAAGCGGATCAAGGAGCTGGAGACAGTCAGCGAGTTGATTGAAGACTCCGGGCTGCAGCCGGAGGAAGTGGCAGCAGTACTGCAGCAGTATCTGGAAGAGCGGGCGGAAGCTGCATCGTGAAAAGGAATACAGTACCGGATTGAAAAAGAACCCCTGTTGGGCGGCGGCCCGATAGAGGTTCTTTTTTGGGCGTTTCAGGCTTGATGCTCCGCCGTTTGCGGCGGGGTCTTTGATTTCAGGTTTCTGACCGCGGTGGAAAGCATCAGCTTGATCCTGTTCAATTGGTTCACCTCGCTGGCACCGGGGTCATAGTCAATGGCCACAATGTTGGAGGCGGGATAGGTCTTCCGCAGGGCTTTGATAACACCCTTGCCCACCACGTGGTTGGGCAGACAGCCGAAGGGCTGGGTACATACGATATTGGGTACACCGTCGTGGATCAGCTCTACCATTTCGCCGGTGAGGAACCAGCCTTCCCCTGTCTGGTTGCCGATGGAGACGATGGGCTCCGCGAATCCGGCAATCTCCTTGATGGGAGTGGGGGGCGTAAAGTGTCTGCTCTTCTTGAATTCCTTCACGGAGGCGCCCCGTAATATATGCTCAATCGCCCAGATTCCCAGTTTGGCGTTGCGGGCGGATTTTTTGCTGGTGCCCAGATTTTCGGCTTTGTATACCTGGTTATAGAAGCAGTAGAGCATGAAGTCAATCAGGTCAGGTACCACGGCCTCCGCGCCCTCGCTTTCCAGCAGCTCTACCAGGTGATTGTTTCCCGCAGGGGAGAATTTCACCAGAATTTCTCCCACAATGCCTACCCGGGGCTTGCGGATGTCCAAAATGGGGATATTGTCAAAGTCCCGAATCATTTCCCGGCAGAGGCGGTTGAATCGGAACAGGCTGACATGCTTGCCGGAGACAAATTCCCGGGCGGTCTTCAGCCACTTTTCGTGCATGGCGTCCACACTGCCGGGGGTGGCCTCATAGGGGCGCATCCGGTAAACGCAGCGCATAAAGATGTCGCCGAACTGGGCCCCCATGGCGGCTCTCATCATCATGTCCGCGTTCAGGTGGAAGCCCGGATTGCTCTCGATGCCTGCCAGATTCAGGGAGATCACGGGAATCTGCTCCATGTCTGCCTTCCGCAGTGCCCGCCGGATGAAGCCCACATAATTGGTGGCCCGGCAGCCGCCGCCGGTCTGGCTCATAATGATGGCAGTCCTGTTTAAGTCGTATTTGCCGGAAAGCAGGGCCTCCATGATCTGTCCCACTACCAGCAGGGAAGGGTAGCAGGCATCGTTGTTTACATATCGTAAGCCCATGTCCACGGAATGCTTGTTGTCATTGTCCAGCACTACGAAGTGGTAGCCGCAGGCATTGAAGGCCGGCTCCAGGATCTGGAAATGAATGGGTGACATTTGAGGGCAGATAATGGTATATTTTTTCCGCATCTCCTCGGTAAAGGGCACCTTGCTGACGGCAGAGGAGCGCAGGGTGCGCTGCTTTTGTGTTTTCTCCCGTACTCTGATGGCGGAGAGCAGGGAACGGATCCGTATCCTGGCCGCTCCCAGGTTGTTCACTTCATCGATTTTCAGGCAGGTGTAGATCTTATCCGAGCCGGACAAAATATCGTTTACCTGATCCGTGGTTACGGCATCCAGGCCGCAGCCAAAGGAATTGAGCTGGATCAGATCCAGATTCTCGGTGTGCTTCACATAGCTGGCGGCGGCATAGAGCCGGGAATGGTACATCCATTGATCGGAGACGATCAGGGGTCTCTCGGGGACGCCCAAGTGGGCCACGGAGTCCTCCGTCAGCACTGCCATGTCAAAGGAGGTGATGAGCTCCGGAATTCCGTGATTGATCTCCGGATCCAGGTGGTAAGGGCGTCCGGCCAGGACGATGCCCCGTTTGCCGGTATCCTTCAGATATTTCAGGGTTTCCTCCCCCTTTTTCCGAATATCCGCCCGAACCTGGTCCAGTTCCTCCCATGCGGCTTCTGCGGCGGCCCGGATTTCCCTTGCGGGAAGCTCGGTAAATTCCTTCAGCAGGGCACTGGTTACGGTGTCAATATCCCGGAAGGACATAAAGGGATTCCGCAGCCGGAAACCGCCGTCGGATATTTCCTCCACATTGTTCTTGATATTTTCGGAATAGGAGGTGACGATGGGGCAGTTGTAGTGGTTGTTTGCTCCCGGCACCTCGTCTCTCTCATAAAAGAGCGCAGGGTAGAAGATAAAGTCCACCCCCTGCCTGATCAGCCAGGTCACATGGCCGTGGGCGAGCTTTGCGGGGTAGCACTCGGATTCGCTGGGGATGGATTCGATGCCCAGCTCATAAATTTTTCGGTTGGAGCTGGGGGACAGCACCACCCGGAATCCCAGTCTGGTGAAAAAGACATGCCAGAAGGGATAATTTTCATACATATTTAGGACTCTGGGGATGCCTACCGTGCCTCTGGAAGCCTGGGTGGGTTCCAGAGAGGGATAGGAAAAGAGCCGCTGCAGCTTGTATTCGAAGAGGTTTGGCACATTGCCCGCGTTTTTGCGTCCACCGATTCCCCGTTCGCAGCGGTTGCCGGAGATGAACTGCCGACCGCCGGAGAATTTGCTGATGGTAAGGCGGCAGTTGTTGGTGCAGCCCTTGCATCTGGCCATGCTGGTCTCATACTGCAGGTCGCAGATTTTCTGATAGGAAAGCATTTCGCTTTCCTCGCCCTCCACATACCGTTCTCTGGCGATGAGGGCTGCGCCGAAGGCACCCATAATTCCTGCTATGTCCGGGCGTATCGCCTCGCAGTCCGCGATTTTTTCAAAGCTGCGCAGGACGGCGTCGTTATAAAAGGTTCCGCCCTGTACCACGATATTCCGGCCCAGCTCCGAGGCATCGGATACCTTGATAACCTTAAACAGTGCATTTTTGATAACGGAATAGGCCAGTCCGGCGGAAATGTCCGCCACGCTGGCACCTTCCTTCTGGGCCTGTTTCACCTTGGAATTCATAAATACGGTACAGCGTGTCCCCAGGTCGATGGGGTGCTCCGCAAAGAGAGCGGCCCGGGCAAAGTCCTGCACGCTGTAATTTAAGGATCTGGCAAAGGTTTCGATAAAGGAGCCGCAGCCCGAAGAGCAGGCTTCGTTGAGCTGTACGCTGTCCACGGTCTGGTCCTTGATCTTGATGCACTTCATGTCCTGGCCGCCGATGTCCAGAATGCAGTCTACTTCAGGGTTGAAGAAGGCAGCGGCATAATAATGGGCCACGGTCTCCACTTCGCCGTCGTCCAGCAGGAAGGCAGCCTTCATCAGGGCTTCGCCGTAGCCGGTGGAGCAGGCGCGGACAATATGCACGTCCTCCGGCAGCAGCCCGTAGATTTCCTTTAAGGAGCGGATCGCCGTCTTCAAGGGGCTGCCGTCATTGTTGCTGTAAAAGGAATAAAGCAGGGAACCGTCCTGGCCTACCAGAGCAATCTTGGTGGTGGTGCTGCCCGCGTCTATCCCCAGAAACGCGTTGCCTCTGTAGGAGGCAAGGTCCGCGGTGTTTACATGATGGCGGCGGTGGCGCTCCTGAAATTCGTCATATGCAGCCTGGCCGGTAAACAGCGGCTCCATGCGTTCCACTTCAAATTCCATTTTTATCTGGCCGGAGAGCTTTGCCGCCATTTCGTCCATGGTGAAGACCACCTTGCCGTCGGTGTTCAGCGCTGAGCCGATGGCGGCAAAGAGGTGGGAATTATCCGTGTCAATAATGTGTTCTCCGTCCAGCTTCAGAGTGCGGATAAAAGCCGCTTTCAGCTCCGAGAGAAAGTGCAGGGGGCCGCCCAGGAACGCCACATGTCCTCTGATGGGTTTACCGCAGGCCAGGCCGGAGATGGTCTGGTTTACCACTGCCTGAAAGATGGAGGCAGCCAGATCTTCCTTGGTGGCGCCCTCGTTGATCAGAGGCTGAATGTCCGTCTTGGCAAACACGCCGCAGCGGGCGGCAATATCATACAGGGATTTGTAATTTTTGGCATATTCGTTTAAGCCGGCAGCATCCGTCTGGACCAGGGATGCCATCTGGTCAATGAAGGAGCCCGTACCGCCGGCACAGATCCCGTTCATTCGCTGTTCTACATTGCCGTCTTCAAAATAGATGATTTTTGCGTCCTCGCCGCCCAGCTCAATGGCAACGTCCGTCCCGGGAGCAAGCTCTCTGAGGGAGGTGGCGACGGCAATTACCTCCTGGGTAAAAGGAACACCCAGATGGTTTGCCAGGGTCAGCCCCCCGGATCCGGTTATCATGGGGCAGAGGGTCAGGTTACCCAGCTGGTTTCGGGCTTTATCTAAAAGTGAGGAAAGAGTTTCCCGGATATTCGCATAATGGCGCTCATAATCGGAAAACAAAATATGATGCTGTGCATCCAGTATGGCAATCTTAACTGTAGTGGAACCGATGTCAATGCCAAGAGCGGCAGCATTGTTGGTCATTTCCATTCAGACACGTCCTTCCTGTAAGTGGTTCTTTAACTGTACTTAAAATGGTTAGGCTGTGTGCGTTACATGATCCGACACACGAAGCTATTATACGACAAGAAAGCTAAAAAAGCAACGAACAAAGGATATGAAATGTTTATGAAAATACTGATTTTTCTCTTAAAATTGGAAATGGTTGGTTTACTTATAGGGGAGGGCATGATACAATGTATGCGTGAAAGCACCGGCTTGATGCACGGGCAGAACGATTGCTGAAAGGAACTGAGGTCATATGGGAAAATGGGAAAAGAAATTCGGAAAATATGCCATTCCGAATTTAACTTATATTTTAATCGGGTGCTATGTGGCAGGGTATCTTCTGACCCTGCTGGCACCTTCTTTTATGGGATATTTGACGCTGGACCCCTGGGCGATCCTCCACGGACAGGTCTGGCGGCTGGTGACCTGGGTCATTTCGCCGCCTTCCTCTCTTGACTTTTTTACGATAATCATGCTGCTGTTCTACTTAAGCCTGGGGACTACCCTGGAAAAGGTGTGGGGGACGTGGCAGTATAATGTATATATTTTTCTGGGGATTCTGCTGACCATTGTGTCCGGCTTTGTATGTATGGGTGTGCTTTACCTGGGATACGGCCCGGAAGGGGCGGCCATTGCCTGCAGGATGGGGGCGGCCCTGTTCAGCACTTACTATATCAACATGTCTATTTTCCTTGCCTATGCGGCCACTTTCCCCAATGCGGAGGTACTGCTGATGTTTGTGATTCCCGTCAAGGTCAAGTTCCTGGGAGTCATCTACGGGCTTATGCTGGTGTATCAGATGGTGCAGTATTATATGGTAGGGAAATCCCAATATGCGGTGTATTGGTTCGGGGTGGCGGCAGTCGCGGCGTCCCTGTTGAATTTCCTGCTTTTCTGGCTGCGGTCCAGAAGCCATATGCACTTAAGTCCCAGGCAGGTCAAGCGGAAGATGGAGTACAGACAGGACATCCGGCGCAACACAGGATCGAAGATCACAAAGCACAAATGTGCGATCTGCGGCAGATCCGAGGAGGATGATCCCACGCTGGAATTCCGGTTTTGTTCTAAATGCAACGGGAATTACGAATATTGTCAGAACCATTTGTTTACGCATCAACACAGGGTCTGAAGAATTTCTAAGATAACAAAGGACATTTTCCGGATCGGGGGCGGTATGAGTCAGAACAGGGAAATAGTATTTGCGCAGACTTTGGAAGCAGTGCGCCGGAAGGCGCGGGAGCAGGGAGGCTGTATCAGCAGGGAGCAGGTCAGGGAGGCGTTCGCCGGCCAGGATTTAAGCGAGGCGCAGCTGGAGATGGTCTTTGATTATCTGGAAAAGCATCGGGTGGGGATCGGGGAACCGGCGGATCCCGACGAGTACCTGACGGAAGAGGAAAGAAACTATCTGCAGGATTACATGGATGAAATTGCGGCGCTTCCCGTTTACGGACAGGGAGAGATCGAGGCCTTTACCCTGTCTGCCATGGCGGGAGAGGAGGAAGCGCAGCAAAAGCTGATTAAGCATTATCTGAAGGATGCGGCGGATATAGCCAGGCTTTATACGGGCCAGGGAGTGTCCCTGGAGGATCTGATCGGAGAGGGCAATCTGGCCCTTGCTATGGGAGTCAGTATGCTGGGAAGTCTGGAAAAGCCTTCCGAGGCGCCGGGAATGCTGGCAAAGCTGATGATGGACGCTATGGAGGATTATATCCGGGAGAATGCCGCAAACGAAAAGACGGATCAAAGGATCGCGGATAAAGTGAACCGGGTGGCGGACAAGGCCAGGGAGCTGGCGGAAGAGCTTCATCGGAAGGTGACACCGGAGGAGCTGGCAAGGGAGTCCGGGCTTTCCCTGAAGGCGATACAGGATGCCTGCCGGATGAGCGGATATAAAATCGAGGATATTCAATGAATCAGACAGTATATGAGGATTATAAATACAGTATGCAGGATACCGGCCGCCTCTATGTAGGTAGCAGGTATACTTTTGCCGAGCTTCTGGAGGCGGAGGAGGTGTTGTTTAAATTCCGCCTGCTGGTGCAAAAGTATATTCTGCCGGAAGCGGACGGGGAAGATACCCTTGAGACGCATTTATATTATCTGGACTCCGGGAGTTTCCTGGTCAAGCTTTACAGACAGTTAAAGGCCCGGGTGAAGGTCAATGTGATCGAGGAGCGGAAGGGCCCGTTTGGCAGGGGAAAAAGGGAATATGTGACAAAGCAGCTTTCCGTGGAACAGCTTACGGGAATGACGAAGGAGGAGAAGGAAGCCTGCGGCCTGGTCATCCAGGAGCTGTCCGTGAGCAAGCTGGCCCTGATGGGGCTATAGTGTTCTTCACGGATTGTTTGTGCCGGCGCAGCCGGCACTGCCGTCTTTGCCGGCATGTCGGAAAGCAGGATTGTAAGAAAATTAACATATAGGTAATTGTTAAATGCATTGCTTTGTAATGGAACGGCACAGCCGTCCATAGG
>CAJTKW010000051.1:0-24837 GCA_910577035.1 uncultured Acetatifactor sp.
TATCCATCGCCCGCTGGCTGCTCTGCCCTCCCACTCCCGCCACTCTCTGCATCTTGGTGTAGCTGTAATTATTCTTATAGGCATGGGCCTCATCCACAAACAGGTTATCCACGCCCAGTTCCTCGAAAGAAATCGTATCGTCCTTTTTAGCCGCATTATAAAGCCTGTCAAATCGATCCTGGAGGTTCCGCTTAAATATCTCCATCTGTTTCAGTGTCCAGGTTTTCCCGGAACGCAGTTTCATTTCATCAATCTTCTGCGTGATCTCATCAATTTCCTCCTGCATGGCGGACAGCTGCCTCTCCCTTGACAGGGAAATCAATTCAAAAGAACTGTGCCCCATGATGATGCAGTCATAATCCCCGGTGGCAATGCGGCTCACAAACCTCCTGCGGCGGGCCTTTTCAAAATCTTTGTTGGTGGCTATCAGGATATTGGCATTGGGATAGAGCCGCATGAATTCCGTTGCCCACTGCTCCAGGGTATGGTTCGGCACTGCGATCAGCGGCTTGCTGCAGACCCCCAGCCGTTTCCTTTCATACGCAATGGCGCAGGCCGTCATGGTCTTGCCCGCCCCCACTTCATGAGCCACTAGGAGGTTCCCGTCTCCGTATATTCCCATGGCTACCGTGTCCCGCTGGTGCTTCCGCAGGGTGATGGTTTCGTTCATATCCGGCAGCATCAGGCCATCCCCGTTGTATGTCCTGGGACGGATGTTATTGAAACGGTCATTATAAAGCATTGTAAGCGCCGCCCCCCTTTCCGGTTCGGCAAACAGCCAGGACTCAAACTCCATCTTGATCTGTGCCTGTTTTTCCCTTGCAAGCAGGGTTTCCCGCCTGTTCAGCACATACCGCACCTTTTCTTCCCCGGTGTCCGGATCCGTGTATTCCTGACGGTCACGGACTTCCACTGTCTTCAGATTCAGCGTGTATTCCATAATCGCATAAGCATTCAGCCTGTCCGTCCCGTAAGTTTTGTTCGCCGCAACGGAATCCCATTCCGCATTCTTATTGGTAATGAAATATGTCCCGGTGCATTCCGCAAATTCGATTCGGATGCGGTTCTTTCTGTTAAAATCGCTGGTTCTGAACTTCTCATACATGAAATCTTGGTAATATTCCGCCGGTATCCATGTGGAACCAAGCACAAAGCTGATGTCCTCCGGCTTTAACGGCTCCGGCTGCACCTGCGTAAGCGCTTCCACGTTCCTGCCGAACCATTCCGGGTATTTCTCTGCGGCAAGCATGGCCTGGGCCAGCTTATCCTTTACATGGCCGCTTAAATATTCCTCCGCAAGCACCCAGCCGGAAACCGCATCCCCCTCCTGCCACTTTGCCGGGTCCTGGTAAACCCTGCTCCCCAGCTCCTCCAGGATGGCCTCTTTGCTGCACATACTGCCGTCTTTCCGGTAAAGGTACTGCATATAGTCAAGATCAAACTTCCCTCTGGCATTTAAGGTGATCCGCAGGGCTTCCTCTATGCTGTCCGCCGTTTTGGGCATACTCTTGGGGCGGATGGTGGCTTTATGGAACACCGCCGTCTTTTTATACTCGCCTTTTATCTTCTTCCCGTGTTCATCCTTTACCTCTTCCTCGATGGACCGCAGGAGCGGCGCATCCGCATCTTTGGCAAATGCCGTGACGTTCCCCTGGGAATTGAGATAGCCATATTTTTTTATGTACCCGTCATATTCCCTGTTCAGGCGTTCCAGCAGGCCTGACAGTTTCGTTTCGTATTCCATGGTGGGCAGTTCCCATCCCAGCCTGGGATCCCCATGCAGCTGAAAATCCATAAGCTCCCTCAGCGCATTGCGGATGCGCAGCAGCCCGTCCAGCCTTTCCGCTTTTTTCCCGGACAATTCCTGCAGGTACATCCGGGAGTCCTCCCGGTAATAGAATGCGTCGCCAACTTTTGTGTAGCTGTAATTCTTCACATCCGGCGCTGCGGGGATCCACTCTTTGATAACCGTGTCCTTATCCTCGGAAAGTTCACTTTCAGGTTCCTCGTACTGTCCGTGGAGCCGGGCGACTGCCTCGTCCAGCAGTTCTCCCAGTTCCCTGTCAGGATATGGCTTGCAGGTGACGAAATTATAGTTGCTGTACATGCCGTTTTCCTGCACAATCGTTCCCAGCACCATTTCCGGATGGTCAATAAAATAACTGTTGTAAGGGATCCCGTTCTCGTCTTTTTCCACGGAAAGCCAGGCTGTGTTCTTTTCATCCGGTATAATCTCCTGGACCCGCTTTTTCAAAAACAGGATGTCTGTGGTTGCCTCTGTCCCCGCAACCTGCTTAAAGGCATTGTCCGGCAGGCGGATGGCCCCGATCAGCTCCGCACGCTGGGCCAGATACTTCCTGACCGTCTGGTTTTCTTTATCCATGGTGAATTTCGTGGTAATGACGGCCATGATGCCCCCTGCCCTGAGCTTATCCAGGCTCTTTGCCAGGAAATAATCATGTATCCTGAATTTATAGCGGTCATACCTCCTGTCGCTGACCCGGATGCTGTGGAACGGCACATTCCCCACTACCACATCAAAGAAACTGTCGGAGAAATCTGTGTCCTCATATCCTTTGATCAGGATGTCCGCCTGGGGGTAAAGTTTCCTGGCAATGCCTCCCGCAACAGGTTCCAGCTCCACTCCATAGAGTTTTGACCCGCCCATTTCCTCCGGCAGGGCCGAAAAAAAGTTTCCCGTCCCCAGCGCCGGATCCAGGATGTTCCCGGAACGGAAACCAAACTGATACAAAGCCTGATAAATATACTTTATTACTTTCTGGTCCGTGTAGTAGGATGTCAGGGTAGACGCCGTGGCCGACTGCATTTCTTCCTCCGTCAGCAGCTCCGTTATCTCGTCATACTCCTTTTCCCAGCCCTCTTTTCCGGGTGTCAGGGCATTGGCAAGGCCGCCCCAGCCTGTAAAACGGGCAAGTATGATCTGCTCCTCTGCGGATGCCATGCGGCTCTCCTGCTGCAGCTGCTTGAGCAGCCGGATTGCCTCCACATTGCTGCGGAATTTTGTTTTCGGGCCGCCATCATACAGATGATGTTCCGGCTGGTAGCGGTAGTTCATTGTCCCATCCTGGAAGCGCTGTTCTATCTCCCCCGCCACTTCCATGGCGTATTGTTTCCCTGCCTCTGTGATACGGCCCATATTTTCAATCCGCTGTTTCGTTTCTTCCGAAAAATCTCCATTCTCCACAGCCTGGATGACTGTCTTGGATATTTCCGCATCCGTATAAAAAGGCTGCAGCAGCTCCGCATTTTCAATCAAAGCTATCGGCAGCCTCTCCCTGACCTGATACCCACCGGACCCCCTAAGCTGTTCAATATCGCCCAACTCAGCCGTATGGTTCCCGTCCAGATACCCCAGGACTTCAAAGATCCGGCTGTCATAAGCGATTCTGCTCCCCACAGGGAACGGCATATATCCCGGCGTTTCTGCTTCCTGTTCCGTTTCCGGGCGCAGTATCTGGTCGCCGCCTTTCCCGTCCTCTCCATAGGGGCCGGGATAGATTTCAAACAGGCTGATCTGCCCATCTCCATGGTCATTTACTGCGCTTTCCGCTGCATTCGTTCCGCCGGAAATACTTTCCCCGGAGATATGTTCCTCAGAATTGTTTCCGTTTGAAGTGTCTTCATCGGAATATTTTTTATCCGAATTATCTTCATCCGGAACATCTTTATCCGCTATTTTCCTATTCGGAATTTCTACATTTGATTTTTCTGCACCCGAAGTATCTTGATCTGGAATATCTTCCCCCGCAGTATCTTCATTTGAAACATCTTCCCCTACGGCATCCTCGTCTGAAACATCTTCCCCCGCAGCATCTTCGCCTGAAACATCTTCATCCAGAATATTGTAATCATCTATGGCATCTTCCTCACGGTATGGGAGATATTCTCCATGCTCGATCAGAGAGCCAATCACATGGGCGATCACATCCCATGACAACCGCACAAAGCCGTCCTTTCCGAAAAAGAAATCTGCCACATCCCGCCCCGGCACGATTCCCCCTGTCCCGTCACTGCTCTTTTGGAAACCATAATCCCGGTAAATATCCCTGACGGCATCCCGCTTCACCTCCATGGTGCCGGCCTGCCGGAATACCTGGTTGATGCGGTCATACAAATCCTGTGGGTACACACTGGTGTCTGTTAAAAGCCTCTGTATCTCATCCCAGTCTTTATGCTCCCTGACATTCTCTTTTGTGGCCGACTCCTGCAGACGGAAAAAGGAACCTTCGGCGGCATTTTCCGCCTTGGGTTCCTCTGCATCATTTTCCACAATTTTTCCTGTGTTTTCTGTATTTACTGTACTTCCTTTTTTCGGTTCAGAATCTGCCGTATTCCCTATCCCGGCTACCGGGGCAGATATACCACTTCCTGCAGGACGATTTCCTCCGCCTGTCTGGTTATCATCTCCATATGCCCTGCCCTCTCCAGCGTGTCCTCCGTTTCCGGCATCGGCTGCACCTCCAAAAGCTGCTGTATCAGCGCCTCTTTCTTCCTCTCCGCCTCCTGGTCCACCCTGGTGATCATCTCGTTGACCTGCCCCAGCGCGATCAGTTCCGACAGTCTCTGCGGATGCCTGGACATCATGTAGTCTTTCCACCTTTTCCCGAACATCCCGGCCGGACTCCGGTCGTATTCGCTGTTCTCCGAGATTCTGAGATCCGGGTACAGCATCCCGTCCTCCCCTTTCCTGTATTCCAGTTTCGCTAACGGTTCCCTGCCCATATCCCTGGCTCCTTTCCTCCTTGATTTCCTCAATCTGTTTATGTATCTCTGACAGGACCGGCCTTGCTATGGCGCAGGCATAATACCCAAGCCCCATGAACAGTTCCAGGCTCCCGAAATGGCTGATATTCTCAAATGCCCCTGTTTCCTCAAAAGGTTCCGTCCCGATCCCACATTTCTTAAATACAATGTAGGCGGCGCTGTCCGATGCCAGCCTTGCGAACTCCGCCCGTACCGCCTCTATGGGAAGTCCATACAACACACTGTCCTCATTTTTGACCTCCACACAGGACAGGTATCTCTCCAGAAACAAGTCCGCCTGCATAGCGGAAAGCTGGCACAGACAATTCTCTATATTGTCCCCGTCTATCCCGAACCTTTCATGGAACCTGCGCAGGATCTCCGGCTGGTACTGCCGCTCCAGCGACCAGACCGCACCCATGGCTTTCCGGAATTCCTCATAGCTGCCACGGGTATCGGCAAGGTCAAAATAGTAGGCAAGCGTGGCTTTCGGGTCATTCATATCCACAACGCCGATGCCCTTGGAACCGGCCTTTAAATACCTCCCGGTCTGTTTCTCCCAGCCCGCTTTTGTGGCAAGCAGGCCGGCATCCGGCCTCTGCACATAGATCAGCACGTTCTTGTCAAAAGACATCTTATAATATTTTGACACGCTGGACAAAAGCCCCATCCACTCCGTCCTGCTGCGTGTCAGCGCCTGCACCGATTGGCGGTACAGGTCAGCAAGGTATGTTTCCCTACCCAGCTTTCTGCCCCGTTGCTCCGCCGTCCCTGGCGAAATACAGTTCCAGCGCCTTTATGATCGTCTCCTCGATTTCCTTTCTGCTCTGGCCGCCGTCAAAGAACCTGCTGATGACGGTATCCTTTATCTTGATGGGTTGTGTGTTCTTTGGTTTTTTCGCCTTTTCATCCGTGATGACCTGGCGCAGCAGTTCCTCCGTCAGCTTCCCTTTCCGGGCATAGTCATGCAGGAGGGCTGATTTCTTTGTGTCAATACGGCATCCGCCGTCAGTTATCAGCTGCGCCATTAACGGCTGCATTTCCGCTTTCACAAAGGATATGTCATAAGCAGCCTCAAAGCCGAGGGTCCTGGCATCCAGGCACTCCAGCAGCGGCGCCGCAAGGGTAGCAATCCTGAGATACCTGGCGATACGGTCCCTGCTCAGCCCGTATTCCTCGCTGACCGCCGCCCCTGCATCCGACTTCTTTGGGTTTTCCAATGAAGTCCCGTTTTTCCCCATTTCATGCGGGTTTACCAGTTCCTCAATCTCCCTTAACAGGTCGTTCCTTTTCCCCTGGCACTTGATGGCGTCATAGTGCTGTTTCAGGCAGAATGCCTTTTCAGAGAAAGTCAGATCGTCAAAGGAACGCTGGCGCAGGTTCGTTTCCGTCACGATCAGGACGGCCTCCGCATGGTCCAGGTTTTCCTTAATGACAACGGGACCTCTGGTAAGCCCTGCCAGCCTTGCCGCATTGACACGGTTATGGCCGCTTAAGATGGTATGCCTGTCCTCATGTTTCCAGAGGATGATCGGCTCCAGAATGCCCAGTTCCCGGATGCTCTCCACCATGTCCTGGAGCCGCTGGCCGCCGTACAGCTTGAACTTGTGGTCGGGGAACGGCTCCATCCTGTCAAAGTCCATCTCCAGAAGTCCCGTCCCATCGGTTTCCTGCCCCTGCTGCGGCTGTGCTGTTTCTTCCTTGGTCTTAAAATCAAACAGGTCGTCCATCCCGTCCAGGCTGGAACTAAGCAATGTGTTTCTTGCCGGTATTTTCGGTGTCCTTGCCGCCATTTCCCATCAACTCCTTTGCAAAATTTTCATAGGCTTTCGCCGCCGGGTTCTCCGGCTCGTACTCACAGATTGTCATGCCGTATTCCACGGCCTCCGGCACCTTGATGGAGCGGGGGATGCTGCTTGTGAATATCCGCACCTTCTCCTCAAGGGCCTGCTGCAGCTGTGCCTTGACCCGTCTGGATACCCTTGTCCGTTCGTTGTCCATGGTGATCAGGATGCCCTCAATTTCCAGCCCTGCATTGGCATGGCTCTTGATCCTGTGGAAAGCCCGCAGGAACTCCGCCATCCCCTCTACAGCCAGGGTTTCCGACTGGACAGGGATAATCAGGCTGTCGCAGCATATCATCACATTTATCATGGCCGTCCCCATTTTCGGCATCCCGTCAATGAGGATGTAATCGTACTGTTCCCTGATGGTGTCCACATATTCTTTCAGCTTGTACTCCGCAAAATCCGTATCGCACATCAGCTTGTCAAAGTTGTCTAACTTGTTATTGGCCGGAACCAGGTCAGCCCCGAATTCCGTCCTTATCATATATGCCTCCCTGTCCGGCAGTTCCTCATTCATGACGATACATTTCAGGATGTCATAGATTGTCACCGAAAGCTGCTCAGGCGCCTCCACCCCGCATAATTTTGTTGTGTGCCTCTGTCCGTCAAAGTCGATCAATGCAACCCTGCATCCTCCCTTAGACAGCAGATAAGACAGGGTTGTTGCGGTCGTGGTCTTGCCCACGCCGCCTTTCCTGTTTACGATCCCTAAAACCTTGCCCATTCTTTGCTTCCTTTCTCTCGTTAAATTTGTTATCTGGTTACATTTGATCTGGATAAAAGTAGGGTTTCAGCACTTGCCTCCTTTCGCATAAATTAAAATGGGGCCAAATCAACACTTCCATTTCCATGGAATATAGATTCAGCCCCATTTTGAGTATAACGACACCTGCCAATATCCCTAGCATTGGCGGATCCCGGCTATTCACATTCAGTTTTTCAATATAACAGCGCTGTCCTATCTACTCTCCTTAGAATAGCGAAAATAGGACTAAATCAATGAAATCGCTTCTATACAGCAAATCTCCTGACTTAGTCCTATTATAACCTCATCATCAAAGGTAATGGCAATCTTCAGCACCTCTTCCTGACCGGCAGCACTGCCGTCCACAGGGTTCATGGTATCAGCCTCGCCGCCATTTGATGAATACCCTGCCCCGCCCCCTTTGCCGCTCTCATCGGAAACGACCGACATTCCCCTGCCTCCGGCCGTCTCTGCTGCTAAAAGCTGCCCCCGGCTCTCCCATAGACCTAAAAACAGCAATCCCGCCATCAGATCAAAAAGCAAGATTGCCGTACCGATTTTCTTCATCATCGCATCCCGACTCCCGGATTTCCACTTCCCTCATAAGAGTATATGAGACAGCCGGAAGACATATTCTGGTGTGTAAAAAGTCTGCTAAACAGACTTAGGGAAATGCTGATGAAAGCGCTTCCCCGGAAATTCTTCTCACACTACTCCAGCATCATCTTAATGATTTCCCTGTCTGTCTGGTGCATGCCGACTTTACCGATGTACCCTACACAGCTGATGGTCTCTCCCGCGTCTTCCTTCAGGATTCCGGTATAAGCCTCGTATTCCTTATTCTGCATGGCCAGGTAATGGGCCATCATGGAAGCATCCAGACTGGAGGCAATTTTGGCCGCACAGGAAATCTTGGCGCCGTCGCAGATAATACCCGGAATATTAGCCAGGGTATTGTCGATAGTAGCCTTGATCTGCGCAATCGTTCCTCCTGTCATATAGGTAATGGCAGCCGCCGAAGCGCAGGATGCGGATACGGCCCCGCAGAACGCAGACAGCTTTCCGATAAATTCCTTTTGGTAGATTGTCAGCAGGCCGGAAAAGGCCAGCGCGCGGTACAACTTCTCCGTGGGAATATTCTTCTCCCTGGCATACACAATCACCGGAACCGAAGAAGCAATACCCTGATTGCCGCTGCCGGAATTAATGATTACCGGCATATCACAGCCACCCATACGGGCTTCCGATGCAGCCGCCGCAAACGCCTTCATCCGGGTGACCACCCCGTCCGCATAGGATTCCCGGATCACACGGCCGATGCCGATGCCGTAATCTCCGGAAATCCCCTCATAGGCTATGTCCATATTGTAACGTATCTGACGTTCAAACACATCCCGGATCAGCGTAAGCTCCACCTCATCCGCAAAGGCTTTGATCGTTTCCAGGGTAAGCCCGGAGCGGTCGGTGAAACAGCCCCTGCCTGCCGCTTCTCCCGTCAGCTCATAGACAGTCTGCCCGTCCCGGGTAATGGATACAATATTGGTATGAGTATGTCTGACCTCCACCTCCACCGTATGGCCGGACGCATGCAGCACAATCATAAAATGAAGGGGAATCTCGGAATCCAGGAATTCCACCCGGCAGCACCCCTTTTTCAAAAGCTCCCCTGCCCGGGCTCTCTCCTGATCGCCTGTCCTCTCCAGCACTTCCATGCCGGCGGCGGCATCGCCCGCCAGCGCCCCCAGAATGCACGCCGCTTCGATGCCTGTCAGTCCGCCGGAATTGGGTATGGTGACACAACGCACATTCTTAATCATATTTCCCGAGCATCTGGCTACAATTCCCTCCGGCTCACAGCCAAGCACTTCTCTTCCCCTGGCGGAGGCATAGGCCAACGCAATGGGTTCCGTACATCCCATGGCGGGAACCAGCTCTTCCCTGATAATACTGACGAATTCTTCCTGTAATGTTTTTTCCATTTTCTCGTTTCCCTGTATCTGTCCGCATTTTCTCACGCAGACACGCGATCAATCGCTTGCTGCATCGGTGAAGTTCTTCTTACATTATCATACCGCAGATGAAAGAATTCGTCAAAGGAATCATACTCTTACCATCGGGCTTTTCGTGAAGCCTTCACCCGCCTCCATACCGTAAACCGTTCTTTCCATATATCAGCCTGCATTAACATAGTCTGCCATCGCGGTTGCCTGCCATATTATACGCCTTCTGATTATAATGAAATTGATCCTTCATTTCGTGAATATAAGGTGCAAGGCTTGCGGCCAGCACAAAACCGTGATCCTGCCGGCATAATGCCTCCTGGGCCATGCGGATCGTCCCATAGCGCTGATCCCATTCTCTTCCGGTGAGACCGTTTACTGTACCCGGATACTCCACATAATTATAGTGTCCCGTCTGTACCAGAAAACACCTTTCCACTCCATGTGCCTGAAATACGCCGATGATTTCTCTCGTGTTTGCTGTATACTCCTCTACGGTCCGCCCGGCATCCCCGTCGCTCTCTCCCTGACACCATACTATAAATATTTTATCGATCCCATAATGGCTTTCCAACAGAAAACCTTTTGCCTTTTCCAGTCTGTCAATGGCATCTGCCAGGTATAGTTCCTTCCACTGAACCGTATCGGAACCTCCAACGGAAGCAGATACCCCTACAATCCTGCGGCCGCTCAGGCTATAATAGGTATCGATCACTGCACTGACCATACTTCCGGCACGCTTCGAACAGCCCTCCGAATCATAATCCCAGATGGCCCCTTCCCTGTCTTCTCCAAGCCCAAACGGCTCCCTGACAGGCAGCAGCTCACCGGGCCTGCTGACTGCCTTATATTCATAGCCTGCCAATGAATTGCAAAGGATTGCTTCGGCAACGGTTCCGCGCCCTGACATATTGGATTGTCCGGCAAATACCACCAAATCCACATGTTCCCTGTCTGTACCGTTTCTGTCCAAAAGCATCTCAGTCCCTCCGTAGTCTACCGGATACGTGTCCGCCGGCCGAATAGATTCCGCCCATACCAGGCGCACCACCATCAAAAAGGAAGCCTGTCACCAGGCTTCCTTTCTCATTACATCTTATCAATACTTACCAAAATCCCCGTCCAGGGAAATGATCTGCTCATTATCACTGTAGGAGCTTGACGACATACTGCCGAAGGATCCGCCCTGGCCGCCTGTCAGCAGCTTGTACTGGCTGATCAGCTCTCTCAAGGTAACAGCCTGGTTGGAAAGCTCCTCGCTGGCTGCCGCACACTGCTCGCTGGTAGCCGCGTTGGTCTGCACCACCGTGGAAACCTGGGAGATAGCCTGGTCGATCTGGGAAATAGCCGTTGCCTGGTCATTGGAGGATGCCGTAATATTGCTGGTCAGTACTACGATCTCATCAATAGACTTTACAATGGCATCCAGAGACTTTGCAGTCTCTTCTGCAATCTTTGTACCGGTAGCCACCTTGCGGATAGAGTCCTCGATCATCTCTGCGGTCTCGCCTGCTGCGGAAGTACTCTTTGCTGCCAGATTTCTGACTTCCTCTGCCACCACTGCAAAGCCCTTGCCATGTACGCCTGCCCTTGCAGCCTCCACGGCAGCGTTCAGTGCCAGAATATTGGTCTGGAAAGCAATATCGTCAATGGTCTTGATGATCTTGGAAATGGTCTCCGAAGACTCATTGATGCTGTCCATAGCCTGGATCATGGACTTCATCTGCTCATTACCTTCCGCAGCCATATCCTTGATATTGTGTACCAGATTGCTTGCCTGGCTTGCCTCTGTAGCATTGTCTTTCGTCCTCTGTGTCACTTCATCCATAGAAGCGGTTACCTGCTGCAATGCGCTGGCCTGCTCCGTAGAACCCTGTGCCAGAGCCTGGCTGGCATTTGCTACCTGCTCGGAACCAACGGTGATCTGGCTGCCTGCCTCCCTGATATTGTTCAGGGTCCTGTTCTCGTCACGTACCAGCTTCTGCAAAGCCTTTCCAAGAACGTCCCTGTCGCTGCGAAGCTTCACGTCGATGGTATAATCGCCCTTTGCAATCACATCTGCAACCCTGACCTGATCCTTGATACCGTCTGCCATCTTGGCAAAGGCATCCATCAGATCGCCCAAGTCGTCATTGTGAATCTTCTGGCAGTCTACCTCCACATCACCGTCCTCCAGCTTCTTAGCTGCAACGGTCAGCTTTTCGATAGGAAGGGTAATCGCACGGGTCACTACAGCCGCATATCCGAAGCTGATGAAAACCGCGATGACAGCCACGGCAATCATGGCGCCGATCAAAGCGTACATCTGAGCATTCACCGCATCATTATTCTCATCGGAATCCTCGGTCAGCATATTAATCAGGGTTATGGTTTCTGCCTCCGCGGTATTGGCCAAAGGCACACCTTTCTCCAGCAGTTCGTCCACGGCTCCGTCCGGATCTCCGGCTACTGCCCTGGAAATCTCGCTTTCCATAGACGTAAGCCACTGATTTGCAGCGCTCTCCACCTTCTGATACTGGGTCTCGATGTCGGGATTCAGGTTACCCAGGTTCTTCTTGAACAGGTCCAGATTCTCGAACATGGCGCTGTGATACTCCTCAATCTTGTCTGTCTGTGCCTTTCTGCCTGCGGCATCATCATAATAATAGAACAGGATATTTCTGGTACAAACCTTAATGTTTGCGAAGTTAGTGAAAGCATTTGCCACATAGTACTGGCTCATCGCATAATTCTGATACCGGTTGGTACGTACTTTGCTGATATTGGTCGCGGTGAACAGGCCGACCCCTGCGATGATGACCATAAATGCCAGCATCACTCCGGTGAACATTCTGATCTTTAACTTTACAGGCATGTCATTAATTGAAAATTTCTTCTTCATGGTAAACTCTCCTTCTTTCTGATTATTCCTTTATGCTTGTTCTTCTTCCCGAACCTCTTCAAGAAGATCCAAATCTTCCTGCTTGATCAGCTTCTCCGGATCCAGCAGCAGCTTCATGGTGTCTCCCGTTCTTGCCAGACCATAGACATATTTGCTCTTTTCGTTATCCTTGTGTCCTCCCAGGGTCGGCGGCGGCACCACATCCTCATCCATAATGTCATCCACCTCCGCTATCTTCTCCACAATCAACCCTATCACCGTCGATTTCACATCGATCACGATAATACATGTCCTGTCCGTGTATTCCACCGGATCCATCTTAAATCTCACACGAACATCAATCACCGGAATGATCTTACCACGAAGATTAATCAGGCCTTTAATATAATCTTCGGCTTCAGGTATTGCTGTAATCGGCTGCATCTGGATGATCTCACTTACGTAACTGATGCTGATGCCGAAAAACTCCCTCCCTGTCTGGAAGGTCATGAACTTTCCTTTCGAGGCGTCTTCTTCCAGCAGTTCTTCTTTTAATTCATCCGCCATGTGCTATCTCCTTTCCTCCTCTATCATCAACCCTCCAACGTCCAGGATCAAAGCAATACTTCCGTCTCCGAGCTGTGTACAGCCTGAAAGTCCTTTCACCTTTTTCACATATGAAGGAATCGGCTTGACCACGATTTCCTGTTCCTGAAGTATCTTGTCAATCAGCACGCATATCTGCTTGCCCTCATGCTCCACTACGACCACAATACCGTCTTCAAGCTTCGTCTTTGCTCCCGGCAGATCATATTTCTCACATAAACGGATAAAGGGGAAACAGTCGCCCCGCAGAACAAGAAATTCCTCCCCGCCGGGTTCCTGTATGAGCGCATCCTCAGTCACACTGATAAACTCCTTGATGGATGCCATCTCAATCACAAACGGTGCCTCGCCTACCTGTATCACAATGCCGCTGATAATCGCCAGGGTCAGAGGTATCACCAGGGTCATCTCCGATCCCTGTCCCTCCACACTGTCGATCTCAAGGCGTCCGCCAATGGACTGAATGTTTTTCACCACCACGTCCATTCCCACGCCGCGCCCGGAATACTCCGTAACCTCTTCCTTGGTGGAGAATCCCGGCAATGTAATAAACTTAAATATATCCTTCTCCGAAAACTCACTCATCGGCTTATCGCCGATCAGCCCGTTCTCCAGCGCCTTGTTATAGAGCTTTTCCTTATTCAGGCCCTTGCCGTCGTCCTTAACGCTGATATACACCTTTCCGCCTTCGTTCTTGGCCTCCAGGGTAATTTTGCCCTTCGGCTTCTTCCCGTTGGCCTGGCGAATATCAGGATTATCCTCAATACCGTGGTCCACGGAATTTCTGACCAGGTGCATCAGCGGGTCGGAAATATGCTCGATAATATTTTTATCCACTTCCGTATTCTCACCGATGACCTCAAAGTCTATATCCTTACCCAGCTTTCTGGAAGTATCAAAGACAATACGCCGCATCTTCTGGAACACATTGGTAAGAGGCATCATCCGCATGGACATAATCACGTCCTGCAGCTCCGTGGTATTCTTGGCCAGCTGTGCCGCTGCCTTCTGGAAATTGGTAAGATCCAGTCCCGGCACCTTCAGATCAGGATTCTGCAGCACCGTAGCCTCTGCGATTACCAGCTCTCCGATCATATCCATGAGGGCATCCATCTTCTCCACGTTCACACTGATTACGGCCTGCTGCTTCGGCTGGTTCTTCGCCAGGGTCTTGCCCTTTCCCGTCTCCTTGGACTTGACTACGTAATCGCCGGGCGCAATGGGAGCCTGCTGCTTCTTATCGTCCTTTGCCCCGCCCTTATCCTCGTCGAGGTTGATCTCGATGGGCGGCGCCTCCCGTCCGAACTCCGTCAATGCCTTGCCGTATTCCGCCTTATTGATCTCTTCAAAATCAATGGTCTCCGCCTCGGAGCTGTCAATCAGCTCCATGACCTCATCCTTGGAAGCCTTCGTCTGCAGCAGCATATGAAAGCCTTCTGCCAGAATGCTGTCACCGCTTGCTTCATTGGACAGAATATCCTCCGGGGTATAAAGCAGGTCCTCCGCCACCTCCTTCAGTGCATAGGTTGCGCTGTAGGCGCGGATATTGCTCATCTGGGTATCGCTCCTGTAATGAATGACAATCCGATAAAAATGGCTGTCATCCGCCGCCACCGGCGTAATGTAGAACTGGGTGGGCTCCTCCTGCTTGTTGGCCTTGGGAAGCCGGATTCCCTGTTTCTTAATCTCTCCCTTGAGCTCACCCAGGAATTGATCCAGATCCTCCACCAGCTGCTTTTCGTCGCCGTCCGGATTGCTTCCGGCCTTAATCTTATCCAGCTCACCCGTGATAAAATCGGAAACGGCAAGCACCTTTTCCACCAGCTCCATGTGGGGCACATCCTCCGGATGGGATTCCCTCAAATAATAGAATACATCCTCCAGCTTGTGGGACACCGTCTTAATGTTTTCATACATCAAAACAGCGGACGACCCCTTTATGGTGTGCATGATACGGAAAATTTCATTAATATCAGAATCGTCAAAGCAATCTGCATCCTGTTTTTCCAAAACAATGCCTTCCAGCTTTTCCAGCCCCTGGTAACTCTCATACAAAAACATGGAAAGCATGCTGTCTGTGTTAAATTCTTCTGCCATACTTCCTCCATTCTAAAGGATTTCTCTGACGTTTAAATCAGCTCCAGCTTTTTCAACACCTTTTCGAATTTCTCCATATCGATAGGTTTTCCTGCATAAGCTTCGCAGCCGAGCTCAAACGCCATCTTAACATTGCGCTCATCATTCAGCGCCGTAGTCATGATTACCTTGACGCGCTCGCTCTTTGGTATGCCCTTCTGAGTCTCAATATCCCTGATTGCCTTCAGAACCTGGTACCCGTCCATGACCGGCATCATCACATCCAGACAGGCCAGGTCGTACGGCTCCCCGTCATCCAATGCCATCATAAAAGCGTCTACCGCTTCTTCCCCATCCACCATCACATCGCACTCTCCGTACTGTGACAGCTGTTTATCCATAAACTTCCGGCTGGCGAAATCATCTTCTGCCAATAAAATTTTCATCACTGAACTCTCCTTTCCTCATTTTATGTCTATTTGCTCAACAGGCGGTAAACCTCGCCTGCGATCTCAGTGACCGGCTTCTGTATCTGTACCGCGCCCAGGTCAAATGCCACCTTCGGCATCCCGTATACGACGCAGGAGGCTTCATCCTGGCCGATGGTGCGGGCACCGGCTTTCCGCATGGACAACAGCCCCTTGCCTCCGTCTCCGCCCATGCCTGTGAGAATGACACCCACCGCATTCTTACCGGCAACCTTGGCCACGGATTCAAACAGTACTTCCACGGAAGGGCAGTGCCCGTTGACCCTGTCCGTCCCCTTGCACTCCACCTGGTATTCGCCGTTTACCCTTACAAGGCGCATATGTCTGTCACCCGGGGCAATGAGTACCTGTCCCGGAAGAACCCTGTCCCCGGTGGCAGCCTCCTTCACGGCTACCTCACACTGATTGTTCAGGCGGTCCGCATACATCTTGGTAAACCCGGGAGGCATATGCTGCACGATAACCACGCCGGGAATATCCCTTTTGAACCGCTTGACCACCTCAAAGATAGCCTCCGTTCCCCCCGTGGAAGCACCGATGGCGACCACGCTGTCCTTCCCGCCTACAATGTGCCCCGTCACCGCCACGTTTTCCACACGCTTCAGCCTTCCGACCTTTGCAGTGGACGCAATCTTGACTTTCGCGGCCAGCTCCTGGGTCAGAAAATCATTGAGCTGCGCTTTATTCATGCTCTCCGGCTTTTTGACGAAATCCACGGCACCCGCATCAAGGGCGTCGAACACCTTGTCGTTTAAGGCGCTGAGCATAACAACGGGAAGCGGATACTGGGGCATCAGCTTCCTCAGGAATTCGATGCCGCTCATTCTCGGCATCTCCACATCCAGCGTCATCACGTCCGGCTTATATTTGATGATGGCATCCCGGGCTTCGTATGCGTCCTGGGCCTGGGCCACCACATCGATGTTAGGATCGGAATTCAGCCCCTGCACGATCATATTGCGCATCATCATGGAATCATCTACGACCAAAACCCTGATCGGTCTCATAATGTCAGCCCTCCTATTTTCTGTAAATCGACGGTTGTACATACTGGAACTTTATCTTATGACGGTCAAGGCTTTCCGTGGTGCCGATAAACAAATAGCCTCCCGGCTCCATACAGTCATAGATCCTCTGCACAAGCTGATGCTTGGTGTCATTGGGAAAGTAAATCATTACATTCCGCAAAAAGACAATATGGAACTTTTTGCGGAAGGGAAGGGGGTTCATCAGGTTAAACTGTCTGAAAATCAGCTCGTTCTTCAGCACATCCTTCACCTGATATTCCTCGTCGCTGATCTGCTTAAAGTACCTCTGCTTCCATTTCGAAGGTACCGGATCCACATCCTCCTTAAGATAGATGCCCCGGGAAGCATGCTCCAGCACCCTTGTGGATATATCCGTGGCAAGCACCTTGGTATCCCAGGAAGAATGCTCCAGCCCGAAATAGTCCAAAAGCACCATGGCCAGGGTATAGGGCTCCTCCCCCGTGGAAGATGCGCCGCACCATATACGCAGATCCCTGGTGCTGGCAGCCTGCTGCCTTGCCCAGGGCAGAACTATCTTCTGCATATAATCGAAATGGGCGCTTTCCCGCATAAAATATGTATGATTGGTAGTCAATGCGTTGACTATGTCCGTAGCCTCCGGACCCCCGGGATTATGCTCAACCTTCGCCATATATTCGGCACAGCTGCCATATCCGTTCCGGGCCAGGTAATTTTCAAGCCTCCCTCCTACCAGCACACGCTTCTGGCTTAAATCAATGCCATAATTCTTCTGCATATAGGACACAATATGCTGGAATTCACTGTCCGTAATCAAAAAAACCGCCTCCTCAGACAATAAAATCTTATGCTAATCATACAATTTTTGTAATTTATTGTCAATCCCTTCTCATCTGTCTCCAGATTTTGTTAAAAACCTTTACCAGATCCGGGTCATACCAGATTCCTTCTTTTTCGTTAATGATCTCTATGCTCTCCTCCACGGGACGCTGCACGCCGTCATCCCTGCCTGCTGTCAGGTGGTCGAAATCATTGGCCAGGGAAGCGATCCTGACCTCCAGCGGAATCTCCTTTCCCTTCCATGCCGGATAACCGGAACCGTCCCAGCGCGCATGATGGCCGGTGGCAATGGTAATTGCCATGGAGAGGAACCTTCCCGGCCGCTCTCCCGCACAAATATCCTCCAGCACCTCGGAAGCCGTCTCCCCGCACCTTTCCATGTATTCCCCGCTGCGCTCCATGGGATTCCCTGTATGGAACACAGGATCTCCCGACAGGATAAAGGCGCCGATGTCATGGATCTTTGCCGCCGTCTCAATGGTCTCCACAAACTCGTCATTGATCTCATCTTCATAGGCGGAAAGGAGCTGAAGCCCCTGGGCCAGCAGTCCGCAGTTATAACCCACGTTTTTCAGATGATTCCCTTCATGGGGATTCCGTCTCTGTATTATCTTGGAAATGGCAAGCAGCACATTTTTCTGTTCCCGCTCAATCTGCTCCTGCTGAGACTCAATCAGCTTGTGCATCATCCGGTTATGCTCCGACATCTGCTGCTTGAGGCGGTAACTGCTTAAGTGATTGCTCACCCGCATAATGACCTCCACCGCGTCAAAGGGCTTGGGGATAAAATCCACCGCCCCCGCCTGAAAGGCCTGTTTCTTCTCCTCACTGGTATTCAGCACGGAGATGAAAACAAAGGGAATATCCCTGGTGGCAGGGTTTTCCTTCAGCATCCTGCAGAATTCCAGCCCGTCAATCTCAGGCATGGAGAGGTCAGACAGAATCAGCGCCGGCATTGTTTCCGCCATCAGCTCAAACGCCTCACGCACACTCAGTGCGCACATAGTTATGTAGCCCTCCTGTGAAATAATATTATTCAGAATTTCCACATTCATGTCAATATCATCCACAATCAGAATCCGGGGCCCTTCCTTTTTCATGGCTTCCGTTCCTCCCATGTCAACGCCTCCTTTCTAAAACTCGCCAACCCTCTTAATGATTGCTTCCTTCACCACTCCGCAGGCATCAATGCTCTTCTGGTAATTGCTCTTCCTGATCGCCATCTCCATCCGCAGAACCAGACGCCGCATCTCATCGTCGCTGTTTTTCACCAGCTCCTTCACCGTAGAAGCCAGCACTTCTGCCTTGTCCCACGTTCCCAGCTCTATGGACAGGATCAGCTTATCCATGCGTTTCTTCAATTCCTCTTTATTGGCCGGCTCTCCAAACCGCGAGAAGTCTCCCTCCTGATCCTGCTGCGGCTCCCCGGCCAGGCTGATCAGGCTTTGATAAGCCCCCTGGGGTGTGGAACCGGCATCCCCGCTCTTCCCCAACTTCATCCTTACGGAAAAGGAAAAGGTGCTTCCCTTCCCCTTCTCACTCTCCACCTGGATGCTGCCCTGCATCAGCTCCACCAGCTGCTTGGTGATGGCCAGGCCCAATCCCGTTCCCCCGAACCTCCTTGTGATGGAGGCATCGGCCTGGGTGAAGCTCTGAAACAGCTTATCCTGTTCCTTCTGCGTCATACCGATACCGCTGTCCTTCACCATGAAAAACAGCTCCACCTCATCCTGGGTCTGCTTTGTCTTTCCCGCCACAATACCCACCGAGCCGATCATGGTGAATTTGACCGCGTTGGACAACAGATTATTCAATATCTGGACCAGGCGCAGCTCGTCTCCTACCAGGAACTGGGGAATCTTCTGATCCACTTCCACGTTCAGGCGCAGCTCCTTTTTGTTGATCTCCGCCATGTGCGTGGCAATCACCCGGTCCATCATCGTATAAAAATCAAATTCCTTTTCTTCGATGGTAAATTTCCCCGACCCCAGTTTGCCATAGTCCAGAATATTGTTTATAATGGCAGAAATATTGTCACAGCAGTACAGAATCAGCTCCACCGTCTTTTTCTGCTCCCCGTCCACCCCGTCCAAAAGTGTGGTGGCATGGCCCCGAATCCCGTTTACCGGAGTTCTGAGCTCATGGGTGACATTAGAGACAAAATCATTTCTGACACGGATATTCTCCTCCTCGTCCTGACGGATCTTCCTGCTGCGCAGGTCCATATTCTTACGGTCGGAGATGTCCTCCGCCAGAAGGATGCGGATTCCCTCTTCCTTTCCGGAAAAGGCGCGTACCCTCACCGGAAAGCAGGAACCGTTCTGCCGGTAGGCTGCCATTTCCTGTAATTCCCCGGGCTGAAGCTTTTCAAAGGGCTTTACGTCCGCATTTCGAAATTCCTGCCTGAATATTTGTTTTATATCGCATTCCGTCAGGCTGTCCCGCTCATATTCCAGCTTATCGGCAGCAGTCTGATTCGCCCAGAGGATGTTTCCCCCTTCGTTAAAGGCCAATACCAGCTCTACCGTCTCATGTGCAATCAGGGCGCTCAACCATTCCTTCTCCATAGCCATACCCCGTATGTGTTTAAAGTGTGCCCAGCAGGTCTTCAAACGTCTTGTACACTCTTTGCAGCTCCTGCCATATATCCTGCACCCGGCCCTTGTCTACCTCTTCCGCCTGCTTTCCGCGGATCTCTTCCGTGAGATCCGATGCCGCCTTGTAAATCGGGTCAAGCCCCAGATTAGCGGAAACTCCCTTCAGCGTATGGGCGTACTTGAACATTTCCTCGTAATTTTCCTCCCGGATGCTTTCCTCCAGGCCGGAATAATTGGAATTATCCGTAAATTTCTTCAGAAACTTCTCATACATTGCCTCATTTCCCATAAACCGGTTGACGGTGGTTTCCACATCCGCTCCGCATTCTTTCAGGCGCTGCTTAAAGCTCTCATCCATTTTCTTATCCCTCTTTTCTCTCCATTACGAATCATTGAAAAAAGAAGGCTGAAATATGCGTAAATTTTCTTTTCAGCCTTCTTCCCGCCACACAAACTCAAGTAAAGTTAAACATTTTAATGACTTCTACAATATTGAAAAAATCCTCTTTAGCGAGCTCAAAGCACTTGAGTACATCAGGTGAAAACTGACCACACTCTCCATTCAGGATCATATCATATGCTATTGCGTTGCTATATGCAGTTTTATAAACCCTGTCGCTTACCAGCGCGTCATAGACATCGGCCACGGCCACGATCTGGGCGCTGATAGGGATCTCTTCTCCCACCAGATGATCCGGATACCCCTTGCCGTCCCATCTCTCGTGGTGGTACCGGCATATGTCATAGCAATACTGGTAGAAATCATCCGCATAGGCCTGCTTGCAGGACTCCAGGATCTCGGCCCCGATGGTGGTATGGCGCTTCATGACCTCAAATTCCTCCGGAGTCAGCCGGGCGGGCTTTAACAGGATCGCATCGGGAATTCCGATCTTCCCTATGTCATGCAGCGCCGATGCCCTGGCAATCTGATCTATCTTCTCCGGCGTAAGCCCATACTGAGGGCAATACTTTGCCACATATTTCAACAGAATCCTGGTAAAATACTTAATGCGCCTTACATGGTCGCCGGTCTCCACATTTCTGAATTCCACCACGGCACTTAATGCCTCAATCATGAAATCATTGTTCTGGCGGATTCTCTGCTCCTGCTCCCGGATCGCCTGCTCCTGCTCCTTCAGCTTCCGCTCCATGTTGCGCTTGCTCTGGTACAGCTCAATGATATTATGGGCCCGTCTCTTAATCACACTGGGCTCAAAGGGCTTGTGCATTACGTCCGCAATACCGTATCTGTAGGCCCTGCCCTCGCTCTCCTTGGGAGTCATGCCTGTAATCAGGATGACCGGTATTGTATCCAGAAGGTCTTTCTCCTTCATGTAATCCAACACTTTAAAGCCGTCCAGAACCGGCATAACAACATCCAGAAGAATCAGCACCAGATCTCCTCTTTTCTCGATCTGCTCCACTGCCTGACCCCCGTCAGCCGCTTCCAGAATCTCATACTCGGAGTCAAACATCATGCGCAGCAGCTCTCTGTTGACTTCCTCGTCATCCACAATCAATAATTGCTGTTTGGCCATGGCCTCTCACCTAATCCAGCCGCATTCAAAAAATACGTGGACTTTTTCCTCTCTCCCAATATGTATTCGGGTCTTCTATGCTCATAAACAGTATCATTATACTATTCATACCCCGAAATGTCAATCTGCCTTTGCAAGTTATTTACAGATTCATGGCCCGATAATACCGTTCTTCAAAATCCGGCTCCGCCGCCAGATTCAGTACCACCGTGCCGTTAACCAGCCTCTCAAGCTCCTCCGTCACTCCCCGGCCGGCTATCCGTTCCCGGCCTGCCTTCCATGCGCCGGAAAGTGCCGTATTGCCGCCGGCCACAGCCTTTTCCGCCAGCTCCGCGGACAGCAGCCCGATCTGTACCCCGTCCTCCGGCCGCAGATAATAGCCGAAGCCCCCGGCCAGCACTACCCGGTCTACCTGCTCCGGCCCGATCCCGTACCTGTCCAGAAGCGTGCCGATGCCCGCGGCTGCCGCCCCCTTTGCCAGCTGAAGGGCCCGCACCGCCTCCTGGGTGACACGGACATTCCCCACCAGCACCCCTTTCTCAAAGTATTCCTCCGCCAGAAGCCCCGTTTCATCCAACAGGCCTGCCCTGCGCAGGGCAGCAAGGCGGCTGACCATGTCCGCTCCCCACACCCCCCTGTTTACGCCGCCCTCAAAGGCCGGTCCCGCCGCCGTGGCACAGGCGATCCGCTTTTCCCTGCCCCCCAGGACGATCTCACCGTTGGTACCCAGATCAATGAGCAGCGTAATGTCCTCCCGGTCTCCCATGCCGCAGGCATACATTCCCGCCGTAATATCTCCTCCCACGAAAGCCGAAATTCCCGGAAATACAAAGCAGGGAACCCCTGCCAATTCCGTTTCCACGGCACTTAAGCGGGCAGCACGAAAAGGGGCACGTCCCAGCTCGGACGTGTCCCATCCCATCAGCAGATAGGTCATGGTAGTATTGGCGGCCAGCACCAGCCGCATACTTTCGCCGGGGGACAGCCGCTTTTGAAAACGCCTCAGCCCCTGTTCCAGGACCTCCCGGATCTGCCGCCTCATGTCCCCGGCCTTCGCCCCGTCCTCCGCGGCCCGGATCCGGGATATTACATCAGCGCCGTAGGCTGTCTGGGGATTTACCGCCAGATACCTGTCCTCCGCGGCTCCCTCCGCCCCGTAAAGCAGCATGGCCACCGTCGTGGTTCCCACATCCGCAGTCACAAGGCGCACCTTACCCGTCAGACCTCCCGGCATTTCCCCGGTAAATACGCTGTCGGTCAGCACGGTCACGGTTCCCGGCCCGCCGGCGCCTGCCGGCCTGTATCCGGGAGCCGCACCGGGGCACAGGCCGCAGCCCACACAGATCTGACAGCGCAGCCCCTTCCGTACCCGGCCGCCCGCCGGTCCCTGCGCTATGCTTCCGCTTTTCCCCTGCTCCCTGCCTTTGCTCTGCTCCCTGTCTTTGCTCCCCGTACTGTCTTCCCTCTGCCCTTTGTCTTCCCTCTGCTCCCTGTCTTTGCCCTGCTCCCTGTCTTTGCCCTGCTCCCTGCCTTTGCTCCCCTTGCTGTCTTCCCTCTGCTCCTTATCCTCCGCTTCTTTCTCCGCTCTATACAAACCGGTTCTTCTCCTTGTCATAGTGATAATCAATGGCCGCCAGCTTCCCGGCAATCTCCTCCCCGTCCACATCCAGATCCTCGCAGAGGGCCTCCAGACTGCCGTAATAATCCCGCAGTTTCAGATTGACAAAGCTCAAAAGCATGGCCGGATCTTTTGGTATCATACTGTCTCACATTCCTTTCACTTCAGCCGTCAATTCACCGTTCTCCGCGTCAATCACCACTCTGTCTCCGCCATGCACCCGATCCTCCAGGATCAGCTTCGCCGTCATGGTCTCCACATACTTCTGGATATACCGCTTCAATGGCCGGGCGCCGTACACGGGATCGTATGCGTTGTCCACAATCAGCCTCACTGCCTCCGCCGTCAGCTCCAGCTTCAGATTCCGCTCCTCCAGACGGCTGTTCAGGTCTTTGACAATCAGCTCCACAATGCCGCCGATATTCTCCCTGGTCAGAGGCTTGAAGAGAATGGTTTCATCCAGACGGTTGAGGAATTCCGGACGGAAATGGGCCCGCAGCTCGCCCATGACCGCTTCTTCCGCCTCCCGGCTGATGTTCCCTGCTTCGTCGATCCCCTCCAGCAGATAGCCGGCGCCGATATTGGAGGTCATAATCAGGATTGTATTCTTAAAATCCACGGTCCGGCCCTGGGAGTCCGTAACCCGCCCGTCATCCAGCACCTGCAGCAGCACATTGAACACGTCGGGGTGGGCCTTCTCAATCTCTGCCTCAGTCAACTGCCCGCCCTCCTCATATCCCACATATCCGGGAGGTGCCCCGATGAGCCTGGATACCGAGAATTTCTCCATGTACTCGCTCATGTCAATTCGCACCATATTCGTCTCGTCGTCAAAAAGGGCAGCGGCAAGGGACTTTGCCAGCTCCGTCTTTCCCACGCCCGTAGGCCCCAGGAACAGGAAGGAACCGATAGGCTTGTCCGGATCCTTGATCCCGGCCTTGGAACGAATGATCGCCTCGGTCACCTTGGTGACACCTTCCTCCTGGCCGATGACCCGCCTGTGGAGCTCCTCGTCCAGATGCAGTGTCTTATTTCTTTCGCTCTCCGTCAGCTTTGCCACGGGTATGCCGCTCCACCTGGAAACAATACGGGCAATCTCTTCCTCCGATACCTTCTCGTGTACCAGGGACATTTCCCTTTTCCCCGTACTCTCTTCCTCCTGCTCCAGCTGCTTTTTCAGGCTGGGCAGTGTACCGTAGGAAAGCTCTGCCGCCTTTTCCAGATTTCCCTCCCTCTGGGCGATCTGGATCTCACTGTTCACGCTGTCAATTTCCTCTCGCAGCTTCGAAAGCCGCTCCACGGAAGCCTTCTCATTGTCCCACTGGGCCTTCTTGCCTGCAAACTCCTCCTTCTGCTCGGCAAGCTCCTTCTGCAGATCTGTAAGCCGCTCCTGACTGAGGCGGTCATCCTCCTTTTTCAGGGCCGCCTCCTCAATCTCCATCTGCATAATCCGCCTCTGCAGCTCATCCAGCTCTGTGGGCATGGAATCCAGCTCCGTCTTAATCAGGGCACAGGCCTCGTCCACCAGGTCAATGGCCTTATCCGGCAGAAACCGGTCGGAAATATAGCGGTTGGAAAGGACCGCCGCGCTGACCAGGGCATTGTCCATGATTTTTACGCCGTGATACACCTCGTAGCGTTCCTTGAGGCCTCTCAAAATAGAGATGGTATCCTCCACCGACGGCTCCTCCACCATTACCGGCTGAAACCGGCGCTCCAGCGCCGCATCCTTCTCAATATACTGCCTGTACTCGTCCAGGGTGGTGGCACCGATACAGTGCAGCTCACCCCTGGCCAGCATGGGCTTTAACATATTGCCCGCATCCAAAGCACCGTCCGTCTTGCCTGCCC